>CAMLSG010000305.1 GCA_946482635.1 uncultured Duganella sp.
AATCACCTCCTCTGCTCCGGACGATGTGATCGCAAACCTGTTACGCCAGACCGATGCCGTGGCAGAAGTCCACAACACCCTTCGTTCCGGAGCGTCTGTAACTCTGGAATAGAACCGAAGCCGCGCCTATTTCGTTGGAACGTCGACGGGAACGCCACGGACCTGGCGGGTCATGTATTGCACAGAAAAGGGCAGGTGCGGGAACCGTTTGATTTCACCAATGGTGAATCCTAACGCCTCATACCAAAGCTTCAATTCCGCATGTTCGCCAATCACGCCAATACTGATGCTTTGCACCGAGTCGGCCGCCGCCAGCTGGACGATATGCTGGACCAGCAGTGCTCCGGCGCCGCGGTTCCGATACTCAGGCAGCACGGACAGTCGGTTCAGATATGCCCGGCCTGGTCCAGGGCGTTCATAGGCAACGCACCCAATGGCAGCCGCACTGTCCTCAAGGATGAAATAGCGCTCGCCTCGACTCAAATCGCTCTCAATCCACGCTTCGGTGCAGAATGAAGGATGCTTCGGACAGTTCTGCGCATTGAGGCCGAACTTGACCGCAACATCCTTGTTTGCTTCGCTCACCAGCATGGCAAGTATGGAAATGTCGCCTGCGTCAGCCATCCTTATTTTCATTGAAGCCAAGACTCCCTCGTACTCAAGACGTCACGCCTTATTTCTTCGCGACGAGCTTCATGCAGCGCTGCACCGCAGTCTTTCCTGCCGAAGGCGGAAGCGCTGCAACTGCCTCGTCAAACTGCTTGCGCAACGGGGCCTTGCTGCCGATCTCCGCGAACATATACAGGTCGCCGCCAATTTCGGGACTAAAGAAATTCGCGCAGGCAGGAGCGTCCATAATCGCTGCGCAGCCGGAAATGGCGGCGATTTCTTCCATGACCTTTGCATCAATGCGTTGCAGAGGCGGCAGTTTGCCTTCCCAATTCTTGCCCCACACCTTCTCATAACGAGAACTCAGGCTATCCGTGACTTTGCTTATATCCGCGTCGGTCGCTTTGTCCCCTGCCACGCAGCGCAGGCCGAACGGGGCATAAGCATCACCGGCGAATGCTGGCGTGGCGCTACAGCCAAGCAGTACCGCCAGCCCCGCCTTGAACAGGAATTCAGGTGAACCCACGACTTAATCCACTTGGGAGTAGATGAACAGGTCGCCTGCACCCAGCGACTTGGCCTTCTTGCTTTCCGTGCCCTTCAGCGCGGCATTGATTGCCGGGTCCTTCTTGGCGTCGTTGCTGGAACCAAGATTCTTGCCGTCCCAGGTGTACAGTTGCTGCCATTCGCATTGATCGCAATTGCCGCCATTGCTCATCATGATCACGATGAACTTCTCCTTGGAAGCGGTCTCTTTGCAGCTCACCTCACTCAGATGCTCCGAAATCAGAGGATAGGCATCGCCTGCTTGAAGTGGCGCCGGCTGGAAGGTCTGGCTTCCCAGTTCGCGGCCGGTGCTGGCATCGCTGATGCTAAGACGCTGCTTGGTGCACGACAGCCCTGGAATGCCTTCCTGCTTGAAGCACGCGCCTTTCAGTTCGATTTTGCGGTCGGCACATTGCGCGACAGCGCTGCGCTGAACCAGCGGCACTTTGCCTGCTGCATTGGCAGTTTGCGCAAAGCCGGCTGCGGCCAGCAAAAGTCCCAGGAGTACAGTATTTTTCTTCATCAGTCGGCTCGTGATTATTAATAAAGCAAGTTTCCGTGCGGAATTATAGCAGTGCCGCCCCGAGCACGATTGAAACTTTGCAATATTTTTTGACAACTTCTATGTCGTGGCCGATCTCCGCGCGACTGCGGTCGAAATGGAAGGCGATTTCGCAAGCGTTTGGTAGACAACGCAATAGCGTTCGGTCAGGCGCAGCAGGGTCGCCAATTGCTCGTCGGTGGCATCGGTATCGAGTTCGAACTGCAGGCGGATATCCTGGAATCCGACGGGCACTTCCTTTGATACGCCCAGCGTTCCGCGGAAATCCAGGTCGCCTTCTGCCTTCAGCACGGCCTCGCGCAAGACAATGCCAAGCGATGTGGCGACCGCATTGAGCGTAACGCCGGCGCAGGCCACCAGGGCTTCCAGCAGCATGTCGCCGGAGCAGGCTTGCAGTCCGGTTCCTCCGGTGGCCGGATGCAGGCCAGCCTCCACCAGTCCTTTCCCCGACTCGATCTTGCAGCTGACGCCCTCGCCTGCACGGCCTTGTGCGTGGAGGGTGATCATTGCCGCTTCCGGTTGGTCCTTGTAACGCTCCTTCAGCGGCGACTGAATCGCTCGCAAATCCTCTGCCTTCATGACACCCTCCCTTGCTGACTCGATCAGGCAATCATTATGCGCCAGGCGGTGCGCGGAAATTAGTCGCGCTGGTACAGCGCTTCAATCGTGCCGGAGGCCAGTGAGTGGGCCTTCACCATATAGCCCGTCAATGCGCCGGATGCGTTTTCAGGAAGCTCCAGTTTTTGCGAAAGCGCGTGCACGGTGAATTGATAGCGGTGAACGCCGTGCCTCTGTGGCGGGCACGCGCCGCCAAAACCTTTGATGCCGTAGTCGTTGTTCATCTGCTGGCTGCCGGAAGGCGCAATCGCACCCGCCGCAAGCGACGTCACGTCTTTCGGGATATTCACAAGCTGCCAGTGCCACCAACCGCTACCGGTCGGCGCATCGGGATCGTGGACCATGATCGCAAATGCCACTGTGCCGGCTGGGGCTCCGGACCAGGACAGTTGCGGCGACTGGTTGCCGCCGCTGCAGCCGAACCCTTGGAATTCCTGGGCCTTGGCCATGAATTTACCGTTGGCGATGTCGGTGCTGGACAGCGTGAGCGAGCCTGCCAGCGCGGAATTAGAGGCCAGCAGTGCTGCAAGAATGAGGTGTCGCATATGTGCTCCTGTAGTTTGGAACGCATATGGTAGGCGTCGAGCCAGGACTCGTTTAGCCCCGATCCAGCCAATCTTTCGCCTTAATCGCGCATCCGTGTTTTGCGAAGCTCGGTGGGCGTCACGCCGAAGAACTGCTTGAACTTGTCGGTGAAGCGCGATTGGGACTGATAGCCGCACCGTTCCGCCACACGGCCGATGGGCTCGAACGTCGATTGAACCAGGTGCAGGCCATGCGCCAGCCTGGCCCTGTCTTTGATGGCCTGCAGCGTCGTGCCCTCCGCCGCCAGCTTCCGGCGCAGCGTTGATTCACTGAGCGCAAGCCTTGCGGCCAGCACATCCGCGTTCATGTCATGCGCGAAATCCGCGCTGACCAGGCCATGCAGCTTGTGGCTCAGGCTTGGAGGCCCAGCGATCGCAGTGATCTGCTCATGGCCCAGGTGAAAAATCAACTGGAGGATTTCCTGCCTGCGCGCAGCCCACATCGCTGGCGGCGCGAATCCGCTCCATTCCACAAACTGCTCCAGAGTCTTGCGGAACACATCGCATATCGGGCCCTGGACGCTGGGTTCCGTCCGGCCTTGCCGGGGAGGCAGGCAGTTGAAGTCTTCGTGCTCGAATTCGACGATCAGTGCCAGGTATTCCCCTTCACCGGGAATATTGCGCATATTGATGCTGGGATGGTTCGACAGCACGACGAAGGAGCCCGGCGGGCATTCGATTTCGCCTTTACTGCCAAGCTTCTTGCTGCCTTCGAGCACGCAGATCAGCATCGGCTTGAAGATCGGAACGTTGACGATCTTCTGCTCACAGAACGACGAATATACAGAGAACGGCAGCACGTTAGCTGTGCCGGCCGCCCTCTTCGCCGCAACAATCAGCCTTGAATCTTCGCGGGACAATATCAGTTGCGGTCGATCGAATGGATATGCCCAGCCTTCTGAAGGCGCTCGATTTCTTCTTTGGTGAAGACAATCGTCCCATCGAAATAGTCCGGAGACGACACTTTACCGCCGCTCAAGTCCCTCGTCGCTCCCTTCAACTTACTGTATGTAACGCGAGGCGCATCGAATTCGATGTTGTTTCCACTAACGCTACGGACCCGCAGCACCCCATACATGACCGAGGACTCAGGTGACTTCAACAGGCTTGCCAGATCGGCGACGTAGATGTCGTTTTTCATTGGACTCGCCACCAGCGTCTGCACCCGGCTGCTCCGCTGTGAACTCTCGATTGAGCCAAAGACGCCAATGCCTACGACCAGCGCAAGCAGGAACGCCCAGCCCCAGCGGGACATGAACGGGATGGGCGGCTTTCCGAGCCGCTCCTCGACCGCCTTGGTGGCCAGCTTTTCGCCGCGCTGGCAGACTTCGCACACCTTGACGTACTGCTTGGCGGAGATCCACTTGAAGATGTACCAGATGTGGCTGACCTTGTAATGCAACTGGACCAGGAACTTCCGCTCTTTTTCACAAACCGGGCAATGCTTATGCTCTTCGGCTTCCAGTACCGCGACTTCACCCTTCGATCCCCAGACGATCATTCTCTTTCCCCTCATTAGTTTTAACAACGTCCAGCATCATGCCGTCATTTGGGGCGATTGAATCTCTCGAATCTTCACAAACTATCAAAATACAACGCTATAAAAAAAGCCGCCGGGCTTTCGCACCGGCGGCTTTTCGTTTCAGCTTCGCTGATTACTGTGCAGCGGCAGCAGCTTCTTCAGCAGCGGCTTTCATCGACAGTTTCAGGCGGCCGCGCTCGTCGGTCTCCAGGACCTTCACGCGCACTTGCTGGCCTTCTTTCAGGTAGTCGGCAACGGCGTTCACACGCTCGTTGGCGATCTGCGAAATGTGCAGCAGGCCGTCCTTGCCAGGCATCACCTGGACGATGGCGCCGAAGTCCAGCAGCTTCAGCACGGTACCGTCGTAGCACTTGCCCACTTCCACGGAAGCGGTCAGTTCTTCGATACGGCGCTTGGCTTCCTGGCCGGCAGCTGCGTCGACGGAAGCGATGGTGACGATGCCGTCGTCGCTGATGTCGATCTGGGTGCCGGTTTCTTCGGTCAGCGCGCGGATCACGGCGCCGCCCTTGCCGATCACGTCACGGATCTTCT
>CAMLSG010000306.1 GCA_946482635.1 uncultured Duganella sp.
CTCTGGAGATTGATGATCGTGCCCCGCACCTGCTCGCCCTGCGAGTTGCGGAAACCAACTACCGGATCGATTTGCGTTTTGGAATACACGGTATTGCGCCAGGGAAAACCGAGAAACGCTGCGGACCGTACAGGCAAGGCGGAACGGCCAGGTACAGCATGAGGGGCGAGGAGGTCGCGGGGGCGGCTACCGGTATCGGGACATGCAGCGAATGCTCATAGTGATGCGCTTTAGCCGGTTGCGGGCATGGCTGCCCCCGCCTTGGCAGGAGTAGCAATGCCCCGATCAAGGAGGAATTGCCGCGGGCCATTGTACTGTGCCCGTCGGGGGTCGTACAACCAAGTGCCCTGGCAGGCGCCCGAATGATACCGGACAATAAAAAAGGCCGGCATGGCCGGCCTTGACTGCCTGGAAGCCCGGCGCAGCGGGCTGGCACGCTCAGTCCGCGCGCACGCCTTCCACCTGGATGGCGAGCTTGACCTCGGGCTTGAAGCCCATTTTCACGCCATAGTCCAGGCCGAAGTCGGCACGGTTGAAATGGCCCACGGCGTCGGCGCCGCAGGCTTCGCGCTTGAGCATCGGGTGCTGGATGCACTTGAAGTCGCGGATTTCCAGCTTGACCGGCTTGGACACGCCGCGCAGCGTCAGCACGCCTTCAACCTCGGTCGGCACGTCGCCCTTGAACTTGGAGAACTTGCCCTTGTAGACGGCCTCGGGGAAGGCTTCCACGTCGAACATGTCCGGGCCCTTGGCGTGCTGGTTCAGCTTGGCATTGCCGAAATCGATCGAAGCCGGGTCGATCTTGACCTCGACCGAGCCCGCCTTGGCGGCACGGTCCAGCGTGACCACGCCGCTGGACTTGTCGAACTTGCCGCGCCAGGTCGACAGGCCGCCCAGGTGGTCGGCCTCGAAGCTCGGGTAGGTGTGGGTCGGATCGAGGTTGTACGTCACGGTATTGGCCGAAGCCACGCCGAAAGCGGCAGTTGCGGAAATGGCCGCGACGGCGGCAACGAGGAAACGCAGTTTCATGAAATCTCCCGACAAATCAGGTTGGGGCGGAACGTTCTCAGGAACGTCGATTGGGTACGTCAGCGGAATACCGGCCTTGCTTGTTACTTCTTGGCCAGCACGATACGGAATTTGATCTGCACGTCGTCGGCCACCACGGAAGTGTCCTTCCATTCGCCGTCGCCGATATTGAAGACCGTGCGCTTGATCGGCAGCGCGCCCTCGAACACCTGGACGGCGCCTTCCTGGCGGTAGGTGGCGGGCACCACCACGTCCACGGTCTTGCCCTTGATGGTCAGCTTGCCGGCCACGTCGTACTTGCCCGGCGTGCCGTTCTTGATGCTGGTGGACTGGAACACGGCCTTGGGGTACTTGGCGGCGTCAAACCAGTCCTTGCCCTTCACTTCCTTGGTGGTCTCGGCGTCGCCGATCTCGAAGCTGGACACATCGATCTCGACCTTGGCCGACGAGGTCGCCAGCTTGGCCGGGTCGAAGCTGACCGCGGCATCGAACTTCTTGAACTTGCCTTCCATCGGCACGCCGATCTGGCGCGCGACCGCGGTCACCGAGCTCTTGGCGGCGTCAACCTGCGCCCAGGCCAGGTTGGCGGCAATGCCGGAGGCGGCCAGGACGGCGGCGATGACGAGCGAGCCGCGGCGGGAATTGCGTTTCATCTCAAAAAACTCCTGTCAGGGTCGGCGCAGCGCGCCGCGGTACGGAAAAAGTTGGCCGGGGCGGCGCCTCAGCGCAGGAACGGCAGCATCCGGCCCAGTGTGCCGTCGCGGTCGACGAACTGGTGCTTGACCGCCGCCGCTGCATGGACAACGACCACAGCCGCCATCAGGTAGTTCAGCCAGATATGGACAAACTTCAGTACTTCTTTCAGTTCGTCGTTCTTTTCCAGCAGCGCCGGCATCTTCCACAGGCCCAGGTAGACCACCGGCACGCCCGCGGCCGAGCTGTACAGGTAGCCGCTGATCGGCACGATCACGATCAGCAGGTACAGCAGGTGATGGGCGCCGGCCGCAGCCCTTGCCTGCCAGGCCGGCGTGCCGGGCGCCACCGGCGGTGCCGCATGGGTTGCACGCCACAGCACGCGCAGCACGGCAACCGCGAAGATCGTCACGCCCAGCCACTTGTGCCAGGAGTAGAGCTTGAGCTTGGTCGGCGTCAGCCCCGGAATGCCGGTCATGTACAGGCCGAGCCCGAACGCGGCGAAGATCGCCAGCGCAATGACCCAGTGCAAGGCGATCGCGGTGGCACCGTAGCCGGTGGGGGCATTGGCGGTAGAACGCATCGGATTCCTCTCGCTCGCGCAGGAGCGTTTCACAATTTTGGGGAGGGCACCGACGGGGGCTGGCCCGCCCGTGCGCTTACGATTCTCGCATTATTGCGGCGGGCTGTGCGCCGATGAAGGACAGTCCTTCATTAAGTTATTCAAATGCTTTGAAGTGACATTCTGTCGCAAGCGACACAAAGCCGCAGCGACCTGCGCCGCGCTGCGC
The DNA here is from genome assembly GCA_946482635.1 of uncultured Duganella sp. The sequence continues at coordinate 2,514 of CAMLSG010000306.1, forward strand.
CAGAAAAGCAAAAAGCCATCCTCGCGGATGGCTTTTGCAGCACGTTCGCCCCTGTTTAGGGTCGGAATGAGGCGTCAGATGCGCTCGGCCAGCACCACGGCCTTGCCGATATAGCTGGCGGGCGTCATGTCCAGCAGCAGCTTCTTGGCGTCGTCGGGGATCGCCAGGCCGTTGATGAAGGTCTGCAGCGCCTCGCGCGAGATGCCCTTGCCGCGGGTCAGCTCCTTGAGCTGCTCGTACGGGTTGGGCACGCCGAAGCGGCGCATCACGGTCTGCACCGGCTCGGCCAGCACCTCCCAGCAGTTGTCCAGGTCTTCGTCCAGGCGCTCGGGGTTGGTTTCCAGCTTGCCCAGGCCGCGCAGGCAGGCCTCATAGGCCAGCAGGCTGTAGCCGAAGGCCACGCCGATATTGCGCAGCACGGTCGAATCGGTCAGGTCGCGCTGCCAGCGCGACAGCGGCAGCTTCTCGGACAAGTGGCGCAGGACCGCGTTGGCCAGGCCCAGGTTGCCTTCGGAGTTCTCGAAGTCGATCGGGTTGACCTTGTGCGGCATGGTCGACGAGCCGATTTCGCCGGCCTTGGTCTTCTGCTTGAAGTAGCCCAGCGAGATATAGCCCCAGACGTCGCGGTTCAGGTCGAGCAGGATGGTGTTGGCGCGGGCGATCGCGTCAAACAGCTCGGCCATGTAGTCGTGCGGCTCGATCTGGATGGTGTACGGGTTGAAGGCCAGGCCCAGGCGGGTCTCGATCACCTGCTTCGAGAAGGCTTCCCAGTCGAAGGTCGGGTAGGCCGACAGGTGGGCGTTGTAGTTGCCCACCGCGCCGTTCATCTTGCCCAGCAGCTCGACCTGCTCGATGCGCTGGATCGCGCGCGCCAGGCGCGCGGCCACGTTGGCCATCTCCTTGCCCAGCGTGGTCGGGCTGGCCGGCTGGCCGTGGGTGCGCGACAGCATCGGCTGCGCGGCATTGAGCCTGGCCAGCTCGACCAGGCGGGCGTGCACGCGCTTGAGCGCCGGCACCACCACGGCCTCGCGGGCGCCCTTGAGCATCATGCCGTGCGAGGTGTTGTTGATGTCTTCCGAGGTGCAGGCGAAGTGGATGAACTCGCTGGCGGCCTCCAGCTCGGCATTGCCCTTGACCTGTTCCTTGAGCCAGTACTCGACCGCCTTGACGTCATGGTTGGTGACGGCTTCGATTTCCTTGATGCGGGCGGCATCGGCCTCGCTGAACTTGTCCACCAGCGCCAGCAGCGCGGCCTCGGAGGCGGCCGAGAACTTCGGCATGTCGGGCAGGCCGGCCTGCGCCAGCGCGATCAGCCAGTGCACCTCGACCTTGACGCGGTTGCGCATGAAAGCGGCCTCGGACAGCCATTCGCGCAGCGCATCGGCCTTGGCGGCGTAACGGCCATCGATCGGGGACAGGGCGGTGAGCGGCGAAAGCGAAGAGGAGGTCATGCTGGAAACCGGGAAAAGGGAGGCAATGGAAGAAGGCGACGAACAAGGCGCGCCGCGGGGGCTGGCGCTGTCAGCGTTGGCGGCGGGAGGGATCGAAAAAGCGACTTTATGCGGCCGGATGCGTTCAAAACGCAATGCCGGCAGGCCCGCCGGCGCTGCGCAACGCGGGATTTTACCACCCCTGCCCCGGCTCCGGGCAGCGGTAAAGCGCCGCCGCGGGGCATCGGTGCGCAAGCCCGCATTCGCCACGCACCACGGGTATACTCGCGCACGCCGTTCCAGTAGCCTGTTATGAAGTGCATCGGGCAAGCCGCGTGCCCCACCGCCGCTGCCGCAGAGCGACGATGCACTTCATAACAAGCTCAAGGGGAGAACATGAAGCTGTATGCGTCCCGGACCAGTCCCTACGCGCGCAAGGTGCGCGTGGTGATGGCCGAGAAAAAGATCGAGTGCCAGCTCATCGAAGAGGATGTCTGGTCGCCCGAGACCAGGATCGGCCAGTTCAACCCGCTCGGCAAAGTGCCTTGCCTGGTCATGGAAGACGGCGGCGCGATCTTCGATTCGCGCGTGATCGTCGAATATGTCGACACCTTGACGCCGGTCGGCCGGATGATCCCGCAGGGCGGGCGCGAGCGCCTGGAAGTCCGCTGCTGGGAGGCGCTGGCCGACGGCCTGCTCGACGCTGCGCTGCTGGTGCGCCTGGAGGCAACCCAGCGCGAGCCGCATGAGCGCAGCGAGCGCTGGGTGCAGCGCCAGCGCGGCAAGATCGACGCGGCGCTGGTGGCCATGGCGCACGGCCTGGCCGACCGCCCCTTCTGCACTGGCACGCACTATTCGCTGGCCGACGTGGCGGTGGGCTGCGCGCTGTCCTACCTGGACTTCCGCTTCCCCGAGATCGCCTGGCGCGAGCGCCATCCCAACTTGGCGGCGCTGGAGGAAAAGCTGTCCAAGCGCCAGTCGTTTATCGATACGGAGCCGCCGCGCGGCTGATCCGCAGCGGCCGATAAGAAAACACCCGCCTCGAGCG
>CAMLSG010000307.1 GCA_946482635.1 uncultured Duganella sp.
CTGAACCGCGAACTGGCGCCAAAGCTGTCCGCGCATAGCGATGCGATCCGCCTGAACGAAAAACTTTACGCCCGCATCAAGACCCTGTACGACAAGCGCGACAAGCTGAAACTGGATCCTGAATCCAAGCGCCTGCTGGAGCGCTACCACACCGATTTCGTGCGCGCCGGCGCCAAGCTGTCCGCTGCCGACAAGGAAAAACTGAAGGCCTACAACTCGCAACTGGCCGCCCTGTCCACCACCTTCAGCCAGAACGTGCTGAAGGAAGCCAATGCATCCGCACTGGTGGTTGACACCCGCGAAGAACTGGCCGGCATGTCCGACAAGGCGATCGATGCAGCCGCTGCCGCCGCCAAGGCCAAAGGCATGGATGGCAAATTCCTGATCGCCATCGCCAACACCACCGGCCAGGCGCCGCTGGAAGTGCTGACCAACCGCAGCACCCGCGAACGCCTGCTGGCCACTTCGCTGGCGCGCGGCAGCCGTGGCGGAGATTTCGACAATCGCGAAGTGGTGCTGAAGATCGCCAAGCTGCGCGCCGAACGCGCTGCGCTGCTGGGCTATTCCTCGCACGCTGCCTACCAGCTGGAAGACCAGACTGCGCACGACACCGACGCGGTCAACAAGCTGCTGGGCGAACTGTCCAAGCCTGCCGTGAACAACGCACGCAAGGAATCGGCCGACATCCAGGCCGTGATCGATGCGGAAAAGGGCGGCTTCGCCAACGCGGCGCAGGACTGGGCCTTCTACACCGACAAGGTGCGCCAGGCCCGCTACGCCTTCGACCAGAACCAGCTCAAGCCATACTTTGAACTCGATAACGTGCTGAAGAACGGCGTGTTCTACGCCGCGACCAAGGTGTACGGCATCACCTTCAAGGAACGCAAGGACCTGCCGGTGTACCAGCAAGACGTGCGCGTGTTCGACGTGTTCGACGCCGACGGCAAGCAGCTGGCGATTTTCCTGGGCGACTTCTACGCTCGCAGCAACAAGCGCGGCGGCGCATGGATGAATGCCTATGTGTCGCAATCGAAACTGATGGGCACCAAGCCAGTCGTGGCCAACCACCTGAACATCCCGAAACCAGCGGCCGGCGAGCCGACCCTGCTGACCTATGACGAAGCGCGCACCCTGTTCCACGAATTCGGTCACGCGCTGCACGGCATGTTCTCCGACGTGAAGTACCCGCGCTTTGCCGGCACCCGCGTGCCACGCGACTTCGTGGAATTCCCTTCGCAGGTTAACGAGATGTGGATGACCTGGCCGGAAATCCTGAACAACTACGCCAAGCATTACCAGACCGGCGCGCCAATGCCGAAGGAACTGCTGGACAAGGTGCAGGCTTCGGCCAAGTTCAACGAAGGCTTCCGCACCACCGAATACCTGGCCGCTTCGATCCTGGACCAGCGCTGGCACCAGCTGCCGGCCGACAAGATCCCGACCGACGTGCTGGGCTTCGAATCGTCGGTGCTGAAGGATGCGGGTGTTGATTTCGCGCCGGTGCCGCCACGCTACCGCACCACCTACTTCTCGCACGTGTTCGCGGGCGGCTATTCGGCAGGCTACTACGGCTACCTGTGGTCGGAGAAGCTGGATGCCGACACGGTTGAATGGTTCACCGAGAACGGCGGCATGCAGCGCAAGAACGGCGACCACTTCCGCAAAGCCCTGCTGTCCAAGGGTGGCACGATGGATGCGATGCAGATGTACCGCGAGTTCCGCGGCCGCGATGCGAAGATCGATCCACTGCTGGAACGCCGCGGCTTGAAGGCCAACTAACGAACTTGACCCGTCCATGGTAGACAGCTTTAAGCTAATGCCATGGACGACATCGAATTCGTAAGCAGCCTCGAAGCCTGCACGCTCCCGCCGGAGCATTTCAATCACGCCGGCCATTTGCGGCTGGCGTGCCACTACCTCGCACAGCATTCGCTCGAAGAGGCTATCGTGCGCACTTGCGCCGCGATTCGCAGCTATGCCGCACACCTTGACGCTGCGGACAAGTACCATGCCACCATCACCGTCGCCCTCGTGCGATTGCTGCACGCGCATGGACCCGCCGCGCTGGCCGATGCACGCGGCTTGCTGGCGCTGCACTACAGCCCTGAACTGCTCGCCGCGCCCGCATCGCGCACCGCGTTCATGCCGCCTGACCTGGCGCCGTTGCCATGACGACGCTCACCATCGGCCAGCTCGCCCGCCATTGCGGCATCTCGCGCAGCACGCTGCTTTACTATGAAAAACAAGGCTTGCTGGTACCTGCCCGCAGCGCCGCGGGCTACCGCCGCTACGGCGAAGCTGACGTCACACGTGCCGAACAAATCCGCGCCTGGCGCGCGACAGGAATGGACATCCCCGCCATTGCCGCCCTGCTGCGCGACGCATCACACGCTAGCCCCGTCGAGCGCCGCCTGCAGGAAATCGCCGCCGAGATGGCACGGCTGCGGGAACAGCAGGAGGTGCTGCTGCGCGTGCTAGGCAAGGCGTCCCCGGCAGGCATCGACAAGGCCGGCTGGACCGCCCTGCTGCGCGCCGCCGGCCTTGACGATGCCGCGATGGAACGTTGGCACGCGCTGTTCGAGCAGCAAGCCCCGCAAGCGCATGAAACTTTCCTGCGCTCCCTCGGGCTCAGCGCGTCCGAAATTGAGCACATCCGTAGCTGGTCACGGCGGATGGGTGTATAAAGAGGGATAGCCACTTCACCGGGGAAAGGGATCATGAACACCAAGCTGAAGGAGACTCTGCGCCAATTGCACGCCACGCTGGCCCACCACGGCCCGGTCGATGAGGAATTGCAAAGCCTGTTGCGCCAGCTCGATGGCGACATCAAGTTGATCCTCGACCAGCCGCCGGAACAGGAAGGCGGCACCTCCACCTACGGCCTGGCCGAACGTACCCAGGAAATCACCGCCAAATTTGCTGCCAAACACCCGGCATTGGAGCCTACTTTGCGCGAACTGACGCGAATTCTAGGAAACATGGGCATATAAACAAGGCGGGCCGCAGCCCGCCTTTGGTATGGAACCCGGGGTTTTACCGGCTGTCCAGCTGGCCCCCGGGAGGCTAGCCTTATGGGAAGGCCAGCATGGGCGGTTCTTCACCGCCAAAGTTGAAGTCAGGATGACGTTTGGCGATCATTTCTTCGATCTCCTTCATGCGCCGCACTGGCACGTCTACCATCATCAAAACCTGACCTTGTTCAATTCGCTCTGAGAACTGCTCCAGCTTCTTGTTGGGAACGGCCGCCGCATTCATGCCGCTCGCCCAGCCGCCGAACAGTGCGCCGCCCAGCGTGACCAGCAAGATGGTCATGGTGCGCAGGGTCAGCCCTTCGGGTGGGAAAACGACCAGGAAGATGCCGGCACATAGCCCCACAATCCCGCCAATGGCGATCCCCAGCTTGGCGCCGTGGATCAGGTCCGTTCGCAGCAGGAAATTACAATCTGGCATGTCATCGGGCAGGGTGCCCTCTTTTGCCATGAAGTGGATATGCCGTTCTTCGATGCGTGCCAGCAGCAGTTCGTCCAGTTCTGCGCGGGCGGCTTTTACATTGGGAAGCATGTAGTACAGTCTGCGTCGCATGATGTCGCTCCATGGAAGACGTTGTATACCCGTTATAGCAAAAATGTCACGATGTTCAATGAGTATTTACCCAAACAGCCTTGCTGGAACGTCACAAGTTACTGAAACTTAAAGGTTTTTTGCGCCCCGAAGCGGGCGCTAACCGGTGATTTCCGGTACAATGCCGGGATGAATCCCCCAACCAATCTTTTCGCGACCGTCGCCAAGCGGTCTGCGCGTGCTTCTGCTGCGCCTTTCCTTCCCATGTCCCGCGCCGAAATGGACGCCCTGGGTTGGGACCAGTGCGACGTCATCCTGGTGACCGGCGACGCCTATATCGACCATCCGAGCTTCGGCATGGCCCTGGTCGGCCGCCTGCTGGAATCGCAAGGCTACCGCGTGGGCATCATCGCCCAGCCGGACTGGCACAACGTGGAATCGTTCCGCGCGCTGGGCAAGCCGCGCCTGTACTACGGCATCACCGCCGGCAATATGGACTCCATGGTCAACCGCTACACGGCCGACCGCAAGATCCGCTCCGACGATGCCTACACCCCGAATGCCGAGCCGAACAAGCGTCCCGACCGCGCCGTGACCGTCTACGCCCAGAAGGCGCGCGAAGCCTTTCCCGGCACGCCGATCGTCATCGGTTCCATCGAAGCCTCGCTGCGCCGCATCGCGCACTACGACTACTGGTCGGACAAGGTGCGCAAGTCGGTGCTGACCGAATCGAAGGCCGACCTGCTGATCTTCGGTAACGCCGAACGCGCCCTGGTCGACCTGACCCGCCGCCTGGACATGGGTGAGAAGATCAAGGAGATCAAGGACCTGCGCGGCACCGCTTTCCTGGTGCCGCATGGCTGGCTGCCATCCGACGAATGGGCGGTGCACAACTCGAACCGCGTCGACGTGCCTGGCCGCGTCGACCCGCACCCCGATCCTTACGCCATGGCGAAGGAAGACAAGAAGGAATGCGCCACCGAGAACGCCGCGCCGGAACCTGTCATCAAGCCGGTCATCATCATGACCCGCGAAGAACGCTTGGCCGCCGCCAAGGAAAAGCACAACAAGACCGTGGTGCGCCTGCCATCGTACGAGGTGGTGAAGGAAGACCCTGTGATGTACGCGCACGCTTCGCGCGTGTTCCACCTCGAATCCAACCCGGGCAATGCGCGCGCGCTGGTGCAGCAGCACGGCGACCGCGACGTGTGGATGAATCCTCCACCGCTGCCGCTGGCGATGGACGAAATGGACGGCGTGTACGACATGGAATACTCGCGCGCCCCGCACCCAAGCTACGGCAACGCCAACATCCCGGCATGGGAAATGATCCGCTTCTCGGTCAACATCATGCGCGGCTGCTTCG
>CAMLSG010000308.1 GCA_946482635.1 uncultured Duganella sp.
CCATGCCCGCCTTAGAAGTGGCTTATGACCCTGGCGTAAGCACCGCGTCCCAGCGCCAGGGGCGCATTCGGCGCGCCGGCCGGGAATTCTTCATGCTCACGGTCGAGCGCATTGCTTGCACCGACTGCCAGCACCAGCCCTTCCCTGACCTGCCAGTTGAAATTCACGTCGAGCGCTGTGTAGCCCGCCACCGTGGTAAACCGCAACGGCCCGACATGGCGCACCGTCAGGTCCAGGTCGCGGCCTTCGCCCAGGTTCAGCGAGGAGCGCAGGCGCGCTGTCCGGCGCGGATCGGTATTTCCCCGCACCGAGCGATTGAGGAAGTCGTTTTCGCCCGGCTTGAGCGAGTACCGTTCATGCATCAGCGTCAGGCCCGCCCCCAGGCGCCATGCCGGCGTCACCTGGTAGCTGCCCCAGGCTTCGACGCCGCGGCTATCGCCGACCATGCCATTGCCGATTTCCAGCAACTGCGGGGTCAGCGCCTTCACCGTGCGCAGCTTGTCATACAGTGCGCGGTAGAGGGTGAGCGAATAGCTGGCGTGGTTGCCGAATTGCTGGCGCAGGCCCAACTCAAGGACACGGGAAATCTCGGAATTGAACTCTGGCCCTCCCTGCAAGGTAAATCCGCCGGCGCTGATGTAAATGTCGCGGTCAATGCGGGACGGCGCCCGTACCGTGCGCGACAGCGACGTCCACAGGAAAGACGAAGGGGTGGCTTTCCAGGCCAGCCGCAAATTGGGCAACAGCTCGCCGCCCGTATAGCCGTTGTGTTCCAGGCGCAGGCCGGCGATCAGGTTAAGCTGCTCGTTCAGCGCGAAGCTGTCCTGCCCGAACAGGCTGATCCAGCGCATTGCAGCGCGCTCGGGACGGAATCCGATGCCGCTGTTATTGGCCACTCGGTCATGCGCGAAACGGTATTCCGCCCCCACCGACAAGGTGTGGCGGCCCAGCGCCGCCAGGTTGTACACCGCCTGCACGTCGAATATATCGAGGTTCTCCTTGAACAAACCGGTCAGTTCACGGTCCGTGCGGTCGTAATAAGCCATGACCGACAGGTTGGCGCCGCCGAATAGCTGGCGGTTCCAGTGCCCCATCAGGTTAGCGCCGCGCAAGGCCGAATTGCGCGGCGCCGGAATCGTATTGCTGGGAAGCTGCCCCGCGCCGGTACGGTAGGCATCGCCCTGCAACGTGACGTTATCGCTACCGCGCAGCCAATCGGCGCGGAAGCCTGCCTGCGCCGTGTGCCAGGCATCGCCCAGCGGCCGGCCGGACAGCGTTTCGCCGTGTGGCATGGCGTAATCCATGGCATAGGCGCGCCAGGCCCCATCATCCATCGCCGCTCCATATCGGAAGGCGGCGCCGGACTGCTCCTGGCCCCAGCGCAGGTCGGCCTGCGCCCCAAGCGTGGAGGCCGCCGGCTTGGTGATGACGTTGATCACGCCATTGACGGCGTTGGTGCCCCACAGCGTGCCGCCAGGGCCGCTGACCACTTCGATTCGCTCGATGCTGTCCATCGGAAGCTGCTGCACGTCCCAGAACACGCCGGAAAACAAAGGCGTATACACCGAGCGGCCATCGATCATGACCAGTTGCTTGTTGGCGCTGTTGCCGGCGAAGCCGCGCGCGGTGATGGTGTAGTTGCCGGCGGCCGTCTGCGCCACGTGCAGGTTGGGCGCGAGCCGCAGCGCTTCCGGCAGGCTGCGGGCGCCGGAGCGGCGAATGTCTTCGGCTGTGATGACGAACACAGATGCCGGCGCATCGCCCAGCCGTTCTTCGCGTTTTGAGACCGACACCACCCGCACGTCGCTCAACTCCTCGAGCGACAGGTTGGCAAAGTTTTCCGGCGCAGCAGCGCCGCCGGCGGCCGCGAATGCCGTTAGCGACTGGCTGCAAATGCAGCCGGTGACCAGTCCCCACTTCAGTGAATAGCCTGTTTTGGTCATGGCGGCCTCTCTTCCTGGAAGCACTGTGAAAAAATCTTATCACGGAGACAGTTTTTCCCGCCACACAGATGACTTGCATCACAAAACGAATAAGCCTCGCCCGCCATATCAGGATTCTTTATAATAGTTGGGCTTGAATCATCCTACTATCTTGCTATGAAGCCTGAGATCCAGGGGTTCTTCGACCCCGTTACATCCACTGTCAGCTACGTCATTTACGAAGCCGACGGCAGCGAATGCGCCATCGTCGATTCCGTACTGGATTACGACCCCAAGGCCGGCCGCACCTCGACCACCGCCGCCGACAAGATCATCGCTTTCGTACGCGAGCACCGCCTGACCGTGAGCTGGCTGCTCGAGACCCACGCCCACGCCGACCACCTGTCCGCCGCACCTTACCTGCAGGAGAAGCTCGGCGGCCGCATCGGCATCGGCGCCGGCATCTGCAAGGTACAGCACTCCTTCTCGGCGATTTTCAACCGCAAGGGAGAAAAGGAAGATGGATCGCAATTCGGCCACTTGTTCCAGGCCGACGAAGAATTCATGATTGGCAGCCTGAAGGCGCGCGCCCTGCACGTGCCGGGCCACACGCCGGCCGACATGGCCTACCAGGTCGGCGATGCCGTATTTGTCGGCGATACGATGTTCATGCCCGATGTAGGCAGCGCGCGTTGCGACTTCCCTGGCGGCTGTGCGGGCGACTTGTACAAATCGGTGCACCGCCTGCTCTCGCTGCCGCCGGAAACCCGCCTGTTCATGTGCCACGACTACCCGCCTGCCGGCCGCGAGCCGCGCTGGGAAGTCACGGTAGCCGAGCAGCGCGCCGCCAACATCCACATCCGCGACGGCGTCAGCGAAGAAGAATTCGTTGCCATGCGCACCAAGCGCGACGCCACGCTGCAGATGCCGGTTCTGATCCTGCCTGCGATCCAGGTCAACCTCAGCGCCGGCCACCTGCCCGAAGCCGAAGACAACGGCGTGCGCTACCTCAAGATCCCCCTCAACGCCCTGTAAGCACCACTACAGCCCAGCTCGTGTCAACCTTGGGGTCAGGCTCTTTGGTTGACACGAGCTCGGCTTATTTGAGTTGCTCGGGGGCGCGGCCGATCGGGTCGTCGGTGTTGGCCAGGTACCAGGCCAGGGCCGACATGACCGCCACGTGCTTCTTCATGTTCACCGGGTCGACCTTGTCGAAGGTGTCGGCCGGCGTGTGGTGGTAGTTGAAGTAGGCGCTGGTGTCGACGTAAGGCATGAAGGCCGGCACGCCGCCCGCCTCCAGCTGGTGCACGTCGGAGCCCGATGCCGAATCGCGGCGGTTGAATACGCCCGCGCCGATCGGCAGCAGTGCGTTGGTGACCGGTGCGAAATACTTCTCCGCTTCGCGCCGCACGCTGCCCATGATGCCGAAGGTGCGGCCCACGCCGCCGTCCGTCTCGATGGCGGCGAACTGCTTCTCCAGCTTGCCCTTGTTGGCTTCGTAGTAGGTGTTGCCGCCCTTCAGGCCATTTTCTTCGTTCGCCCACGCCACCATGCGGATCGTGCGGCGCGGCTGCAGGCCGAGGCGCTTGATGGTTTCCAGCACGCCCATCGAGGTGGTCACGCCGGTGCCGTCGTCATGCGCGCCGGTGGCCAGGTCCCAGGAATCCAGGTGGCCGGAAACGATCACCACTTCGTCCGCCTTGTCGCTGCCAGGCAGGTCGGCGATGACGTTGAAGGTGTCGGCATCGGGCAGGATCTGCGGGGTCAGGGTCAGCTTCATCTTGACCGGGCCGCGCTTCATCAGGCGGCTGATCAGCATCGCATCTTCCGCCGTCACCGCTGCGGCCGGAATGCGCTGCTCGTCTTTCAGGATGGTGGCGCCGGTGTGCGGCAGGCGGTAATCGGCGCCGCCGACGGAACGCACCAGTGCAGCCACGGCGCCCAGCTCGGCCGCCATGCGCGGGCCATTGGTGCGGTAGCGCGATCCCTGGCCGTAGGCGTTGCCCGCCAGGCCGCGGTCCGCCATGCCCTGGTCGAACGCGACGTCGAACAGCACGATCGCGCCCTTCACTTCCGGCGCGCGCGCCTTCAGCTCATCGAAATCGTGCACCACGACGATCGGCGCGGTCAGGCCGGCAGCCGGAGTGGCGCCGGAGCCGCCCAGGGCGGTCAGCACCACGCGCTGGGTGATATTGGCCGGACGGCCTTTGTAATCGACCAGTTCAGCCTTCTCCTCGCCACGCACCCAGTGCGGCACTTTGACCGGCTGCAGGGTGACTTTGGCGCCCAATGCACGCATGGCGGCCGCCACCTGCTCCACCGCCGCTGCGCCGCCCGCAGAACCGGACAGGCGCGGGCCCACCAGGTCGGTCAGGTCTTCCAGGCGCTGGTAAGAATAGTCGCTCTGCATCGCGGCATCGCGGATCTTGCCCAGGGTGGCGGCATCGTTCGGGCTGGCGGCACTCGCGATGCCGGAGAATCCTGCGCCCAGCAGGCAGACAAACAGGGCGGAAAGTGCGGGCTTGCGGAGGTTCATGCGTTTCCTGTGAGAAGGTTAAGTTTCGCTCGGAACTTGACACAATAGCGTATTTAATAAGTTCCTGCAGGGAGGGCAACTTAACGATACAAATCTCTCTCTCCTGTGCAGTTTGTAAGAATGTGTATATGCACTGGCGCAAGATTTCCCCCTTGGATAATCTACACTTCAACAGAGATTGAAAGGGGACTTACCATGTTCAACAAACGATTTGCCGGGCTGATGCTGATGGGCGCAGCCCTGACCGCTTCCTCCGCCGCTTTTGCCGCGGGAGACCGTGACTTCAACACCGCAGCAGGCGCCGTGATTGGCGCTGCAATCGGCAGCCAGAATGGCAGCGGTGGTGCAGTGGTGGGCGGCCTGGTAGGCGCTGCAGTTGGTAACTCCCTGCCGACCGGCCGTCATAGCCGCGGCTACGTCGAGACCCGCGTGTACTCGCAGCCGGCACCGGTCTATTACGAGCC
>CAMLSG010000309.1 GCA_946482635.1 uncultured Duganella sp.
CCAACGCGCGCAAGATCATGGTGCTGGGCGGCGGCCCGAACCGGATCGGCCAGGGTATCGAATTCGATTACTGCTGCGTACATGCTGCGCTGGCGATGCGCGAGGACGGCTACGAGACCATCATGGTCAACTGCAACCCGGAAACCGTGTCGACCGACTACGACACCTCCGACCGGCTGTATTTTGAATCGCTGACGCTGGAAGACGTGCTGGAAATCGTCGCCATCGAAAAACCGGAGGGCGTGATCGTGCAGTACGGCGGCCAGACCCCGCTCAAGCTGGCCCTGGCGCTGGAGGCGAACGGCGTGCCGATCATCGGTACCTCGCCGGACATGATCGATGCTGCCGAGGACCGCGAACGCTTCCAGAAGCTGCTGCACGAACTGGACCTGCGCCAGCCATCCAACCGTACCGCCCGCAACGAGCAGCAGGCGGTGGCGATGGCTGAAGAAATCGGCTACCCGCTGGTGGTGCGGCCTTCTTATGTGCTGGGCGGCCGCGCCATGGAAATCGTGCACGAACGAGCCGACCTGGAACGCTATATGCGCGAAGCGGTCAAGGTTTCGCACGATTCGCCGGTGCTGCTGGACCGTTTCCTGAACGACGCCATTGAAGTGGACGTTGACTGCGTGAGCGACGGCAGCGAGGTGGTGATCGGCGGCGTGATGGAGCATGTGGAGCAGGCCGGCATCCACTCGGGCGACTCGGCCTGCAGCCTGCCGCCGTACTCGCTGTCCGAGGCCACCGTGGCCGAGATCAAGCGCCAGACGGTGCGCCTGGCGCGCGGCCTGAATGTGGTCGGCCTGATGAACGTGCAGTTTGCCGTGCAGCGCCAGAAGGCCGATGGCCGCATGGTCGACCGCGTCTACGTGCTCGAAGTGAATCCACGCGCCTCGCGCACCGTGCCCTTTGTTTCGAAGGCGACCGGCGTGCAGTTGGCCAAGGTTGCTGCGCGCTGCATGGCCGGCCGTTCGCTGGCCGAGCAGGGCGTGACAGCGGAAGTGATTCCGCCTTATTACAGCGTCAAGGAGTCTGTTTTGCCGTTTGCTAAATTCCCGGGCGTGGACACCATCCTCGGGCCGGAAATGAAATCCACCGGCGAAGTGATGGGAACCGGAACCACGTTCGGCGAAGCCTTCCTGAAGGCCGAGCTGGGGGCCGGGGTACGCATTCCGCTGGCCGGCTACGTCTATATGCGGGTGCGCAAGGCCGACCAGGCGCGCGCAGTGGCGCTGGCGCGCGAACTGGCAGACGCCGGCTACCTGCTGTGCGCCAGCGAAGTGACTGCCGCCGTGCTGGAAGCGGGCGAGGTGCCGGTCAATGCCATCGAAGACGAAACCCTGCTTGGCCTGCTGGCCCTGCGTGAAATCGCGATGGCGGTGGTCACGGTGGACGAAAAGCGCACGGCAATCGCCGCCACGCGCAGCCTGCGCACGGCAGCACTGGCCTCCGGGACCGTGATGTTTACCACGATCGCAGGCGCCGAAGCGGCGGCCGAAGCCCGCAAGCATGCCGATAACGCCACGGTCCGTTCGCTGCAGGAGCTGCACGCCATGGCCGGCAGCGAGCAGGGCCAGGCCTTGCCGCAGGCGCCGCGTCCCGTGCCCGGTGCTGCGGACCTGGCTGCCGCCGCCTGGCAGATGCCGGAGCGCCGCACCCAGTCGCGCCAGCGCAGTGTCGGCGTGGAGCCGCTGAAGGTCTTCATCCGCCAGCCTTTCACCGAATCGGATGAACGCGAGCAGCGCATGATCGGGGAGATCATGCAGATGATCGACAGCGCCAACGGCTTGCCGCACGCTTTCGACTATCTCACCGGCTTGCAGGCCGAGAGCGCGGACACCTTCCGCGCCTCGTTCGAACGCAAGCAGGGCTTGCCGTTCACGCCGCAGAATTTCCGCCGCCACCGGCTTGCATTGCTGGACCAGGCGGATGTCATGGTCAACATTCGTGTTGGAATGAGCGAGAGCAGTGCATTCGAGTTGAGCTATCACATATTCAAAGGCCGCCGAACACCTATCCTGTTCCTGGTGTGGAAGGGCGCGCCGATCAAAACCACGCTGCTGCGCGAACTCGATGACCTGGTGGATATCACCTACATCGAATTCGACGACGTTTCCGAATTGCGTGGCCGGCTTCATCAGTTTTTCAAATGTTTGGTAAAGGAGTGAGCGATGTTCAATAATTTCAAGATCAAAACCCTGCTGGTTGGCGTGCTGGGTTTGCTGATTGGCCTGCTGGCGATTATTGGCGGCCTCGGAATCCTGAGCGCGGAGCGCTCGGTCGGCCTGGTGAAGGACGTTACGGTTGCGAACCAGAAGAATATCGCGGAGCGCAATGCGATTCGCCTGGACATGGAAACGGGCCGCAGCCAGATCCTTCAGGCCCTGCAGCACAATCCTGAACTGGCCTGGAGCAAGCTGCATGACCACCCGCTGACCAATCACTTCAACATCGTCGAGGAAGTCACGGCGCGCGTGAACAAGCGCTGGGATGGCTACCTGGCCAGCATCAAGTCGCCGGAAGAGCGCAAGCTGGCCGAAGACTGGTTTGCCAAGAGCGATGGCCTGGGCGTCGAGCACGTGCGCGCCGCCACCGCTGCCGTGAGAGAAGGCCGTTGGGACGATGCGGAAACGGTCCTGATCAAAAAGCTCAACCCGTCCTACCGCATTGGCGACGGCGCGCTGAAAGCGCTGTCCGAGCACGCCGACAAGCGCATCGAAGCCGATGCCGCAGCGGTGGCTGCGAGCCTGAGCCGTAACAGCACCACGGTCACCGTGGTCCTGGTGTGCGGCCTCGCATTGAGCGTGTATGCGGGCCTGGTCCTGATGAAGGCGATCTCCACGCCGCTGGCGGAAGCGATGGACGTGGCGCATCGCGTGGCCGACGGCGACCTGAAAGGGCAGGCAACCAGGCATTCCGACAACGAATTCGGCGAACTGCTGCGGGCCCTGGACAAGATGCGCGACAACCTGGCCGCGATCGTGACCGAGGTGCGCGGCGGCAGCGACACGATTTCCAGCGCTTCGGCGCAGATCGCGGCCGGCAATATGGACTTGTCCGACCGCACCGGCGAGCAGGCCGCCTCGCTGGAAGAAACCGCCTCCTCGATGGAAGAACTGACCAGCACCGTGCGCCAGAACGCCGACAATGCGCGCCAGGCCAACCAGCTTGCCGTTTCGGCATCGTCCGTCGCCACCAAGGGCGGCGAGGTGGTGGAACAGGTAGTGGCGACCATGGGCTCGATCAACGAGTCGTCCAACAAGATCGTCGATATCATTGCCGTGATCGACGGCATCGCCTTCCAGACCAACATCCTGGCCCTGAATGCGGCGGTGGAAGCGGCGCGCGCCGGCGAACAGGGGCGCGGCTTTGCGGTGGTCGCCAGCGAGGTGCGCAACCTGGCCCAGCGTTCGGCCGCCGCAGCCAAGGAAATCAAGCAGTTGATCGACGATTCTGTTGGCAAAGTGGAAAGTGGCGCCAAGCTTGTGAACCAGGCTGGTTCCACAATGAAGGAAATCGTGACGAGCATTCAGCGCGTGACTGATATCATGGGCGAAATTACCAGTGCCACGCAGGAACAGACTGCCGGCCTGGAACAAATCCACCAGGCCATCAATGAGATGGATACAATCACCCAGCAGAACGTGGCGCTGGTGGAGGAAGCCGCTTCGGCGTCCACGGCATTGCAGGACCAGGCCAGCAGCCTGTCGCGCATTGTCAGCGTGTTCCAGATCGACAGCCAGCGCCGCGAGCATCCTGCCGCAGTGCAGGCGCGCGCAGTGATCCAGGCGGTACGCACCAAGCCGGCATTGCCGGCCAAGGCCAAGCCTGCCCAACGTGAAACCAGGGCGGCTTCGCGCAAGGTCGCCAACAGCGAGGTGGGGGATTGGGAAGAGTTTTAATGAAGGAGTTTGATTGGATTACAAAGCGTTTCAGCACTTAGTCCGTCGGCTGGAGCTGGATTCAAATGCCAGCCCGGAGACGTTCCGCCGCAAGGTCTTCGCAATCAGCCTGGCTGCCTATGCAATCCTGTTCGGATTGCTGGCCGGGCTGACGGCATTGCTCGTCCTGCTCATTCAATGGGCAATCGAGTCGCACCGCGCATTTGCGATGATCAAAACCGGCCTGGCCGGCCTGTTCCTGCTCTCTCTGCTCTTCGTTGTCCTGCGCGTGATGTTCATGCGCCTCGATCCGCCCATGGGACGCGAACTGGCGCGGGAGGAGGCGCCCAAGCTGTTCGATATCCTCGACAAGTTGTACAACAAGCTGAAAGGCCCGCGCATCCAGCACGTCCTGATCACGGATGAATATAACGCGGCGATCGTGCAGCACGCCCGCTTCGGCATCTTCGGCGGCTACCGCAACTACCTGCTGGTCGGCCTGCCGTTCCTGCTTGGCTCCACGCCCAAGGAAATGCTGTCCGTGCTGGCCCACGAATACGGCCACCTGTGCGGCGACCACGGCAAGGGTTCGGTCCGGATCTATCGCCAGCGCCGCCTGTTCGTCGCCATGTACCAGTACCTGGAAAGCAGTGCCGACGACAACGTGGTCAGTGCTGGTATCGTTCGCGCCCTGAAGCGCTTCTTCCCATACTACAGCGCGTATACCTTTGTACTGTCGCGCCAGGACGAGTACGAGGCCGACCGCATTGCCGTGGAAATGGCCGGCCACACCGCGACGGCGCACATCCTGGTGCGCAGCAAATTGCTGGGCGAATGGATTGCCCGCGATTTCTGGCCCAGCATGTATGAGAATGCGGATCGTCTCGAACGGCCGCCGTTCATGCCTTTTTCCTCGATGCGGCTGGCGATCAAGGCCAATTACGATGAATGGGCAACCAGGAAGGCGCTGGACGAGGCCTGGGCCAAGGTTTCGGACCTCGACGACACCCATCCCTGCCTGCGCGAGCGCCT
>CAMLSG010000310.1 GCA_946482635.1 uncultured Duganella sp.
GCGCACGCGGGCGAGGTGGCCGACTTCTTCGTCAAGGAATTGCTTCGCTGCGGCACCACTACAGCCATGGTGTATTGCACGGTGCATCCGGAATCGGTCGATGCGTTCTTTGGCGCGGCTGAAGCTCGCAACCTGCGCATGGCTGCTGGCAAAGTGATGATGGACCGTCATTGTCCGGACTTCCTGCAGGATACGGCGGAAAGCGGGGCGCGCGAAAGCGAAGAACTGATTCATCGCTGGCACAACAAGGGTCGCAATATGTACGCGCTTACGCCACGCTTTGCGCCGACTTCCACGGAGGTACAGATGCATATGTGCGGCGAGCTGGCGCGCGCCTATCCTGACACTTACGTGCAGACGCACGTTGCGGAAAATACCGACGAAGTGGCGTGGGTCAAGTCGCTGTTCCCGGATGCGCGCAGTTACCTGGACGTGTACGACAAATACGGCCTGCTGCGCCCCCGCTCGATGTACGCGCATTGCATCTGGCTGGACAACGAGGATCGTGCCCGCATGGCCGCTACTGGCGCCGCCGTGTCGATGTGCGCCACGTCCAACCTGTTCCTGGGCAGTGGCCTGTTCGACTTCGCAGCGGCTGACAAGCAGAATGTAGCGTTGTCGCTGGCTACCGACGTTGGGGGCGGGACTTCATTCTCGATGCTGCAGACCATGAACGAGACCTATAAGGTCGCGCGCATGGGCGGGACTTATTTGCCGGCGCTGCGCATGTTCTACATGGCGACGCTTGGCGGTGCACGCAGCATGCAACTGGAAGGTACGGTGGGTAATTTTGTTGCAGGCGCCGAGGCCGACTTCATCGTGGTCGATCCGAAGGCCACGCCGTTGCTGGCGCGCCGTACCACGCGCTGCGATAGCCTTGAGGAGTTGCTGTTTGCGCTGGCGTTGCTCGGGGACGATCGGGCGATTGCGGCAACTTATGCGGCTGGCGCGCAGGTCCATCAGCGCGGCGAGTAAAACCGGTAGGACAGGGTCAGACCCAAGGGTCTGACCCGTTTTTCATACGCCACAAATAAAAAGACGCCGGTTGGAGGACCGGCGTTAAAAGAGAAAGTCTGTACGTTGCTGCTTATTGGGGCCAAATCTCGGCCAGGCGCAGCAGGTTGGTGCTGCCCGGCTGGCCGAATGGGGTGCCGGCTGCGATGGCAATCTGGTCGCCTGCCTTTACGAATCCTTCACGCAGCGCGGTGCGACATGCGGCTGCCACCATTTCATCGACGCTGTTCACGTCCTGGCTTACCGTGCTGTGCACGCCCCAGGCCAGCGCCAGGCGGCGCGCGGTTTCCGGCTTGGGTGTGATGCTGACGATCGGCGCCATCGGGCGTTCGCGCGCGGTGCGCAGGCTGCTGTGCCCCGAGGTGGTGTAGGCCACCATGGCTTTCGCGCCCATGATCCGCGCGGCGTCGCGCATTGCGGCGCTGATGGCGTCACCTTTGTTTGGCAGTGGCGCCTGGTGCTGGGCTTCGATCATGGCGGGATACAGCGGGTCCCGTTCAACCTCGGAGATGATGCGGTCCATGATCGATACTGCCTGCACCGGATAGGCGCCGCTGGCCGATTCAGCCGACAGCATCACGGCATCGGCGCCTTCATACACTGCGTTGGCTACGTCTGAGGCTTCGGCGCGGGTCGGCACCGGCGCGCTGACCATGGATTCCAGCATCTGGGTGGCGACGACGACCGGCTTGCCGTGCTTGCGGCACAGGCGCACGATGCGTTTCTGTACACCCGGCACGCGCTCTGGGGGCAGCTCGACGCCGAGGTCGCCGCGCGCCACCATGATCGCATCCGACACGCTGACAATTTCTTCCAGCCGGTCCAGGGCGGCAGGCTTTTCCAGCTTGGACAGCACGCCGGCGCGCCCCTGAACCAGTTCCTTGGCCTGCACCACATCTTCCGGCAGCTGGACGAAGGACAGGGCGATCCAGTCCACGCCCAGGCCCAGTGCGAATTCGAGGTCGGCCTTATCCTTGGCGGTCAGCGCAGGGATAGGCAGCACGGCATCCGGCACGTTCACGCCCTTGCGGTCCGATAGCACGCCGCCGGTCACCACGCGGGTGCGGATGGTGGCGGAGTCGCTGGCCAGCACTTCCAGGCGGATGCGGCCATCGTCCAGCAACAGCGATTGGCCAGCGCTGACGGTTGCGAAAAGCTCGGGGTGGGGCAAACGCACGCGCGAGGCGCTGCCCAGTGCCGGCGCCTGGTCCAGCTGGAATTCGGCGCCGGGGTTCAGGGTCACCTTACCGCCTTCGAACTGGCCGATGCGCAGCTTGGGCCCTTGCAGGTCGGCCAGGATGGCGATCGGGCGGCCCAGTTCCTTTTCGATAGCACGCACGATGCCGTGGCGGGCCTCGTGGTCGGCATGGCTGCCGTGGCTGAAATTGAAGCGGAAGACATCGGCGCCCGCCTCGAACAGCGCCTTGATGGTGGCGTATTCGCTGCTTGCGGGACCAAGGGTTGCTACGATTTTTGCTTTGCGTTCGCGACGCATATGGGTGTCTCTCTCTATTCTCAGTAAATCAAAGAATCAGGATGGCGCGGAAGTCGTTCACGTTGGTGCGTGTCGGTCCGCTGACCACCAGGTCGTCCAGCGCGCTGAAGAAACTGTAGGCGTCGTTGTTGGCCAGCAGGTGCTTGCCGCTCACGCCTTTCGCCTCGGCGCGGGCCAGCGAATCAGGGGCGTAGACGGCGCCGGCATTGTCTTCCGAGCCGTCGATGCCGTCGGTGTCGCAGGCGATTGCGTGCACGCCTTCGGCGCCTTCCATGGCCAGCGCGAAGCTGAGCAGGAATTCCACATTACGGCCGCCGCGTCCATTGCCGCGCACAGTGACGGTAGTCTCGCCACCGGACAGGATGACGCATGGACGCTGGAACGGCTGGCTGCGCGCCACCACCTGGCGAGCCATCGCCGCATGCATCAAGCCAATGTCGCGTGCTTCGCCCTCGATCCCGTCGGACAGGATGTAGGGCGTGAGGCCGGCTTCGCGCGCCCGTGCTGCGGCGGCTTCCAGCGCATGCTGGGCGGTTGCGATAACGTGGTGGCTGTGGCCTTCGAAGCGAGCGTCGCCTGGCTTCGGTGTTTCGCTGGCATCTGATTGCAGGTGCGCCAGCACGCTTTTCGGGATCTCGATCCGGTACTTGCACAGGATTGCCAGTGCTTCGGAACTGGTAGTGGCATCGGGCAGGGTAGGTCCACTGGCGATTACGCGCGGATCGTCGCCCGGCACGTCGGAGATCAGCAGCGTCACCACGCGCGCTTTGCCGCAGGCCAGCGCCAGGCGCCCGCCCTTGATCGCGGAAAGGTGCTTGCGCACGCAATTCATTTCGCCGATGGTGGCGCCGCTTTTCAGCAATGCTTTGTTGAGGGCCTGCTTCTCGGCTAGCGAGATGCCTTCCGCCGGCAGGGCCAGCAGCGCCGAGCCGCCGCCGGAGATCAGGCACAGTACCAGGTCGTTTTCAGTCAGGCCCTGAACCATCTCCAGCATGCGTGCCGCGGCCTTCTGGCCTGCATCGTCAGGTACGGGATGTGAGGCTTCGACCACTTCGATCTGCCGGGTGTCGGCACCGTGGCCGTAACGTGTCACCACCAGCCCCGACAAAGGGCCTTGCCAATGCTGTTCCACGGCTTGCGCCATGGCTGCAGCGCCTTTGCCTGCGCCGATCACCAGCGTGCGGCCGTTCGCTGGAGGCTGGGGCAGGTAATCCTGCACCAGGTTGCGCGGATGGACCGCGCCAATGGCGGCGTTATACAGGTCGAGCAGGAGCTCGCGTGGGGCTGGTGTGGACGTCATATCAAGCCTGTGCGATGCGGTGGTTGGACATCAGTTCAATTGCCTGGCACAGCGCTGAATGGTCGAGGCCCGACAAGCCGTTGGCGGCGCAGGCGTTCATCAATTCCTGCGTTGCCGAGGTGTTTGGCAGCGACACGCCCAGCGCCTTGGCGCCTTGCAGGGCCAGGTTCAGGTCCTTCTGGTGCAGGGCAATGCGGAAGCCCGGGTTGAAGGTGCGCTTCACCATGCGCTCGCCATGCACCTCCAGGATGCGCGAGGATGCGAAGCCGCCCATCAGCGCTTCTCGCACCTTCGCTGGATCGGCACCGGCCTTGGATGCGAACAGCAGCGCTTCTGCCACGGCCTGGATGTTCAGCGCCACGATGATCTGGTTGGCCACCTTGGTGGTCTGGCCGTCGCCGTTGCCGCCGACCAGGGTGATGTTCTTGCCCATTAACTCGAAGAGGGGCTTGACGGTGTCGAAGGCTTCCTGAGGGCCGCCGACCATGATGGTCAGCGAAGCCGCCTTGGCGCCCACTTCGCCGCCGGACACCGGAGCGTCCAGGTAAGCGCAGCTTTTCTTGTTGATCTTCTTGGCGAATTCCTTGGTGGCGATCGGCGAGATGGAGCTCATGTCGACCACGATCTTGCCGGCGGAAAGCCCGGCTGCGATGCCGTCTTCCGAGAACAGGACTTCCTCCACCTGCGGGGTATCCGGCACCATCAGGAAGATGATGTCGGCGCGCTTGGCCACTTCCATCGCGGAGGTGCAGACGGTGGCGCCGCCTTCGACCAGGTTGGCCGGTGGGTTCTTCACGTCGTGCAGGTACAGTTTGTGGCCTGCCGCTTGCAGGTGACCGGCCATTGGGCCGCCCATGATGCCGAGACCGATGAATCCGAGTTTTTGCATTTTGCTTTCTCCTTTGGTTTACGCGGCCAGTTCAGCGCGCCAGCCGAGGCCCGCTTCCGTACCCGCTTTTGGTTTGTATTCGCAGCCCACCCAGCCGTCGTAGCCGATTTCGTCCAGGAAGTTGAGCAGGTAGCGGTAGTTGATTTCGCCGGTGCCCGGTTCGAAGCGGCCCGGATTGTCGGCCAGCTGGACATGCCTGATCACCGA
>CAMLSG010000311.1 GCA_946482635.1 uncultured Duganella sp.
AACAACGACGGCATCCTGTTCCTGTTCAAGAAGAACAAGGTGACCTTCTTCCACGGCCGCGGCGCATTCGCCGGCGCCGCTGGCGCCGAAGGCTACCCGATCGCCATCTCCGGCCCAACCACCGAGACCATCACCGGCAAGCAGATCATCGTTGCTACCGGCTCCAACCCACGTGCACTGCCAGGCGCACCATTCGACGAGAAACTGATCCTGTCGAACACCGGCGCCCTGAACATCGAGACCGTACCGGCCAAGCTGGGCGTGATCGGCGCCGGCGTGATCGGCCTGGAACTGGGCTCCGTATGGCGCCGCCTGGGCTCCGAAGTGACCGTGCTGGAAGGCCTGCCGACCTTCCTGGGCGCAGTCGACGAGCAGATCGCCAAGGAAGCACAGAAGCTGCTGACCAAGCAGGGCCTGTCGATCAACCTGTCCTGCAAGATCACCAAGGTCGAAGCCGGCAAGAACAACGTTACCGTTGAATACACCGACGCCAAGGGTGAAGCGCAGAAGGCCACCTTCGACAAGCTGATCGTGTCGATCGGCCGTACCGCCAACACCATCGGCCTGGGCGCCGACAAAGTGGGCCTGGCTGTCGACGAGCGCGGCATGATCACCGTGGACGGCGATTGCAAGACCAACCTGCCTAACGTGTGGGCGATCGGCGACGTGGTGCGCGGCCCGATGCTGGCGCACAAGGCGGAAGAAGAAGGCGTTGCCGTGGCCGAGCGTATCGCCGGCCAGCATGGCCACACCAACTTCAACACCCTGCCATCGGTCATCTACACCCATCCGGAAATCGCTTCCGTGGGCAAGACGGAGCAGCAACTGAAGGCCGAAGGCGTGGCGTACAAGGCCGGCACCTTCCCGTTCCTGGCAAACGGCCGCGCACGCGCGCTGGGCGATACCAATGGCATGGTGAAGTTCCTGGCCGATGCGACCACCGACGAGATCCTGGGCGTGCACATCGTGGGCCCAATGGCTTCCGAGCTGATCTCCGAAGCGGTGGTGGCGATGGAGTTCAAGGCTTCGGCCGAAGACATCGCGCGCATCTGCCACGCACACCCATCGCTGTCGGAAGCGACCAAGGAAGCGGCGCTGGCTGTTGATAAGCGTACGCTGAACTTCTAAAACCGGTATCCCGCCGGGGCGGGGACTGGCCCTAGGTCCAGCCCCCGTCCTTCACTGCAGAAATGCCGGTTTTAAAAATAATGAACGTCCAAGAGTTTTACCAGCACGCGCTCGAGCAGCGCGACTTCAAACCCGACGCCGCCCAACAGCGCGCCGTCGACCGCCTGCAGCAGTGCTACGACGAATGGGTCGCCTACAAGGCCCAGCGCTCGAATTCCTTCAAACGCCTGATCAACCGCCCGACGCCTCCGCGCGGCGTGTACATGTGGGGCGGGGTAGGGCGCGGCAAGTCCTTCCTGATGGATTCGTTCTATTCGGTGATCCCGCTGGTGCGCAAGACGCGCCTGCATTTCCATGAATTCATGCGCGACGTCCACATGCAGCTCGACGAGCTGCGCGGTGTGGAAGACCCGCTGGACGAAGTGGCGAAACGTATCGCCAAGAAGTACCGCCTGATCTGCTTCGATGAATTCCACGTCTCGGACGTGGCCGACGCCATGATCCTGTACAACCTGATGAAGGCGCTGTACGACAACGGCGTGTCCTTCATCATGACCTCGAACTACGAGCCGTCCACCCTGTACCCGGACGGCCTGCACCGCGACCGCATCCTGCCCACCATCGCCCTGCTGAAGGAGAAGATGGACGTGCTGAACGTCGACGCCGGCGTCGACTACCGCGGCCGCGCGCTGGAGCAGGTGGATGCCTACTACACGCCGCTCAACGCCAACACCGACCACCAACTGCGCGAGGCGTTCGCCCGCATCGCCGAAACGGCCGACGAAGATCCGCGCATCCACGTCGAAGGCCGCGAGCTGAAGGCCCTGCGCCGCGCCGGCACCATCATCTGGTTCGATTTCGCCACGCTGTGCGGCGGCCCGCGCTCGCAGAATGACTACCTGGAAATCGCCAGCCGCTTCCATACCGTGATATTGTCCGGTATTCCGATGATGTCGGCCGGACAATCGTCCGAAGCGCGCCGCTTCACCTGGCTGATTGACGTGTTCTACGACCAGAAGGTCAAGCTGATCATGTCGGCCGAGGTGGAGCCGGAAGAGCTGTACACGTCCGGTGTGTTGTCCAACGAATTCCACCGTACCGTGTCGCGCATCGTCGAGATGCAATCGCGCGAATATATGGAAAAGGAACAGCGCGGCGCCGCCGAAAAGCTGTCCTGACAAGGAGAAAAATTTGAAGAACTGGATCTGGCTGGCCATGATGCTGCCAAGCGCCGTAATGGCGCAGGACATTGGCCGCCCGGCAGCGACTGGCGCCCCGCGCATTCCTGAAACCCATTCGGTCGAGCAGGCCGACGCCCGCCTGGCGCAGGTGAAGAAGGATCGCGACGTGGTGGAGGCGGAATTCAGCGCCCGCGAACAGCTTTGCTACGAAAAGTTCTTCGTCAACTCCTGCATCGACAAGGCCAAGGAGCAGCGCCGCCTGCGCCTGGCCGAACTGCGTGCCGTGGAAGTGGAAGCGAATTACTTCAAGCGCCGCAATGCAGTGGAAGTGCGCGACCGCGAACTGGAAGACCGGGCGCAGAAGGATGCGGCGGAAGAGGCCTATAACGCCGCCCATCCGAAGCCGGTGAAGCAGGATCCCGCGCTGAAAGCGGCGCCGAAACCGGCTGCCGTGTCGGTGCAGCAGCGCCAGGCAGAGCATGACGCCCGCGAACGCGCCCGCGCTGCGGAGGAAGCCGCAGCCGCGCCGGAGCGCGCGAAGAAAGCCGCGCAATTCGAACGCAAGAAAGCCGAATCGGAAAAGCGCCAGGCACAAGTCAAGGCCAAGCTGGCCGAGAAAGAAGAAAAGAAGCGCCGTGCCGCAGAGGCGCAGAAGGCCGAGGCTGCGAAAGCCGAAGCTGCAGCCAAGGCCGAAGCCGCGAAAAAGCCTTAAACGGCTTTACGCAGCTTCTGCACGGTGTAATTGATTGGTTCTTTCGGCGGGGCGACCAGCTTGATGATCGCCATCGAGCAATTGTCGCCCTTGCCCTGCGCCCGCTCGCGCGCCTTGTTGATCAGCAGTTCGGCTGCCTCGCGCGGCGATTTCTTGGCGATCGCGCTCGCCAGTTCCACATCCGCGAAATAGGACCACAGGCCGTCCGAGCAAAGCAGGAACGCGTTGCCGGCCTTGAGGTCCTCCTGCACGCCAAAGGTGACGAAGGGTTCCCGGTGTTTGTTTCCCAGCGCGTTGCTGAGCAGTTTGGCCTGGCGGTGCTTGCGCGCCGCTTCTTCCGGCAGGCCTTCCTTCTCCATCAGGTGGGCCACGTATTCGGCATCGCTGCTGCGTGCCAGGCATTCCTTGTTGTCAAAACGATACAGGCGGGAGTCGCCGACGATAGCCCAGACCGCCTGGCGTTCCGGCGTCAGCACCAGCAGCACCATGCTCGATTGCGGTTCGCTGGCGCCGGTACGCGGGTCCATCACCAGGATCTGGTGCACGTCATGCGCGATTTCGCGCACCAATTCTTCCAGCCGCGGCAAGTGGACGGCCTCCGCCGCCCGGTATTCGTCAAACAATTGTTTGGCCGTATGCAGCACTTGTTCAGCGCCTGTGGCGCCGCCGCTGATGCCATCGGCCAGCACGGCCAGCACATAGCCGGGCGCTTTCTGCGCGGTAAACAACGCGACACGGTCATTTTGTTGGGGCCGGCTACCGATATGTTGGGCGGTTCCAGCCTCGATCTTGTACGTGCTCATAGGGACTTGACAGCTTCTTTCCAATGACTACCTGAGTTAAACTATGCACCTGTATGCAGTTTTGTTGCAAGTATAGCCTGTTGTCCCAACGAAACTGTAAGCAAACGTTAATCGAAATCGTGCAGACTTTCCATTTATGATCAACAAAGAAGAAATCCAGCGCCGCATCGTTGAACTCGATGTCGAGCACCGCGACCTGGATGCAGTCATTGAAATGTTGACCCTGGATGGTCACCACGATCAACTTCAATTGCGCCGCCTCAAGAAGCGTAAGTTGCAATTGAAAGACTATATCACCCTGCTGAAAATGCAATTGGTGCCCGACGTACCGGCCTGAGCAGGGCCACTCATTCTTCGACTAACTTGACAGATCCACAACAGCCGACCGCCGCTCCCGGCGCGCCGAACGATCCGGTTTTTCCTCCGGGGGCGCACGACGCCGATATTGAGCGCCTGTTTGGACCCGGCGGCCCCCTGGGCCCGGCGGTGGGCGGTTTTCGCCCGCGCAAATCGCAGACCGAGATGGCCAAGGCGATTGCCGATGCCATCGCCAAGCAGCAGACCCTGATCGCTGAAGCCGGTACCGGCACCGGCAAGACTTTTGCCTACCTGGTGCCTGCCTTGCTGTGGGGCGGCAAAACCATCGTCTCCACCGGCACCAAGAACCTGCAGGACCAGTTGTTCCTGCGCGATATCCCGACTATCCGCTCCGCGCTGCAGGCGCCGGTTTCGGTCGCGCTGCTGAAAGGGCGTTCCAACTACCTGTGCCACTACCACCTGGAGCGCACGCTGCAGAACGGCCGCATGACTTCGCGCGAGGACGTCGGCTACCTGCGCGAGATTTCGCGCTTCCTGAAGATGACCAGCACCGGCGACAAGGCCGAACTGGCGCGCGTGCCGGAAAATGCCCTGGTGTGGAACCTGGTGACGTCGACCCGCGAGAACTGCATGGGGCAGGAGTGCCAGTACTACCAGGACTGCTTCGTGATGAAGGCGCGCCGCGAGGCGCAGCAGGCCGACGTGGTGGTGGTCAACCATCACCTGTTCTT
>CAMLSG010000312.1 GCA_946482635.1 uncultured Duganella sp.
TCATCAACGGCACCACCAACTTCATCCTGTCCGAGATGCGCGACAAGGGCCTGGACTTCGACACCGTGCTGAAGGAAGCGCAGCGCCTGGGTTACGCCGAAGCCGATCCGACCTTCGACATCGAAGGCGTGGACGCAGCGCACAAGGCGACCATCCTTTCCGCAATTGCCTTCGGCATTCCGGTGCAGTTCGACAAGGCGCATATTGAAGGCATTACCAAGCTGCAGGCGATCGACATCAAGTACGCCGAGCAACTGGGCTACCGCATCAAGCTGCTGGGCATCGCGCGCCGCGCGCAGGTGAACGGCGGCGAAGGCATCGAGCTGCGCGTGCACCCGACCCTGATCCCGGCCAAACGCCTGATCGCCAATGTGGAAGGCGCGATGAATGCCGTGCTGGTGCAGGGCGACGCGATTGGCGCCACCATGTACTACGGCAAAGGCGCCGGCCCTGAGCCGACCGCATCGGCCGTGATTGCCGACCTGGTCGACATCACCCGCCTGGCGACCGCCGATCCCGAGCACCGCGTGCCGCACCTGGCCTTCCAGCCGAACGCGATGACCGACATCAAGATCCTGCCGATGTCCGAGATCACCACCAGCTACTACCTGCGCATGACGGTGGCTGACCGTCCGGGCGTGCTGGCGGAACTGACCCGCATCCTGGCCGACGCCACCATCTCCATTGACGCCATGATGCAGAAGGAGCCGGCGGAAGGCGAGACCCACACCGACATCATCCTGCTGACACACCAGACGCAGGAGAAAAATGTGGTGGCAGCGATCGAGAAGATCGAAAAGCTGTCCAGCATCGTGGGCAACGTCACCAAGATCCGCCTCGAGAACCTCGCGTAAGCGACGCACCAAAAAAAGCGGGCGACCATGGGTCGCCCGATAAGGGAGGTACTACTGCAGCAAAGGCTTATTTGCCAGCGACAGTCAGCTCACTCTTCACTTCCTTCACTCCCGCCACGGCGGATGCCGCCTGAATCGCTTTGGCGCCGGCGTCGGAGCTCGACACCGTGCCGCTCAGGACCACGACGCCCTGGTTGGCGGATACGATGATCTCTTTCTGGTCCGACAGGGCCGCCTTGACCTTGGCCTGCAGCGTGGAATCGGCGGTGGCTACAGCGGCGCCGGCCATGGCGCCTTCTTGCTGCGCGTGGGCGGACAGCGAGGCGAGGGCGAATGCTGCTGCGGCGAACAGGCCTGCGATCAGTTTGGATTCCTTCATGGTCTATCTCTCCATTTTTAAGTTGGCAATCAACGCTTGTGCGTTGTCCTTGGTATTGCAAGGCGCGTGCCATGTAGAGAAATCAATGACTTAGCTGTGCGGCAACATGAAGTTTGTCGCCGCACGGCGACAGGGTTCGGCCCGCCAGGCGCAAAGCCTTGATTTGACGGGCTTTATGCCTGTCGCCCCTCGGCGACAGGTTCGTTGCGGAACTGCGCGGCGTTCAACTCGTGCTTTTGCAGCAGGCGATAGAACTCGGTGCGGTTGCGTTCCGCAAGGCGCGCAGCGTCTGCCACATTGCCGTCGGTGAGCTTGAGGAGCTGCACCAGGTAGTTGCGCTCGAAGCGCTGCTTGGCCTCCGTGTAGCTGAGCACTTCCAGCGAGGGCACGCGCAACGCGCGCTGCACGAGCGATAGCGGCACCAGCGGGGCGGTAGCCAGGGCGCAGGCATGTTCCACCACGTTATAGAGCTGCCGTACGTTGCCGGGCCAGGAGGCGCGCGACAGGGCTTCCAACGCTTCCGGCGCAAAGCCGTTGACGGTCTTGCCGTATTTGTCGGCCAGCATTTGGAGGAAGCGCGTGGCCAGCAGGCCGATGTCTTCGCGCCGTTCCGCCAGCGACGGCAGGGTGAGGGTGATGACGTTCAGGCGGTAGTAAAGATCCTCGCGGAACTGGCCCTCCAGCATGGCCGCTTCCAGGTCGCGGTGGGTGGCGGACAGCACGCGCACGTTGACCGGGCGGCCGTTGTCGGAACCGACCTGGCGCACGACGCGCTCCTGCAGCACGCGCAGCAGCTTCACTTGCAGCAGCAGCGGCATATCGCCTATCTCGTCGAGGAACAGCGTGCCGCCATCGGCCGCCTGCAGCAGGCCTTCGCGGCTGGCGACGGCGCCGGTGAAAGCGCCTTTCACGTGGCCAAAGAGCTCGGATTCCAGCAGTTGCTCGGGAATCGCGCCGCAATTCACCGCGATGAAAGGCGCGGCGGAGCGGCGGCTGGCGCGGTGGATGGCGCGCGCCAGCAATTCCTTGCCGGTGCCGCTTTCGCCGCGTATCAATACGCTGGCGTCGGAGGCTGCAACCAGTTGCGCCTCATGCAGCACTTCCTCCATGGCGCGGCTGCGGCTGATGATGTCGGCGCGCCATGCGCCGTTGCCGGCCTCCCGTGCGGCTTCCGGCGCTGCCACGCTCAGGGCCTGGCCGATGCGATCCAGCAGTACTTTTGCGTCGAAAGGCTTGGTCAGGTAGGCGTAGGCGCCAAGTGAAGTGGCTTCGACGGCGTCGGGAATGGTGCCGTGGGCGGTGAGCAGGATCACGGGCAGTGCCGGATGCTGGTTGCGGATCTGCTGGAACAGGGACATGCCGTCGCGTTCGGGCAGGCGCACGTCGCTGATCACCAGCGATGGCAGGGCGATTGACAAGTTGGCCAGCGCGGCTTCGGCGCTGCCGACGGCGGTCACCTGATAGCCGTTGGCACTGAGGCGCATGGACAGCAGGCGCAGGAGGTCGTCGTCGTCGTCGACCAGCAGCAGGCGGGGGGGAATTGGTGCATTCATTTACTGGCTCTCGCAGGCAGGCCGCGCTCGATCTCTTTCAGCGCTTCCAGGGTTTCAGTCAATTGCTCGTTCTTGCGCTGGTTGTCCTTCAACTGCGCGCGCAGGCGGTCGCCGTCGTCGACCAGGCGGCGCGTATCCGCGCATTGGGCGGAGAGGAGCTGCGCCAGTTGCCGCAAGCCTTGCGCTTCCGGTTCCGGCGCGGTGGCCACGACGTCGAACTGCGCTTGCGCCTTAGCCAGGTCGCCGCTGCCGCGCGTGAGCGACAGCACCATGGCCGATTGCAGCAGCACTTTGGGTGTCTTCTGCTGCAGCGACAGGCTGCTCAATTCCTTCAGCAGTTCGCCTTGTGTCATGCGCCGCAGCGACTGGTGATAGGCCAGCAGCGGCGCCACTTCGTCCTGCGGCGCCACCAGCAGCGTCAATGGCGCCGGGGCTGGCGGCGGCGGCAAGGGCGGCAGGGGTGGCGCCATGGGCTGTTGCTGAGCGCAGGCTGCGAGCATGAGGAGCAGCAGCAAGGGGAGCGTTCTAATATTCATAGGGCAATTCGATCCGGAAATGGGCGCCGGTGCTGGCCGGCAGCAATTGCAGGGAACCAGCGTGTGCGCTGATGTACTCGAACACGATGGACAAGCCGACGCCGTTGCCGCGCCGCGCGCCGGGCGGCTGGCGCTGCCCCTGGTAGAAGGGTTCGAAAATATGGGCTGCATCTTCTGCCGCCACGCCCGGCCCCTGGTCGATGCAGTCGATGGCCAGGGTGCCGGCCTGCTCGCCGACGATAAAGCGTACTTTGCCGCCTTCGGGGCTGTAGCGCACGGCGTTCGTCAACAGGTTGCTGGTGGCGATGGCCAGCTTGCCGGGATCGACGGATATGGTGGGCGCGCTGCCTTCGACCGATACGTCGAGGTGGCGGGCCTGCCATTGCAGGCGCTGGGCGTCGACCGTATCGCGCAGCAGGGCGGCGATGTCGGTGGGCTGGCGCTGCAGGTGCTGGGCGGCGAAAGTGGCGGTGTTATAGCGCAGCAGGTCTTCGATCTGGTTCTGCAGCGAGGCGGTGTTCTGGCGCAGGATGCCTGCCACCTCGCGCTGGTTTGGCGTCAATGTGCCGGCCACTTCATCTTCCAGCAGGGCCACGCCTTCCACCAGCGCGGCCAGCGGGGTTTTCAGCTCGTGCGATATGTGGCGCAGGAAGCGCGATTTGTCGGCTTCCAGGCTGGCCAGGCGCTGGCGCAGCCAGTTGAGCTGCTGGCCGAGGCGGCGCAAGTCGTCGGGTCCTTCGACTTCAATCGGCTGGTCGTAGCGGTTGCCGCCCAGCCGGTCGATGGCGCCTTCGATTTGCGCCAGTGGGCGCGACAGCCACATGCCGCAGCCGAGGGCCAGGGCTGCGGCCAGGCTGATGGAGGCCAGCAGTTGCCCGGCCAGGACGCTGCGGCGGTGTTCCAGTTCGAGCAGGATGCGCTGGTTGCGCTGGTCGACTTCGCGTTTGACTTCATCCGCCAGTTCCTCGTTGATTGGCCCAAGCCCGGCCAGCGCGGTGTTCAGCATTTTCTGGCGCTGCGCGCGTTTGGCGTTCGGCGCCTCCAGTGCGCGCCAGGCTTGCTCGCCCTGATCGCGCCAGGCGGCGAAACTGGCTTTGGGGACGGAGGGCAGGCCGGCAGACAGCGCCGACAGCGCATCTTCGCCATCGCGCCAGGCGGCGGCGTAGCGGTCGCGGAAGGCTGGGTCGTCCAGCACCAGGAACTGGCGCGCGCTGCGTTCCATTGCCACGCTTCGTTCGGCGAGGCGTTGCACGTTCGCGGTCAGTATGACGGCGTCCTGGCCGACTTCACGGCTTTCCGCGGCGAGGCGGTCCAGCGTGAACAGGGCCTGGATCGAGGTGGCGCTGAGCAGCAGCGCGATCAGCAGGAAAACGCCCAGCAGTAATTGGCGGAAAGAAAGCTTGATGAACATAGAGCATGCGCCGGCAACCACATGGTTAACCGGCGCATGATAGGGGAATTTGCTTTACTGCCGCGTTCTATTGCTTACTGGTCGAGCTGCCAGGCGTATTGCAT
>CAMLSG010000313.1 GCA_946482635.1 uncultured Duganella sp.
GTCATTGCTGCCCCAGGAAAATGCGGTCCATGCGATCCCACGCGAAGTCGCGCGTCAGGGCCCTGATGCGCGGCTCCATGCGGTGCAGGTTGACGTAATGGCGGAAGCGCGTCTTCAGTCCCAGGCCTGCAGGGCGCGGCTGGCCGGGGTCCAGCTCCCACGGGTGGCAGTAGAAGATGGCCGGCTGGCCGTCTTCCCGGTTCACGCGGCGCATCATGCCGCGCGACAGCGCATACGGCAGCAGGCGGAAATAGCCGCCGCCGCCGGCCGGCAGGTTGCGCTGGCCGATGCGCACCGTGGTGATCGGCACTTCCAGCAAGCCTTGCTCGCCGTTCGGGCGGAAGGCGAAGCGCGGCGCATCCGGCATGCCGTAATGGTCGTGCGCGATCGGGTAAATCGAGGAGCTGTAGCGGTAGCCCGCTTCCTGCAGCGCATCCAGCGCCCACAGGTTGCCCGGGCCGATCGAGAAGCTGGGGGCGCGGTAGCCGAGCACCGGCTGGCCGCCGATGTCTTCCAGGATCTTCTTGCTGCTGGAAATATCGTCCATGAACTGCTCGCGCGACTGCTCGGAAGCGCGCAAATGGCCGTAGCCGTGGCTGGCCAGCTCATGGCCGCCGGCCACGATGCGGCGCACCATGTCCGGATAGCGTTCGGCGATCCAGCCCAGCGTGAAGAAGGTGCCCCTGGCCTGGCCGTCCTCGAGGATGGCCAGCACGCGGTCGATGTTCGCTTCCACCCGGCACTCGCGCTGTGGCCAGCTCTCGCGGCTGATATGCGGCGCAAACGCCGACACCTGGAAGTAGTCTTCCACGTCGATAGTCATCGCGTTGCGAACGGCCGCGCCCATGCTCAGCCCCTTGCCTTCAGCCAGTCCAGCACGATGGCTGCAATGCGCTCGGCGGCGCGGCCGTCCCAGAAGTGCGGGATGCGGCCGGCCTTGCCCGCGCCGGCCAGCTGCGCCTCGTAGGCCGCCAGGATGTGCGCCGGGTCGTTGCCGGCGATGGTGTTGGTGCCTTCGTCGACCGTGATCGGGCGCTCGGTATTGTGGCGCAGCGTGATGCACGGCGTGCCCAGCGCGGTGGTTTCTTCCTGGATGCCGCCGGAATCGGTCAGCACCACGCGCGCATCCTTCATCAGGCCCAGCATTTCGAGGTAGCCCATGGGCGGCAGCAGCAGCACGTCCGGGCGGTCCAGCAAGTGGCTCAGGCCGAACTTCTCGATGGTGGCGCGGGTGCGCGGGTGCACCGGGAAGATTACCGGCGTGCGTTCTGCGATCCTTGCAGCGCTTTCCAGCAAGCCTTGCAGCACGGCCTTGTCGTCCACGTTGGACGGGCGGTGCAGCGTCAGCACGGCGTACTCGCCCTTGCCGGCCTTGAAGTCGGGGCGCCCGGCATCGGCGGCGATCTGCGGCGCAGGGACGGCGCGCGCCAGGTTGGCGCGCAGGGTGTCGATCATCACGTTGCCGACGAAATGCACGCGGCCGGCGCCGATGCCTTCCCTGGCCAGGTTGTCGGCGCCGCTTTCCTCGGTGGTAAACAGCAGGTCCGACAGCTGGTCGGTCAGCACGCGGTTGATTTCCTCCGGCATGGCGCGGTCGAAGCTGCGCAGGCCCGCTTCCACATGGATCACCGGCACGCCCTTCTTGGCCGCCACCAGCGCGCAGGCGATGGTGGAATTGACGTCGCCCACCACCAGCACGGCGGCCGGCTGCACTTCGTCCATGGCAGGCTCGAAGCGCTTCATCACTTCGGCGGTTTGCTGGGCGTGGCTGCCGGAGCCGACTTCCAGGTTGATGTCCGGGCTGGGAATGCCCAGCGCATCGAAATACTGCTGGTTCATGGCCACGTCGTAATGCTGGCCGGTATGCACCAGCAGCGCCTCGACCTGCGGCTTGAGCCGGGCGAAGGCGGCCATGATCGGCGCCATCTTCATGAAGTTCGGCCGCGCGCCGACGACGCACAGGATACGGAAGGCACTCATTCGTTGCTGTCCTGGTGGATGTTGTAAGACGAGGGTGAGCGCACGATCTTTTTCAGGATCGACAGCACCGACGCCAGGGATTTTTCGACGCGCATCATGCGCTCGTCCAGCACCGCCGGGTACTGGCTGCCGAACATCATGCCCGCTTCCGCCGCGTGCTGGGCAGCGCCATTGGCGGGCGCCGCGTCCGCGGCGGCATCGGCCGGCGGCGGCTGGAATTCCTGCGCGATGTCGCGGATCACCGTGTCGACGTCGGCATCGGTAAATTCCTGCATCTCTTCCAGGAAGCCCATCAGCAGCAGGCGGTCCATCAGGTGGTTGGTCTTGCGCGGAATGCCGCCGGTGTATTCGAACACGGCGGCATAGGCGGCCGGCGTCAGGTGCGGATTGCCGCTCCAGCCGACGGTGCGCATGCGGTGCTCGATATAGGCATTGCTTTCGCTGCTGTCCATCGGGCCCAGGTGGTAGGTCGCAATCACGCGCTGGCGCAGCTGCGACATGCCGGGGCTGTGCAGGGTGGCGCGGAACTCCGGCTGGCCCAGCAGGAAGGTCTGCAGCAGGGATTTCTCGTCGGTCTGGAAATTGGACAGCATGCGCAATTCTTCCACCACTTTCGGTGTCAGGTTCTGCGCTTCGTCAACCACCAGCAGCGCGCGCTTGCCATCCTGCTCACACTGGCGCAGGTAGATTTCCAGGCGGCCCAGCAGGGTGGTCTTGCTGGCCGTATCCTCGCACGGCAGGCCGAAGCCGCCCACCACGCCGCGCAGCACGTCGTCGGAATTGAGATGGGTATTGACCAGGTGGCAGGTGACGATCTTGTCCGATTCGATCTGGTTGAACAGGTTGCGCACCAGCGTGGTCTTGCCGGCCCCGACTTCGCCGGTGATGACGATGAAGCCCTCGCCCTGCGACAGGCCGTATTCGAGGTAGGCCATGGCCCGCTTGTGGCCTTTGCTGCCGAAAAAGAAATGCGGGTCGGGCCGCAGGCGGAAGGGCTTGTCGCTTAGCCCGTAATAGCTTTCATACATGGCGAACCTTACTGCTTAAAATCGGGTTGACAGTGTGGCGGAGATGGCATTCTCCGTGTAATCGAGGCCGCCCGGCCCGGCGAAGCTGCCCTGCACGCGGCGCAGCTCGACGCTGCCGGAAGTGCGCGAACTGAAGGTGCGCGCCAGGTTGAAGCGCAGGTCGCGGTGATGGCTGCTGCGGCCCGTGCTCAGCGATTTGACGTTGTTGGCATTGCCGATCAGGGTGGCCACGGTTTGCGCCCCCGGGCGGTAGCTGACGCTGGCCATGGCGCCGGTCTGCTCGGTATTGTCGTTCAGCGCCAGCAGCGAACTGCCCAGCAAGGCACTGTCGACCTGTTGGCTCGACAGCATTTCCCGCTTGTTCTTGAACACGGTGAAGGTGCTGGTGGTGCGCGCCAGTTGCCAGGCCACCGAGGCGTTGAACTGCTTTTGCAGCGAATAGCGGTTGCTCAGGAAATTGACGCTGGTGGACAGCGAGGGCGGCAGGCCGGCCGACTGGATATAGGCCTGGACGGCCGCGGCGCGCAGCAGCGGGTCGGGAATCTGGGCGCGGAACAGGTTGTCCAGCATGGCGGCGGTATTGATGGCTTGCGGCAGCAGGAACTGGCTGCGCGTGGTGCTCACCGCATCGCTGTACAGCACATTCCAGACGGTGCCGCGGCTGCGGTGCTGCAAGGCCAGGCTGTAGCTGGGGCCATAAAAGCGGTGCCCGGCCGACGCTTGCAGCGAGGTGCGCGCCGACGGCGTCCACTGCAGGTTGGCGCCGTAGGCCGCGCCGGACTGGGCGCCGCCCAGGCCGCTGAAATCGTAGTCGTCGTAGCCGCCGAACACGCCGACATTGAGCTGCTGGGTCGCGATATAGCGCAGGTTGACGTTGGCCGCCTTGGAACTGGTGGTCTGCGAGCGCTGGCCGCCGCCGGTCACCGGCAGCTCTTCGTCGACCACCGCGCGCATGGCGCTGGCATCCCAGCTGAAGCGGCGGAAGGTCGGCCCGCTGCGCAACAGGCCGCTGATGGTATTGCCGTCGCTGCGGCGCATGCCGATATTGTCGGTGCTCACCGAATCGGCGGCATAACGCAGCTCGCCATTGGCAAAGGCGCCGAAGCGGTGCACCAGGTAAGGACTGACGCGATAGGTGCGCACCTCGTTGCGGTTGGTGCGCAGGTAGTCGTTGCCGGCCTGTAGCGGGCCAAACGCCGACGTCGCTTGCTGGTGCACGCCGGCGTCGGCGTCGAGGTACAGCAAGTCTTCCACCAGGCGCGAGTTCAGCCGGCTGCTCAAGTCCTGGCTATGGCGCTGGGTGCTGCTGCGGCGCGCGCCGGAATATTCATACAGGTTCAGCACATACACGACGCTGAGGTCAAAGCGCTGGGAACGGTTCAGCAACTGGAAGCCTGGCGTGAGCTGCAGCACCATGCCGCTTTGGGCGCGGTCGTCCGATTGCAGCGCAACGTTGTCGGAATAGGTGGCGCGTGCCGCAGCGGTCGGCGTGAAATCCCACGCGGCATGGGCCGGAAACGCTGCGCACAGGCCTGCTGCCAACGGCAGCAGGGCCAGGCGGCCGCGCTTAGCCATAGTGATAGTCATAGGTTTCGGTACCCGGGAACTCACGCGACTTGTTGTAGATCAGGTTGACATTGCTCAAGCCTTCCAGCTGGCGCAGCGATTCCTTGACCGCGTGCTGGGTGGTGCGTTCCGATTCCACCACCAGCACGATCTGGCCCATGTTCGAGGCCAGCACGTGCGATTCGGACGTCAGCAGCAGCGGCGGCGAATCGAAGATCACGATACGGTCCGGGTAGCGGTTCG
>CAMLSG010000314.1 GCA_946482635.1 uncultured Duganella sp.
CTGCCGGTGGACTTCACCAACCGCGTGATCTACTACGTCGGCCCGGTCGATCCGGTGCGCGAAGAAGTCGTTGGCCCAGCCGGCCCGACCACCGCAACCCGCATGGACAAGTTCACCGACATGATGCTGGAAAAGACCGGCCTGATCTCCATGGTCGGCAAGGCAGAACGCGGCCCAACCGCCATCGAATCGATCCAGAAGCACAAGTCGGCTTACCTGATGGCTGTCGGCGGCGCTGCTTACCTGGTGTCGAAGGCGATCAAGGGCGCCAAGGTTGTCGGCTTCGAAGACCTGGGCATGGAAGCGATCTATGAATTCGACGTGGTCGACATGCCTGTCACCGTGGCCGTCGATTCCACCGGTACTTCCGTCCACAACACCGGCCCGAAAGAGTGGCAGGTGAAGATCGAATCCCTGAAAGCGGCGCAGCCAGCATAAATGATCCATCCTGTTCCCTCCTCCGCCGACGCGCCGATCGGCGTCTTTGACTCCGGCGTCGGAGGGCTCTCCGTGCTGCGCCATATCCACGCGCAGCTGCCGCACGAGCACGTGATGTACTTCGCCGACTCCGCCTTTACGCCCTACGGCGCCAAGACGGACGAATGGCTGGTGCAGCGTGCGATTGCGGTAACAGCCTTCCTGCTCGATAAGGGCGCGAAGGCGCTGGTGGTGGCCTGCAATACCGCCACCGTGGCAGCCATCAAGGCAGTGCGTGCGGCATATCCTGCCCTGCCGGTGGTTGGCGTGGAACCTGGACTGAAACCCGGCGCCGCAGCTACCCGCAACGGCACGGTCGCCGTCCTGGCCACGGCCAGCACGCTGCGCGGCGAGAAGTTCCTGGCGTTGCGCGAGCAGATCTCCGGCACCAGCGGTACCCGTTTCCTGCTGCAGCCATGCGTCGGCCTGATGGAACGCATCGAACAAGGCGACCTGACCGGCGACGCAACGGTGGCCATGCTGAAGGGCTACGTGGAACCGCTGCTGGAACAAGGCGCGGATACGCTGGTCCTCGGTTGCACGCACTATCCATTCGTGCGGGACGCCATTGCGCAGCTCGTTGCAGAGCGCGGCGACGCCGCAGCGGTTACGCTTATCGACACCGGCGACGCTGTCGCCCGCCAGCTGGCACGCCTGCTGGAAGGCGCCGGCCTGCTGCGCCCAGGGGGCACGCCTGCCCACCTGCGTGGCTACACCAGCGGCAATGCGGCAGCCTTGCAGCAGCAGTTTGCCAACCTGCTCGGCCTGCATCCCGAGGTCGAATCGGTCGTCGTTTGAAATATATTTGCCAGTTCCGGCACAAGCCTATATAATCTCGGCTCTGTCGCGCTACGGGGCGATAGAAAAGCAGTCAGTGGTGGCTGTAGCTCAGTTGGTAGAGTCCAGGATTGTGATTCCTGTTGTCGTGGGTTCGAGCCCCATCAGCCACCCCAAGAATTTTAAAGCCCAGCCTCGTGCTGGGCTTTTTCATATCCGGGATGTTGGTAAAATAGAATTAATTTCAGATAACCAATCCAGGACCGCGTGGACTTCCAGTCTTTGAATTGCCCGCAGTGTGGCGGGATTCTCCCCCGCCAGGCCATCTGGCGCACCGTTGCTTGCCCATATTGCGACGCCACCGTCACGCGTTCCGATTCGGTTGTCGATATCGCCCGCTTCCACGAGGCGCTCCTGCGATTCCAGAACGATCCCGCCGGCCAGGACGCCCGTTGCGGCGAACGGCGCTACCGCATCATCCGCCAGTTGTACCAGGGCGCCGGCTCGCGCCTCATGCAGGCGCGGCGCTGTGGGCGGCTGGGCGAACACGTCGTCCTCAAATATGCCGACGCCGCAAAACTGGAGCGCGAACACGACGTTCTCCGCCAACTGCAGGCGGCCGAGATTCCTGGTGCCGCCTATTTTTCCCAGCGCCTGCCGGAATCCATCGCACTGGGCCCGGATGGCAATGGCGGCTCAGTCCTCGTGCTGCGCCACCCGCCGGGCTACTGGGGCAGCCTGGCCGAAGTTCACCGCCATTACGGCAGCGGGCTCGATGCGCGCCACGTCGTCTGGATGTGGCGCCGCTTGCTTGAAGTGCTGGCGCATGCGCACACCATTGGCTGGATCCATGGCAGGGTAAGCCTGGAACACATGCTGGTGCACCCGGCCGACCATGGCGTCTTCCTGGTGGGCTGGTCGGGCGCGAAACGCCATGCCGACCAGTCGCTCGACCTGCTGCAATCGGCCTGGAGCATGCGCGCCCTGCTGGCAGGCCAAAGCATCGGTGACGATGCTCCGGCAATTCCTGCATCGGTCCCTGCACCGCTGGCGGAAGTCTTGCACCGCGCCTGCTCGGATGGGCACTGGCTGCGGTCGCATTGCGCCTCGGGCCTGCACAATGCAGTCACCCGCGCAGCGGAAGCCGCATTCGGCCCGCCGCGCTTCGTTCACTTCCACCCAACACCCTAATCGTAATAAGAGGAGCCAAATGGGACACGGTAACTACTCCTTCTCGGCACACGCCGCCCTGGTCGCCGACCGCGCATCCGCGTCGCGCACGGAAGTATTCCAGCAGCGCAGCTGCCATCCGCTGATGAACCCCAAGGGCATCAAGATGCGTGAGTCGCGCGACAACGCCGACCACCCGAGTTCGCTGGGCATCGTCTTTGCGCTCGACGTCACTGGCTCGATGGGCGACATCCCGCAACAGCTGGCGACCAAGGAGCTGCCGACTTTCATGCGCCTGCTGATGGCCTGCGGCGTCGCCGATCCGCAGATCCAGTTCATGGCAATCGGCGATGCCGTTTCTGACCATGCACCTTTGCAGGTCGGCCAGTTCGAATCGACCGCGGAGCTGATGGACCAGTGGCTGACCTGGAGCTATATCGAAGGCGGCGGCGGCGGTTCGGGCGAAGAGAGCTATGAACTGGCCTTCTACATGGCGGCGCAGCACACGGACCTCGATTGCTGGGCCAAGCGCCGCAAGAAAGGCTACCTGTTCGTGACCGGCGATGAACTGCCCTACCCTGCGGTATCGCGCCACCAGATCGAAGCTCTGGTCGGCGACCGCCTGGACCAGGACTTGCCGATCGAGGAAGTGATCGCCGCCGCGTCCGAGACTTTCCACCTGTTCTTCCTGATCCCCGACCTGCATCGCCGCCAGCGCTGCGAGGCGCGCTGGCGCGAGCTGCTTGGCGACCATGTGATCTGCATGGAAGATCCGCAGGACGCCTGCGCGGTTGCCGCTTCCATCGTGGCCCTGACCGAAGGCGCCTTGCCGAAGCTGGACGCCCTTCCTGGCGTGCTGTCCGGCGAAGGGATCAACGGCGGCCGCGTTTCCGCCATCGTCCGCGCGCTGCGCCCCTATGCAGCACTTCTCGACAAAGGCATGGCGCACGACATCCCGGTGTCATCGCCAGCCGTGGCGCTCGGCGAGCGCCCTTGGTGGAGGCGCCTGTTTGGTTGAGGGCAGGATTGTCTCGGTCATCGGGCTCGCCTTCGGTGACTGCGGCAAAGGCTTGTTCACGGACTACCTGTGCCGCGCCAGGTCGGCGCACACGGTCGTGCGCTTCAATGGCGGCGCGCAGGCGGGACACAACGTTGTCCTGCCGGACGGCCGCCATCACACCTTTTCCCAATTCGGCGCCGGCACGTTCAATCCCGGCGTCGCCACCGTCCTGTCCGCACCGGTCGTGGTTCACCCCACGGCCTTGCTGGTCGAGGAAACCTACCTGCATCGCGCAGGCGTCAGCGACGCGCTGGATCGCCTGTTCATCGACGCACGCTGCCTGGTCACCACGCCCTACCATGAAGCAGCCGGCCGCCTGCGTGAACGCGCGCGCGGTGCGGCAGCCCACGGAAG
Organism: uncultured Duganella sp.; assembly: GCA_946482635.1. The sequence continues at coordinate 3,839 of CAMLSG010000314.1, forward strand.
CTGCGGCGTAGGCTTCGGCGAGACAGTGGGCCATGCGCTGGCGCAGCCCGGCCAGGCCCTCCGCTATGCCGACCTGCTGCATCCCGCGCGTGCCCGCGACAAGCTGGACGCCATGCGCAACAGCCTGCGCGCTTCGTTGCCCGAGGGCGCGCAGGCGCTGGCTCCGCAAGACGCAGCCATCATGGACGATCCCGGCTTTGGCCTGCTGTGGCTCGAGCATGCCCGGCGCCTCGTCGCCACGGTGAAGCCCTCTTCGCCCGAACAGATTGCAGCGCAGCTGGCTCGCCCCGGCAGCATTGTGATGGAAGGTGCGCAAGGAATGCTGCTGGACGAATGGCACGGCTTCCATCCGCATACGACATGGAGCAGCACCGGGCCTGCCGCAGCCGAAGCGGCACTGGCCAGCTACGGCGTGAACGAACGCATCACGCATCTCGGCGCCATGCGCAGCTACCTCACCCGCCATGGCCAGGGCCCCATGCCGACCGAAGACGCGGCCCTGGACGCGCTGGCCGAACCGCACAACGCCGACAGCGGCTGGCAAGGCCGCTTCCGCCGCGGCCATCCGGATGCGGTGCTGCTGCGCTATGCACTCGCCAGCGCAGGCCGCATTGATGGCCTGCTGGTCAGCCACCTGGACGCGTTCGAACGCGCCCTCAAACTTCACTGGGCCCACAGCTACAACGTAGATGGCGAGGAAGTCCGCGAACTCCCGCGAGCCGATGCTCCCAGCCTTGCGCACCAGGAGACGCTGTGCAAGTTTCTCGCCACAGCCCAGCCCAACTACGCCCCTGCGCCAATCGACAGCGCTGACGCCTTCCTCGGCGAATTGCAAGCCATCACCAAGCTGCCCGTCATCTGCCGCGCGCACGGCCCGACCTGGCAGCATGTCCGCGATTGAAAACAAATAGGGCGTGTTTCGACCGCATTGCCGCCTAAGCTGGCGACATGGATACCTACCC
>CAMLSG010000315.1 GCA_946482635.1 uncultured Duganella sp.
CGTTCCGGCCTGGCGCGGCGCCGGCTGTTCCGCATTCCCAACCCTGGCTTGCCGCCCCAAACGCCGCTGGCACGCAGTGAACTGTGGTATCGGCCGCAGGAGTTGGCAGGGAAGCGATAGGCACTGCGCTACAGCCGCGTTACACTGGCTGCCAAGGAGGAGGCGCCATGAAAGCTTGGATACTGGCCGTTCTAGCGGCTATTACTCTGGCAGGTTGCAGCACCCCGCAAAATCACCAGCAACAGCCCTTTATCTGCCGGACGGTGGAATCCGGCCTCGGCCAGCCACTGGTCGATAACCAGCAAGGCATCGGGCACCCGGTGCGTGACGAAGCCGGCAAGATGGTCGGCTATAGCAGTCAATGCGCCATCAAGCCACGCATCCAGCACTTCTATTACACCGGGACGGGTTTCAAACCGTTCGATATTGGACATGGTTACGCGGCGCCGCCGCCCGACATGAAAACGGTCGTCGTGAACGGGGCGGCGATGCCGTTTGTGGTGCGAGTGGAGGCCGGCACCATCAATCGCTTCGTGTATACGATTGCGATGCTCGAGCGCGCCCCCTGGAACCATAAGCTGATTTACTGGATGCGCGGCGGTGTCGGCATTGGCCACCAGCAGGGTCTTGCGATGTGGTTCAACGATGCGCTGAACGGCTCGGAAAAACAGTTGATGCCCAAGTTGCTGGCGGAGGGTTATGCGATCGCCAGTTCATCCGGCAATGAAAGCGGGGTTCACTACAATATGCGGCTGGCCGAGGAGACAGCGGCGCAGACCAAGGCCTATTTCGCTTCGACTTACGGCAAGCCGGTTTATACAATCGGCATCGGCGGTTCGGGCGGGGCCGTGCAGCAGTATATGTTTGCGCAAAATCGTCCCGGACTTTTCGATGCGGGGATTCCGGTGCAGTCGTATCCCGACATGGTGACGCAGGCGATCCCGATCTCGGATTGTCCATTGCTCGGGCAGTACTTCCGCGACGAGGTGGCGCGCGACCCGAATTCGCCGTGGGCGACCTGGAGCCGCCAGACGCTGGTGCAGGGCATGAATGCCAGCGATACCGCGAAAAATCCCTTTACGGGCAAGCCCGGCACGACGGAGTGCATCAACGGCTGGCGCTTTGCGATGCCGACGGTGCTGAATCCGCTTTTCCGCGACAGTAAATTCGACAAGGCCATCGCTTTCTACGGCTATGCGCCGGAGGCCTTCGCCAAGGTGAAGTGGACGCACTGGAACGACCTGGAGGAATTCTATGGTGCGGATGCCGAAGGCTTTGCGCCGATCCCGCTCGACAATGTGGGCGTGCAGTATGGCCTTGCCGCGCTGGTGGCGGGCAGGATCGATGCCGACGAATTCCTGCGGCTGAACGCATGTGCCGGAAGCTGGAAGGAACAGCGCGATTTCGTGCCTTACAAGCCGGACGGCGATCCCTTCGATTCGGTGAATATGCAGCGCAGCGCGACTTGCCGCGATCCGGCCGGCACACCGGCCCCGCGGCGCGAGGGAAGCCAGGGGGCGATTCGGGCGGCTTTTGACTCTGGCCACGTATTTACCGGCAAGCGCCTTGGCATCCCGATGATCGACCTGCGCCCGTACCGCGAAGCGGAGCTGGACATGCACAACGCACGGCAGGCCTTTTCGGTTCGCGCAAGGCTGCTGGCGGCCAATCCGGCTGAAGCAAAGCGGCAGGTTGTCTGGTTTGCAAGGCCGGATACGGACTTGCCGGGGCAGGTGATGAAGGCGGTGTCGGTGCTGGACAAATATCTCACCAGCGGCAGCGCGCCCGCAGAATTCGCAGACCGCTGCGTGGACAGCGCCGGCAACCTGATAGGCTCCGGACCGGATGCCTGGAGCGGCATCCTCGATGGAGGCAAGCCTGGCGCCTGTACCCAGGCCTTCCCGATCTACAGCAGCCCGCGCATGGTGGCGGGCGAGTCGATCCGCGGCGATACCTTCAAATGCAAACTGAAACCCCTGGAGAAGGCCTTTGCCGACGGGACTTACGGGCATGCGGTGAGCTTCAGCGATGTGCAAAAAGCCTGGTTGTCGCGAATCTTCCCCCAGGGCGTATGCGATTACAATAATGGCTTATGAAGATCCCGCCACTGAAATACCTTGTTCCCGGCACCCTGGCCGGGCTGCTGCTTGCTTACACCGGCATCGGCTTCCTCGCCGTGCCGGCGATCGTTAAGTCGCAAGCGGCCAAACAGGCCTCGGAAAAACTGCATCGCCAGCTCAGCATTGAGGAAGTCTCTTTCAACCCATTCACGCTTGCCGCCTCGGTGCGTGGGCTGAAGATGATGGAGCAGGACGGCAGCACCGTCTTTGCCAGCTTTGACCGCTTGGGCGCCGACCTGTCGTGGCAGTCCGTCACGCGCATGGCGCCGGTGGTGCAGGAAGTGCGCCTGACCAAGCCTTACGTGCACCTGGCCCGCAACGCCGATAACCGCTACAACATTGACGACATCCTGAAACTGATCGCGAGCCAGCCGCCGTCGCCGGAGCCGGCGCGCTTCTCGGTCAACAACATCCAGCTGGAAGACGGCAGCCTGTCCTTCGAGGACAAACCGGCCGGCGTGACGCATAAGGTGCAAGACCTGAAACTGGGCCTGCCGTTTGTGTCCTCGCTGCCGGCGGATGTGACGATTTTCGTCGAGCCGCTGTTCAGCGCCAATATCAATGGCGCGCCGCTGCTCCTGAAAGGCAAAGCGCGCCCGTTCGCGGAGCCGAAAGACTATGCGCTGGACCTGAAGCTCGACAAGGTCGACCTGACCACCTATCTTGGCTACCTGCCGTTCAAGCCGGGCTTCAAGCTGCCGTCGGCGCACCTGGAAGCTCAACTGAACCTGACCGTGGTGCAGCCGAAGGAGAAGCCGGCATCGCTGGTACTGGGCGGGGAGGCCACGCTGTCGGGCGCGCAGTTGCAGCAGCTTGATGGCACGCAAGTGGCCAAGCTCGATGCCTTGAAGGTCAAGCTGGGCAAACTGGATTTGCTGGCGCAGCGCTTCGAGATCGCGCACGTCGGGGTCGACGGCCTGGAGCTGGACGTCAAGCGCAGCAAGGATGGTGTGCTGAACCTGGACCAATTGGTGCCGGCCGCAGCACCGCAAGCTGCCGCGCCTGCGCCTGCGGCCAAGCCGGCAGCCACCGGTCCGGTCGTGCTGCTGAAGGAACTGGCCGTCAACGGAGCCGCGCTGCGCTATGCCGATGACACCCCGAAAGGCAACCTGCGTGCCGACCTGGCCAAATTCGGGCTGGTGGTGCAGGACGTCGCTTTCGATGGCGGCAAGCATACCCTCGACATCGCGTCAGTCACGTCGAACAGCGCGGAAATCGACGTCCACCAGGGCAAGCTGGCAGATACGCCGGCCGGTGCCAAGCCGGACGCGAAACCGGCAGGTGAAGAACCGATGCAAATCAAGGTCGGCAAGCTGGATGTCAGCGGCTGGAACGCTAAACTGCGGGAAGACTTGCGCGAGGAGCCAACCGTCTTCAAGCTGTCGCCGCTGGCGCTGACGGTCGAAAACTATTCCAACGCTCCCGGCGCGTCTGCCGAGGTGGCGCTGAAAACCGCCGTCAATAAAGGCGAACTGGAACTCAAGGGGCAACTGGCGCCATCGCCGCTGAAGGCCGACCTGGCGCTGGACCTGAAGAATTTCGACCTGCTGCCTTTGCAGCCTTACGTCACCGATTACGTGAACCTGCGCCTGGTGCAGGCAGCCGTTTCCAGCAAAGCGCGCCTGCAGCTCGAAACGGGCAAGGATGGCGCTGTCGGCGGTGGCTTCAAGGGCGATGTCAGCGTGACCCGGCTGTCCACCGTCGACAAATCCAGCTCGAATGATTTCCTGAGCTGGAAATCGCTGGCCTTTGGCGGCATGGACGTGAACTTCAAGCCGTTCAGCCTGAACGTGGAGCGCGTGGCGCTGGACGATTTCTTCGCCCGCGTCATTATTGACCCCAACGGCCGCCTGAACGTCCAGGACGTGATGCGCAAGGAAGGCGAGGAAGGCAAGAGCCTGACCGAGGCCGGCACGCGTGCCCAAGCTGTCAAGGATGCCAAAGCGAAGTCGAAAGATGTGGCGCAGGCCGCACCGCCTGCTGCCACAGCGCCTGCGCCGAAGGCGGCCCCGGCGAAACCTGCCGAACCGCTGCCGCCGATCCGCATCGGCAAGCTGCTGCTGTCAGGCGGGCGAGTGCGCTTTACCGACAACTTCATCAAGCCTAACTACACGGCCAACCTTAAGGAGTTGGGCGGTACGGTTAGCGGCTTGTCGTCGGATCCCGCACATAACGCAAACGTTGACCTGCGCGGCAACGTCAGCGGAGCGCCGCTGCTGATCGCCGGCCGCGTACATCCGCTGAAGCAGGAGCTTTCCCTTGACCTGCGCGCTGAGGTGCGCGGCATGGAGCTGTCGCAGCTGTCGGCCTACGCGGATAAATATGTCGGCTACGGCATCGAGAAAGGCAAGATGACGTTCGAGGTGTCCTATGCGCTTGAGAACCGCCAGCTGAAGGCCGAGAACCGCCTGGTGCTCGACCAGCTGACCTTCGGCAAGGAGAGCACGAACCCCGACGCTACCAGGTTGCCGGTGAACCTGGCCGTAGCCCTGCTGAGCGACCGTAATGGCGTGATCGACATTAATGTGCCGATTGGCGGTTCGCTCGACGACCCGCAATTTTCGCTGGGCGGCATCATCCTCAAGGTGATCGGCAACGCCATCATGAAGACGGTGACTTCGCCATTCGCCCTGATTGGCTCCCTGTT
>CAMLSG010000316.1 GCA_946482635.1 uncultured Duganella sp.
CGGCGTGTTCGGCCGGGAAGATGTCGATGGTGTCGCCGCGCACGCGGAAGGTGCCACGGCCGAAGTCCATCTCGTTGCGCGTGTATTGCATCTGTATCAGGCGCGCGATGATGTCGCGCTGCGAGACGCGGTCCTTGGCGCGCAGCGTCAGGATCATCTGGTGGTATTCGTTCGGGTTGCCGATACCGTAGATGGCGGACACGGTGGCCACGATCACCACGTCGCGCCGCTCCATCAGCGACTTGGTGCAGGACAGGCGCATCTGCTCGATATGCTCATTGATCGACGAATCCTTTTCAATGAACAGGTCGCGCTGAGGCACGTAGGCTTCCGGCTGGTAGTAATCGTAGTACGACACGAAGTACTCGACCGCATTCTCCGGGAAGAACTCACGGAATTCGGAGTACAGCTGCGCCGCCAGCGTCTTGTTCGGCGCGAACACGATGGCTGGACGGCCCATGCGGGCGATCACATTCGCCATGGTGTAGGTCTTGCCGGAACCGGTCACGCCGAGCAGGGTCTGAAAGGACAAACCGTCTTCAATCCCTTCGCACAAACCATCGATAGCGGTTGGCTGGTCGCCGGCGGGAGGGAAGGGCTGGTGCAGCCGGTAAGGCGAATCCGGGAAAGTGATAACTTCCGGCGCCGGAGCACTGGTATTTTGGGAATCAGACATTAGTGCAGACCTTTGATAGAATATGCGATTGTCGGCGGCCCTGACCGGATTTTGTTCGGGTGCCGGCCTGCTTTCGCATCGACCCGCCTTCAAACGTTACTAAACTTATCATGACGAACCCTTCCGTTTTCAGCGCCATCGAGATGGCCCCGCGCGACCCGATCCTCGGCATCACCGAAGCCTTTAATGCAGACACTAACCCAGCGAAAATTAACCTGGGCGTAGGTGTCTATTATGACGACAATGGCAAAGTGCCGCTGCTGAAGTGCGTGGAAAAAGCGGAAGCAATCCTGATCGAGCAGCACGCCCCGCGTACCTACCTGCCGATCGAAGGCCTGGCGGCTTACGACAAGGCTGTGCAAGAGCTGGTATTTGGTGCCGACAGCGCCGTAATTCAAGAGAAACGTGCAGTGACCGTGCAGGCACTGGGCGGCACCGGCGCGCTGAAAATCGGCGCCGACTTCCTGAAGCGCTTCTCCCCGGATTCCGAGGTCTACATCAGCAATCCAAGCTGGGAAAACCACCGCGCACTGTTCGAAAGCGCCGGCTTCAAAGTCAACAATTACGCTTACTACGACGAAACCACCCATGGCGTGAACTTCGCTGCCATGCTGGCTGCGCTGAAAGCCATGCCACGCGGCGCCATCGTCGTGCTGCACGCTTGCTGCCACAATCCGACCGGCGCCGACCTGACCCAATCCCAGTGGGATGAGGTGATCGCTGCCGTGGTCGCAGGCGGCCTGGTGCCGTTCCTGGACATGGCTTACCAGGGCTTCGGCGCCGGCATCGCGGAAGATGGCGCGGTGGTGCGCCGTTTCGCCGCTACCGGCGTGGCACTGCTGGTATCGAACTCCTTCTCCAAGTCGTTCTCGCTGTACGGCGAGCGCGTGGGCGCCCTGAGCGTGGTGGCTTCCTCCGCCGAAGAGGCGGCACGCCTGCTGTCGCAACTGAAGCGCGTGGTGCGTACCAATTACTCCAACCCACCGGTCCACGGCGGCAAGGTCGTGGCAACCGCCCTGGCAACCCCTGAACTGCGCCAGATGTGGGAAGACGAGCTGGCCGGCATGCGCGTGCGCATCAAGGAAATGCGTGAAGCCTTCGTGCAGAAGCTGAAGGTCAAGGCTCCGGGCCATGACTTCGACTTCGTGCGTGAGCAGGTTGGCATGTTCTCCTACTCCGGCCTGACCAAGGAACAAGTTGGCAAGCTGCGCGAACAGTCGATCTACGCGGTGGACACTGGCCGTATCTGCGTCGCTGCGCTGAACTCGAAGAATATTGATGTGGTAGTTGACGCCATCGCCAAGGTCCTTTAATATGCTGCTCTCTGATCGCAACGCGGTCAGAGAATGATCCCTGATAGCTCAGTCGGTAGAGCGACGGACTGTTAATCCGCAGGTCCCTGGTTCGAGTCCAGGTCGGGGAGCCAGAATTTAGAAAAGCCCAGCCGTAAAGGTTGGGCTTTTTGCATTGGGGCGAAAGAAGGGGCCGACATCTGCATGTTGGCAAGGCTTTTTGAGTTTTAGGTACGCATATGGAAAACAACGATCAGCGCTATCTGGTCCAGCAGAACAAAATCAACGATCCGAATAAGCCGCCAGTCTTCGCGAGGGTAATGCGCAGCAAAGAAGGCGTGTTCGAGGGCGTTTCCTTCATCAAGAACAAGGAAAAGGCGACCGTGATGACGATCGCCCAAGCGCAAGAAGCGATGGCTTGGGCGGCAAAGAAGAAATCTGCTGCCCACGAGTACGCAACCAAGATTATCTGCCTTGGCCAATAGGGCTGAGCAGACTGTCGGAAAACTTTACAGTCGCGAAAGGGATTTTATTTCCTCTTTGGATAAGTGTTTGATACATTTCATTTTTTAGTGATTCTTGGAAACTGGCATGCAAATTGCTAGTAAGATTGCTTCAAAAATAATTCTAGGAAAGATCGAATGAAAGTCCAGAAAGTACTTCGCACTCTTGGTTTCGTCGCTGCATTTGCCATGGCCGGCTTGGCCCAGGCAGGCGTGGTTTCGGTGAATTCGAATGCCAACAGCCTCGTCGGCGGTGTGACTCACGATAGCGGGATCATGTTGTCGGAAGGTCAGCAACTGTCGATCTCGGTTGATCCATCCGAACTGTGGAATTTCTCCGGCGGCAATTTTGGCTACACCACTAACGCCAACGGCATGCCAGGCTGGAACCTGTCCGTCTCGAATCCGGATGGCACCGTCTTCAACGCATTGATTGGCGCGCTGGTTGGCCAGATCGGGACCGGTACCGCGGACGCCGGCAACTTCTTTGTCATTGGCACCCAATTCAACGGTTTTGCCAACTCCAGCGGTAAACTGAACCTGTTCTTCTGGGATACCGATGCTTGGAACAACGTTGGCGCCGTAGCCGCTGACGTTCAGGTGCCGGAACCTGCCTCAATGGCCTTGTTTGGCCTGGGCCTGCTGGCTCTGGCACGCACCCGCCGCCGCGCATAAGTCCAGGACGTTTGCTGGCATTTGCCTGAAAAGCCCAGCCTTGCATGGCTGGGCTTTTTGCATTTGGCGGCAGGATATATGGCATACAGTCACAGTAAATTTTCCAGGGACATGATGCAGGGAACGATGAAAACAATAGCTGCGATGCTGATAATCGTTGTCACCGCCGGTGCGGCACATGTATGCGCGCAGGAGGCCGATCCGGGCCGCATTGAGTTTTCTCCGACGAAGGGCATGCAGGCATTGTTGACAGCGAAAGGCCAGGAGGTAGAGCTCAATCTTGCCGGCGAGGGTAAGCAGGCGACTGAAATCATTACGGTAGAAACCGAGAAGAGGTTGCGCCTAAAGATTGAGGACTACAATTTCGACGGCTTCAGGGACTTCTCCATTTCCCACGCCGATGACGGGATGGGGACCTATGAGGTTTCGCTAGTCTACGTCTATTCGCCGAACGAAAAGAAGTTTGTGCCGCTGGCACCTCGCTGCGGCGACGAGTTCATCAACCTGGTGGTCAATAAGTCCAGGAAGACGCTCACCAATTCCTACGTGGTGGACAATAAATACCGGACTTGCCAGGCCAAGTACTGACCTCCTACTCAGGCTGGAGCTTTTTCAGAATTGCGGCGGCGTTTGCATTGCCGGGATCCAGCTCCAGTGCGCGCTGATAAGCTGCAATGGCCTTGGCATCGTCGCCCAGCGCTAGAAAGAGCTCCCCCATGGAGTCGTGCAGGTTGCCGTCTTGCGGGAAAAGCTCGCTTGCGCGCTGGAGGATCGAAATGCCGGTCGCCGCTTGTCCGGCTTCTGCATATTGATAGGCGAGGCGGTTCAGGCCATCGCCATTCTCCGGCCTGTCGCTTTGCGCCAGCAAGGCGTTGAAGCGTGCCAGTGCCGCGCCGGCGCCGGCGTGGCGAATTTCTGCAGCCAGTAAATCATTCAATGAAGGCTTGGGTTGCGCAACAACCTGGCCATAGAGTGCGTCGGTGAAATCACGGCGCATGCGGTATATCTCCGGTCCCTTGTTGCCATTGCCTTCGTTGAGGAAGATGACGACCAGCTTGCCGTCTTCCGGATAGCGCGTGACCAGCGTGCGGAATCCATTGGCATTGCCGCCATGCTCGTGCACCAGGCGCGGCTTGCCGGCAATGGTGCGGGTGCCAACCAGCCAGCCGTAGCCGTAACCGAGATCGCCCCATACATCGTCCTTGATGTAGGCGGTGAACATCTGGCGTTTTGATTCGGGCTTGAGCAGCGTGTTGCCGGCCAGGGCGCGATCGAGCTTGAAGAAGTCGCCGGTGGTGCTGGCAACACCGCCGCCGGCGCCGACGTTGGGAATCCAGAGCGGGTCGGCAGGACGGTATTCTCCCAGCGCACGCACATAGCCGGACGCCTTGCGCGCGATGATGCGGCCAGGCGCGTCATAGGCGGTGCGCTGCATGCCGGCGGGGTGCAGGATCATGCTGTCCAAGGCCTCGCTGTAAGTCTTGCCGGCCTGTTTTTCGATGACCCAGCCGAGC
>CAMLSG010000317.1 GCA_946482635.1 uncultured Duganella sp.
GCCGTGCCCACCATCAGGCAGAACACCAGCGCCAGGAAGTTGTTGCGCTTCTGGTCCGACTGCTCGCGGTCTGCGCCGGGGAAGGGCTCGGCGTGCTTCACCAGTTCGCGTCCGCGCGCCAGGTTGTAGTTGCGCTGCGCCGTCCATACGGCGGCTGCGTCTTCCACGGTTTTCGGATAGTTGGCCAGTTCCCGTTCGGCGGCGCGGATTTCCAGCAGCGAGCCATTGCGCTGCTTGACCATGTCCAGGTTGTGCTGCGCTTCCAGCCGGCCCGAATCCCAGGAGGCAGGCAGGCCATGCAGCCGCACGCCGAAATCTTCGGCGCGCTGCAGGAATACTTCCCGCACCTCGGCCTCTTTTTCATCGTGTGCCAGCTGCACCTCGCGCGCACTGAGCTTGGGCAGCAGCTTGCCGTAGGCGACCTGCGGCACCGGGTTGCCGCCGTGCTTGACCGCCAGCCACATGGCCGGCATCAGGAAGGCCACCAGGATGATGATGTACTGCGCCACCTGGGTCCAGGTGATCGCCCGCATGCCGCCCAGGAAGGAGCACACCAGGATCGACGCCAGGCCGAGGAAGATGCCGACCGAGAAGTCGACGCCGGTGAAGCGCGACGCAATCAGCCCGACCGCGTAAATCTGCGCCACCACGTAGGTGAAGGAAACGACGATGGTGGCGCCGACCGCCATCAGCCGCACCGCACGCCCGCCATGGCCGCCGCCGTAGCGTGCCGCCAGGAAGTCGGGAATCGTATATTGGCCGAACTTGCGCAGGTAAGGCCCGATCAGCAGCGCCACCAGGCAATAGCCGCCGGTCCAGCCCATGATGTAGGCCAGCCCGTCGAAGCCGTGCAGGTACAGGCCGCCCGCCAGCGAGATGAAGGATGCGGCGGAAATCCAGTCGGCGGCCGTGGCCATGCCGTTGAACAGCGAAGGCACGCGCCGTCCCGCCACGTAATACTCCGCCACGTTGGACGTGCGGCTGATGACCCCGATCGCCGCATACAGGATGATGGTGGCGAACATGAACAGGTAGCCGATCCACAGGCGCGGCATGCCTTCCTTCTCCAGCATCGCCAGCGCGAGCAGGAACATGGCGAAACATGCGGTGAAGATCGTGTAGTAGCGCTGCAGCTTGCGGAAGAAGGGCGTCCTCATGCCTGGCCCCCGCTCTCGCCGCGGTAGCGCCGCTCCAGCGCGCGCATGCGCCAGGCGTAAAAGCCGATGATGGCGAGATAGATCAGCGAAGCGCCTTGCGCCGCCAGGTAGAACGACAGCGGCCAGCCGAAGATCGACAGCCCGCTCAATTCGCGCGCAAAGAAAATGATGCAGAAGGTGGCGAGCAGCCAGGTGGCCAGCAGCCATCCCGTCATGCGGCGTACGCGGCGCCAGTGGCGCTCGAGCTTATCCAAAATGCGGTACCTCTTCTTCTTCGGCTGGCGTGTCCGGCACGCGCAGCGGGAACGTGACGCGGAACAGGCAGCCCGGATGTTTCGGGTCGGTGGTGCGCGGGTTGGCAAACAGGTCGACTTCCGCGCCGTGCTGCTGCGCCACTTCGCGCACGATCGGCAGGCCCAGGCCGGAGCCTTCGGTATTGCTGCCCAGGATGCGGTAGAAACGCTCGAACACATGCCCGCGTTCGGCCGCAGGAATGCCGGGGCCATTGTCTTCCACTTCGAGCAGCGCGTGCCTGCCGGTGCGGCGCACGCGTACCGTTACCGCACTGCCGCGCGGCGTGTAGCGCAAAGCGTTGTCGATCAGGTTGGACAGCATTTCGCGCAGCATCATCGCGTTGCCGGAAATCGGCACGTCCTCGGGCGGCGGCTCGTAGCCAAGGTCGATGCCGTAGTTGAACGATGCCTGCACCCAGTCGTGCACGGTGTTGCGCGCGACTTCGCCCAGCTCCAGCGGCTCCATGCTGGTGCCGGCCTGCGGCTGGTTCTCGGCGCGCGCCAGTGCCAGCAACTGGTTGACCAGGCGGGTGGCCGCCTGCGATGACTTGGCCAGCTGTTCCAGCGACCGGTGCACTTCCGCTTCGTCGGTCTGGCGCAGCGCCAGTTCCGATTGGGTGCGCATGCCGGCCAGCGGGGTCTTCATCTGGTGCGCGGCATCGGCGATGAAACGCTTCTGCGAATCGATCGAGAGCTTCAGGCGCTCCAGCATTTCATTGAGCGACCTGACCAGCGGGGTGATTTCTTCCGGCACCTGGCGCGGCGGGATCGGGCTCAGGTCGTCGGAGGGGCGGGCGCGGATGCGTTCCTGCAGTTCGCGCAGCGGCAGCAGGCCGCGCGACAGGGCAAACCACACCAGGGCCAGCACGATGGGCAGGATGATGAACTGCGGCAGGATCACGCCCTTGATGATCTCGTTGGCCAGCTTGGCGCGCTTGTCCAGCGTTTCGCCCACCTGCACCAGGGCCCAGCGCGGCGGCTGCGCCTTGTCCTCTTCCAGGTTGACCCAGGTATGGGCGATGCGGATCGGCGTGCCGTGCAGGTTGGCGTTGCGGAAAATGACTTCGCCCGAGCGGAATTCCTGCAGTTCCGGGTCCTGTTTCGGCGGCGGCGGCAGGTCGCGGTCGCCGTCCACGTAGCTGCCGCCGGGGGCGCTGATCTGGTAATAGATATTGTCGACGTCGTCGGCGCGCAGGATGTCGCGCGCCGGGCCGGGCAGGCGCGGAATCACGCCGGCCACTTCGCGCACCTGTTGCGTCAGCACGGTGACGGTGTCTTCCAGCGCGTGGTCGAAGGGCTGGTTGGCAATCGATTTCGCCACCAGGTAGGTGATGGCGATGCTCATCGGCCACAGCAGCAGCAGGGGAGCGAGCATCCAGTCGAGGATCTCGCCGAACAGCGAGTGCTGGATCTCGTTCTCTTCGGCGGCCGGGGCGTGGTCCCAGTCGGCGGCCTGCTGCTCGCCGTTCACGGTGCAGCCGGCGGTTGCGGCGGGTTGAATTTCTCCAGGCAGTAGCCGAGGCCGCGCACGGTGGCGATGCGGATGCCGCCCACTTCAATCTTCTTGCGCAGGCGGTGCACGTACACCTCGATGGCGTTGTTGCTGACCTCTTCGCCCCATTCGCACAGGTGGTCCACCAGCTGCTCTTTCGACACCAGGCGGCCGGTGCGCGCCAGCAGGATTTCCAGCAGGCCCAGTTCGCGCGCCGACAGGTCCAGCATCTGCTCATTGATATAGGCGCTGCGCCCGACCTGGTCGTAGGTCAGCGGGCCGTGCTTGACGACGGTGGAGCCGCCGCCCTGGCCGCGCCGGGTCAGGGCGCGCACCCGCGCCTCCAGCTCGGACAGGGCGAAGGGCTTGGCCATGTAATCGTCGGCGCCCAGGTCGAGGCCGTTGACCCGCTGCTCGACCGAATCGGCGGCGGTCAGGATCAGCACCGGCAGCAGCGAGCCGCGCGAGCGCAGGCGGCGCAGCACTTCCAGGCCGGACATCTTGGGCAGGCCCAGGTCGAGGATCAGCAGGTCGAATTCCTGGGTGGACAGGGCGGTGTCGGCCTCCTGCCCGTTTTTTACGCAGTCGATCGCATAGCCGGACTGGCGCAGCGAGCGCGTCAGGCCGTCCGCGAGGACGCTGTCATCTTCGGCTAATAGGATACGCATAAGGTAACTGTACTCCAGCCGTTTGACTTTTCGCAAAGTTTGCAAAAAGGGGCTTGTCAAAAGCACTGTAATTTTATACAGTACCACCTGTACAACGTAGTGACCCAATTCATTTAGCCCGCGAAAGATCATCATGGACGACAAAAAAGGCGCAGTACCTGCATCGGAAAAAGCCAAGGCCCTGGCGGCCGCACTGGCCCAGATTGAAAAGCAGTTTGGCAAAGGCTCCGTGATGCGCATGGACGCATCCGCCCCGATCGAGGAAGTGCAGACTGTCTCCACCGGCTCCCTGGGCCTGGATATCGCGCTGGGCGTAGGCGGCCTGCCACGCGGCCGTGTGGTGGAAATCTACGGTCCGGAATCCTCCGGTAAAACCACCCTGACCCTGCAAGCGATCGCTGAAATGCAGAAAATGGGCGGCACCTGCGCCTTCATCGACGCGGAACACGCGCTGGACGTGGTGTATGCCCAAAAACTGGGCGTCAACCTGCACGAGCTGCTGATCTCCCAGCCGGACACCGGCGAACAGGCCCTGGAAATCTGCGATGCGCTGGTGCGCTCCGGTTCCGTGGACCTGATCGTGGTCGACTCGGTTGCCGCGCTGACCCCGAAGGCCGAAATCGAAGGCGATATGGGCGACTCCCTGCCGGGCCTGCAGGCGCGACTGATGTCCCAGGCGCTGCGCAAGCTGACCGGCACCATCAACCGCACCAACACCCTGGTGATCTTCATTAACCAGATCCGCATGAAGATCGGCGTGATGTTCGGCTCGCCGGAAACCACCACCGGCGGTAACGCCCTGAAGTTTTACGCCTCTGTGCGCCTCGACATCCGCCGTACCGGCTCGATCAAGTCGGGCGACGAGGTGATCGGCAACGAGACCAAGGTCAAGGTGGTCAAGAACAAGATTGCGCCGCCGTTCAAGGAAGCCCACTTCGACATCCTGTATGGCGAAGGCACTTCCCGTGAAGGCGAAATCATCGACCTGGGCGTGGAAGCCAAGATCGTTGAGAAGTCGGGTTCCTGGTACAG
>CAMLSG010000318.1 GCA_946482635.1 uncultured Duganella sp.
CCGGCGCCGCCCCTGGCGGCAGCCGGGGCTTTTTTTTCGTCGTGCCGCAGCAACGCGACATGCTTGCACGCGCCTGCCTTTCCACGGTATCCTGAATTATTCAATCGAATGATTTAATAAAAGGAGGCAGGGTGCGCGCAGGCAGGAACCATGTCCGGATCGGCGGTGCGGCAGGCTTCTGGGGCGACAGCGCCCTCGGCCCGCGCCAGCTGCTCGATGGCGGCGACCTCGATTACCTGGTATTCGATTACCTGGCCGAACTGACCATGTCGCTGCTGGCGGCCGCACGCCGCAAGCAGCCCGAGCTCGGCTACGCCACCGACTTCATCGACGTCATGCGCGACGTGCTGGGCGACGCCTTGGCGCGCGGCGTACGCATCGTGGCCAACGCCGGCGGCATCAACCCGCAAGGCTGCGCGGCGGCGCTGCGCGCGCTGGCGGCGGAACAGGGGCTGGCGCCGCGCATCGCCGTGGTCGAAGGCGACGATGTATCAGCCCTGCTGCCCGCCCTGCGTGCGGAAGGCGTCGAGCTGCCGGCCACGGTGCTAAGCGCCAACGCCTACCTCGGTGCGCTGCCGATCAAAGCCGCGCTGGACGTGGGGGCAGACGTGGTGATCACCGGCCGCTGCGTCGACAGCGCGGTAACGCTGGGCGCCCTGATGCACGAGTTCGGCTGGGCATCGGACAACTACGACCTGCTCGCCGCCGGCAGCCTGGCCGGGCACCTGATCGAATGCGGCTGCCAGGGCAGCGGCGGCCTGTTCACCGACTGGGAAGCGGTGCCGGATTGGGCCAACAGCGGCTATCCGGTGGTGGAATGCCGCGCCGACGGCAGCTTCGTGCTGGGCAAGCCGGAAGGCACCGGCGGGCTGGTGACACCGGCCGTGGCCGCCGAGCAGTTGCTGTATGAGATCGGCGATCCGGCGCGCTACCTGCTGCCCGACGTGGTGTGCGACTTCACCAGTGTCACGCTGCAAGCGGACGGCCCGCAGCGCGTGCTGGTGCAAGGTGCGCGCGGCCAGGCGCCAACGCCGACTTACAAAGTCAGCGCCACCTACGCCGACGGTTTCCGAAGTGCTGCGCAACTGATAGTGGTGGGCCACGACGCCGGGCGCAAGGCGCGCCGCAGCGCCGAAGCGATCCTGGCGCGCACGCGTGCGATGTTCGCGCACGCCGGCCTGTCCGACTATTCGGCAACACATATCGACATCCTCGGCGCGGCGGAAGGCTTCGGCCAGGCCGTCATGTGGCTGGCGGTAGCGCACCCGCAGCGTGCCGCTTTGGAACTCTTCGCACGTGAAATTGCCCCCGCCGGCACTTCATGGGCACCGGGCACCACCGGCTTCGGCGGCCGCCCTTCCGTCTCGCCCGCCATCAAGCAGTTCTCATTCCTGCTCGAAAAAACCCGCCTCTCACCAATCGTCCACCTGCCCGGCGGCACCACGGTCCAGCCCGTGTCACACCATGGGGTCAGGCCCCACGCGGGACACGGCCTCGAGCGTAGCAGCGGCCTACAGTCGAGCACGTGTCAACCTGAGGGCCTGACCCCAAGGTGTGACACGAGCCCAACTGGAGAGGGCTGGCGCAGGGTGCCGTTGATCGAGCTGGCTTGGGCGCGTAGTGGGGATAAGGGCGATACCTCGAATATCGGCGTGATTGCGCGCCATCCGGACGACCTGCCTTTGCTGCGTGGGCAGCTCACGCCGGATGCGGTGGCGGCGTACCTGGCCGATAAGGTGCGCGGGGCGGTGACACGCTATGAGCTGCCTGGTATTCACGCCTTTAACTTCGTGTGCGAACAGGCATTGGGCGGCGGCGGGATGGCGTCGCTGCGCCATGACCCGCTTGGCAAAGGCATGGCGCAGTGGCTGCTGGCGATGCCGGTTGCGGTGCCGCCCAACTTTACCAGCCGGAGGACATGATGGAAGAGGCACTGCGCGCCACGGTGCGGCGTTTCGTCGAGCAGGAGCTGCTGCCACACGTCAACGACTGGGAGGAGGCAGGCACCTTCCCTCGCGCCCTGTACAAACAGGCTGGCGAGCTTGGGCTGCTGGCCCTTGGCTTTCCGGAAGCGGAGGGCGGCATTCCGGCCAGCTACCGCCAGTTGCAGGTACTGAACGAGGAGCTGTGCCGCACCGGCTGCGGCGGCTTGCTGGCTTCCCTGTTCAGCCACCGCATCGGCGCGCCGCCTATCGTGCATGGCGGTTCGGTTGAACTGCGGGCGCGCGTGCTGCCCGGCATATTCGCCGGCGAGAAGATCAGCGCTTTGGCGGTGACGGAACCTGGCGGCGGCTCCGACGTGGCCGGCCTGACGACTACGGCCGTGCGCGATGGCGAACATTACATCGTCAATGGCAGCAAGACCTTCATTACCTCGGGCATGCGCGCGGACTGGATCACGGTGGCCGTGCGCACCGGCGGTGCTGGCGCCTCCGGCATCAGCGCCCTGCTGGTGCCCGGCGACACGCCCGGCCTGGCGCGCTCCCCGCTGAAGAAAATGGGCTGGTGGTGCTCCGATACCGCCGAACTGCATTTCGACCAGTGCCGCGTGCCGGCCGCGAACCTGCTGGGCGCGGCAAACGCCGGTTTTGCGCTCCTGATGCGCAACTTCAACGATGAACGCCTGATGCTGGCCATGCATGCCTGCTACCTGGCGCAAGCCTGCCTTGATGAAGCAGTGGAATGGGCGCAGCAGCGCAAGACCTTCAGCAAGGCGCTGGTGCAGCACCAGGCTGTGCGCCACAAGCTGGTAGGGATGGCGACGCGCATCGAAGCCACGCGCGCTTTCATCGACAGCATCGTGGCGCGCATGGATGCGGGCGAGCAGCCGGTGGCGCAGGTGTGCATGCTGAAGAACTTCGCGGCGCAAACCATGCTGGCTTGTTCCGGCGAGGCGGTGCAGATCCTGGGCGGCATGGGTTTCATGCGCGGCACGGTGTCGGAACGCGTCTACCGCGACGCCAAGGTGTATATGATCGGCGGTGGCGCCGAAGAAATCCTCAACGACCTGGCCGCGCGCCAGCTCGGCTGGTCCTGAAAGGAAGCTGAATGTATCAATCGATCTTCAAACCCGGCCTGTTCGAGGGCCGTACCATCGTCGTGACGGGCGGCGGCAGCGGCATCGGGCGCTGTGCGGCGCATGAACTGGCGGCGCTGGGCGCGCGCGTGCTGCTGGTGGGGCGCGACATGGCCAAGCTGGACGCGGTACGAGCAGAGATTGCCCGCGCCGGCGGCGCTGCCCACGGCTACAGCTGCAATATCCGCAATGACGAGGCGGTGCGCGAGCTGGTGGCGCAAATGGTGGCGGAACATGGCCCGCTCCACGGCCTGGTTAACAACGCGGGCGGCCAGTTCCCGGCGCCGCTGCGCGAAATTTCGCAAAAAGGCTGGGAGGCGGTGGTGCAGACCAACCTGACCGGCGGCTTCCTACTGGCGCGCGAGTGCCTGAACCAGAGCATGGCCGGGCATGGCGGCGCCATTGTCAATATCGTGGCCGACATGTTCGGTAGCATGCCCAATATGGGCCATTCGGGCGCAGCGCGCGCTGGCATGGTGAGCCTGACCGAGACGGCAGCTTTCGAATGGGCGCAATACGGGGTGCGGGTGAATGCTGTGGCGCCGGGCTATATCGCTTCTTCCGGCATGGACCAGTATCCGCCTGAAATGCGCGACACCATCCGCGCCTTCCCGCGCACCGTTCCGCTGCACCGGTTCGGCACCGAATCGGAAGTGGCGGCGGCGATTGCGTTCCTGCTGTCCGATGCGGCAGCCTTCATCACGGGTACAACCTTGCGCGTCGACGGCGGCCGGCCGAATGTGCGGCCAGGCATGCCGATGCCTCCGCCGCGCCAGGCCGGGGCGACTGCGGCCTTCAACGGCTTCCACCTGGCTGCCACCCCGCGTGTGCTGGAGGACGAATAATGCCCGCGCTGGAGAGCCGTGTAGTGCCGCAGGGCGAGGCCTTCCAGGCCAACTGCGCTGCGCTGCAAGTGCAGCTGGCGCGCCTGCGCGAACTGGAGGCGCGCACGCGCGACAAGTCGGCCGCCTCGGCGCCGCTGTTCGCCAAGCGCGGCCAGCTGCTGCCGCGCGAGCGCCTGGGCGCCCTGCTTGATGCCGGCGCGCCGTTCCTGGAAATGGCGACGCTGGCCGGCTTTTGCCTTGACCATCCGGATCCAGAGCGCTCGGTGCCCGGCGGCGGGATGGTGGGCGGCATCGGCTTTGTCGGCGGCGTACGCTGCATGGTGGTGGCCGACGACTCGGGCATCGATGCCGGGGCCGTACAGCCGATGGGGATCGAGAAGTTCCAGCGCCTGCAGCAAGTGGCGCTGGCGCAGAAGCTGCCCTTCATCCACCTGGTCGAATGCGCGGGCGCCAACCTGCTGGACTACAAGGTCGAAACCTTCATCCATGGCGGCAGCGGTTTTTACTGGCTGGCGCGCCTGTCTGCGGCGGGGCTGCCGGTGATCAGCGTGGTGCACGGCTCGAGCACGGCGGGCGGCGCCTACATGCCTGGCCTCTCCGACTACGTGGTGATGGTGCGCGAGCGCGCCAAGGC
>CAMLSG010000319.1 GCA_946482635.1 uncultured Duganella sp.
GGCAGCGGGGCGGAAGAATTCCTGGTATCGCTGTCGCCCGATATCATCCGCCGCAACCTGCAGGACGAGAAATACTGCTATCAGTTGGCCTTTGACGGCGATGTGCTGGCTGGCGTGGTGGCAATGCGCGACAACACGCACCTGTTCAGCCTTTACGTCGGATCGCCATGGCACGGCCAGGGCGTGGGCAAGCGGCTATGGGAGATTGCGCGCGATGAGGCGCTGGCACGCGGTAATGCGGGCAGCTTTACCGTCAACTCGTCGACCTTCGCCGAAGCCATGTACCGCCACCTGGGCTTTACGGCAACCGGCCCGGTGGCGGAAATGCACGGGATACGTTTTATCCCGATGCGGCTGGAGCTTTAGCGGGAGCTCTGGTCCAGATGGCTTGGGCCGCTGGTCGTGCTGCTGGTGCCGTAGAAGTTGTGCAGCTCAGTCGCCCAGGTCTGGTTGGCCATGTCCGGCCAGTGGTTCTTGTCGAAACCGGGCGCCTGTTCGATGCGCTCCTTTTCGATATTCAGCGTCATGCGGTGGTTGGAAGTGTCAAGCGACAGTGCTTCGAACGGCACCGCAAACAGCTTTTCGCCGATGCCCAGCACGCCGCCGGACGCCATCACCACATAGGCGATATGCCCGGTTTGCATGTCGAGCATGATCTCCTTGACCGTGCCCAGATGTTCATTCTGCAGGTTATGGACATGGTCGCCGATCAGGGTGTCCGCGCCCATCAGGCGGGGACCTGGACCCTGGTGGCCAGTGTCGACATAGTTGCCATATTCGTCGCGATCCAGACTCATGGTGGCCTCCTGTTGAAATAAAGATATTGTTGCTTCCCGCTGGGGCCTGGGTCTGTTCGGTGTCGCACGCATTCGGGGTCAAAATAGGCTATAATTTCAATTTCCCGCTGCGCGCCTCCCCGGCGCCGATCTCGCAATGACCAAATTTGTCTTCGTCACTGGTGGCGTTGTGTCGTCCCTTGGTAAAGGGATTGCCGCCGCCTCCCTCGCCGCGATCCTCGAATCGCGTGGCCTCAAAGTCACCATGCTCAAGCTGGACCCGTACATCAACGTGGACCCAGGCACCATGAGCCCCATGCAGCACGGTGAAGTTTTCGTTACCGATGATGGTGCTGAGACTGACCTGGACCTCGGTCACTACGAGCGTTTCATCTCCACCCGCATGCGCAAGGTGAACAACTTCACCACCGGCCAGATCTACGAATCGGTGATCCGCAAGGAACGCCGCGGCGAGTACCTGGGCAAGACCGTGCAGGTGATCCCGCACATCACCAATGAAATCCAGGATTACATCCGCCGTGGCGCGGAAGGCTACGATGTCGCCCTGTGCGAAATCGGCGGCACCGTCGGCGATATCGAATCGCTGCCATTCCTGGAAGCCGCCCGCCAGCTGTCGCTGCGCGCAGGCCGCAAGAATTCCGCTTTCGTTCACCTGACCCTGGTGCCGTACATCGCATCGGCCGGCGAACTGAAGACCAAGCCTACCCAGCACTCGGTACAGAAGCTGCGCGAAATCGGTATTTCCCCGAACGCGCTGCTGTGCCGCGCCGACCGCAAGATCCCGGAAGACGAAGTGGCGAAGATCTCGCTGTTCTCGAACATCGAAGAACGCGCCGTGATCTCGGTGTGGGACGTCGACACCATCTACAAAGTGCCGCAGATGCTGCATGACCAGGGCCTGGACGCGATCATCTGCGAGGCACTGGACCTGAACCCGGCGCCGGCCGACTTGTCGATGTGGGCAAAGCTGATCCACAACCTGGAAAACCCGAAAGCGGAAGTGTCGATCGGCATGGTGGGCAAGTACGTCGAACTGACCGAATCCTACAAGTCGCTGACCGAAGCGCTGCGCCACGCCGGCCTGCACACCGAGTCGCGCGTCAACATCGAGTACATCGACTCGGAAGAGATCGAGACCAAGGGCGTCGCCGAGCTGGCCAAGTTCGACGCGATCCTGGTGCCGGGCGGCTTCGGCAAGCGCGGCGTGGAAGGCAAGATCAAGGCGGCGCAATTCGCCCGTGAATCCAAAGTGCCTTACCTGGGCATCTGCCTGGGCATGCAGGTCGCGCTGATCGAATACGCGCGCCACATGGCCGGCTTCACCAAGGCCAACTCCACCGAGTTCGAGCCGGACACCGAGCAGCCGCTGGTGGCCCTGATCGACGAATGGCAGAACGAAGACGGCAAGATCGAGAAGCGCGACGCCAACTCCGACCTGGGCGGCACCATGCGCCTGGGCGCGCAGACCTGCGAAGTGAAGCCGGGCACCCTGGCCTCCGAGATCTACGGCAGCGTGGTGACCGAGCGTCACCGTCACCGCTACGAAGCGAACAACCATTACCTGGCCCGTGTTGAAGAAGCCGGCCTGGTGGTGGCAGCGCGCACCCCGAACGAGAACCTGTGCGAGATCATGGAACTGCCTCGCACCGGCGCCAATTCGCACCCATGGTATATGGGCGTGCAGTACCACCCTGAATTCAAATCGACCCCGCGTGATGGCCACCCGCTGTTCACGTCCTTCATCAAGGCAGCCCTGGCGCATAAAGCCGCCGCAGGCAAGCCGGCCCTGAAGGCAGTCGAAACCAAGGAGAACGTCGCATGAAGCTGTGTGGATTCGATGTAGGCCTGGATAAACCATTCTTCCTGATCGCCGGCACCTGCGTGATCGAGTCGCGCCAGATGGCGTTCGACACCGCCGGCGCGCTGAAGGAAATGACTGCTGAACTGGGCATCCCGTTCATCTACAAGTCGTCCTTCGACAAGGCGAACCGCACCTCCGGTACCTCGTATCGTGGTCCGGGCATGGAAAAAGGCCTGGAAATCCTGGGTGACGTGAAGCGCGAGCTGGAAGTGCCGGTGCTGACCGACGTGCACACCGTGGAAGAAATCGCCGCCGTGTCGTCCGTGGTCGACGTGATCCAGACCCCGGCCTTCCTGTGCCGCCAGACCGACTTCATCACCGCCTGCGCCGAATCCGGCCTGCCGGTGAACATCAAGAAGGGCCAGTTCCTGTCGCCGCACGAGATGAAGAACGTGATCGACAAGGCGCGTGCCGCAGCCAAGGCCAAGGGCCTGAACGAAGACAACTTCATGGCGTGCGAGCGCGGCGCTTCCTTCGGCTACAACAACCTGGTGTCGGACATGCGTTCGCTGGCCATCATGCGCGAAACCGGCGCACCGGTGGTGTTCGACGCAACCCACTCGGTGCAGCTGCCGGGCGGCCAGGGCGGCTCGTCGGGCGGCATGCGCGACATGGTGCCTGTGCTGTCGCGCGCTGCCGTGGCCGTGGGCGTAGCCGGCCTGTTCATGGAAACCCACCCGGTTCCTGCACAAGCGCTGTCGGACGGCCCAAATGCCGTGCCGCTCGGCCGCATGAAAGAACTGCTGTCCGTTCTGATCGAACTGGATCGCGTCACCAAGAAGGCTGGCTTCCTCGAATCCAACTTCAACTAAGTCATATCCAAAAGGGCCGCTTTATTTGCGGCCTTTTTTTGGCCCCGTCTGTTATTCTTGCAACAATTTTGCCCCAGATATTTGCTTTAACTTTGGAGAAAACACATGAGTGCAATCGTTGACATCATCGGCCGCGAAGTAATCGATTCGCGCGGCAATCCGACCGTGGAATGCGACGTCCTGCTGGAATCCGGCGTCATGGGCCGTGCCGCAGTGCCGTCCGGCGCATCCACCGGTTCGCGCGAAGCGATCGAACTGCGCGACGGCGATGCCAAGCGCTACTTCGGCAAGGGCGTGCTGAAAGCGTGCGAAAACATCAATACCGAAATCTCGGAAGCCATCATGGGCCTGGACGCCAATGAGCAGGCTTTCCTGGACCGTACCCTGATCGAACTGGACGGCACCGAGAACAAGTCCCGCCTGGGCGCCAACGCCATGCTGGCAGTGTCGATGGCTGTCGCCAAGGCCGCAGCTGAAGAAGCCGGCCTGCCGCTGTATCGCTACTTCGGCGGCTCCGGCGCGATGCAGATGCCAGTGCCGATGATGAACGTGATCAACGGCGGCGCGCACGCCGACAACAACCTGGACATCCAGGAATTCATGATCATCCCGGTGGGCGCTCCATCCTTCAAGGAAGCCGTGCGTTACGGCGCCGAAGTGTTCCACACCCTGAAGAAGATCCTGCACAAGAACGGCATGAACACCGCCGTGGGCGACGAAGGCGGCTTCGCTCCTTCGCTGGCTTCGCACGAAGAAGCGATCAAGCTGATCATGCAAGCGATCGAAGAAGCCGGCTACGAAGCGGGCACCCAGATCGCCATCGGCCTGGATTGCGCTGCGTCCGAGTTCTACAAGGACGGCAAGTACCACCTGGAAGGCGAAGGCATGGTGCTGTCGGCTGAAGAGTTCACCAACCTGCTGGCTACCTGGTGCGACAAGTACCCGATCATCTCGATCGAAGACGCGATGCACGAAGGCGACTGGGCCGGCTGGGCACACCTGACCCAGGCCCTGGGCAAGAAAGTGCAGCTGGTAGGCGACGACCTGTTCGTCACCAACACCAAGATCCTGAA
>CAMLSG010000320.1 GCA_946482635.1 uncultured Duganella sp.
TGCGCAACACGCAGCAGCTGGGCGACTACGTGCTGGCCCACGGCTACGTGCGCGAAGACCATGTGCTCGATGAGGATTTGCCGCTGTGGGTGCCGATTCCTGCGCTGGCCGAAGTGCAGGTGGCGATCGAATCGGCGGTGGCCGAAGTGACGCAGCTGGGCGGCCATGACCTGAAGCGCGTGCTGCGCACCGGCACCGTGGCCAGCACCGACAACCGTAATTGGGAGCTGCTGCCGCAGCGCACGCCGGAGCGCCGTTTCAGCCAGAGCAGGGCGGTGGCGCTGGACATGGAAAGCGCCACCATTGCCGCCAACGGCTTCCGCTTCCGCGTCCCTTACGGCACGCTGCTGTGCGTCAGCGACAAGCCGCTGCACGGCGAAATCAAGCTGCCGGGCATGGCCAACCAGTTCTACCGCGACCGCGTCGACCAGCACCTGCGCATCGGCATCCGCGCATTGGAGCTGCTGCGCGGCCTCGGCTCGGACAAGCTGCACAGCCGCAAGCTGCGCAGCTTCGCCGAGGTGGCGTTCCAGTAAACGTGCTGGATCAGCGCTGCAGCCAGTCGTCGTAGCGGATGGCGCCGATACGCGGGCTGGCGCCGGCGGCCGGAACCAGGCTGCCGTGTTCCAGCTCGGAGCCGTAGTACCTGGCGTGCGTGTCGACCACGATGGGGCGCTGGTCGCCGGCGGCAGCCAGCGCACGGCGCACGATCTGCTCCAGCGGGAATGCCTGCGGACCCGCCAGTTCGGTGATGCCGTTCAGCGGTGCAGCGAGTGCGACATCGGCCAGCGCGGCGGCGACATCGTCCGCCGCCACCGGCTGAATCAGGGCCGGTGACAGGTGGATCGCATCGCCCACCACTGACGACTGCCCGATGGCTGCCATGAACTCCATGAACTGGGTGGCGCGCAGGATGGTGTAAGGAATGCCGCTCTGCCTGATCAGTTCTTCCTGCGCCAGCTTGGCGCAGAAATAGCCATTGTCCGGCAACCGGTCGGTGCCCACGATCGACAGTGCAACGTGATGGCGCACGCCGGCTTCTTTTTCCGCGCGACCCAGGTTGCGGCTCGATTTCTGGAAGAAGTCCATCACGTCGGCCGGTGCAAACGATGGCGAATTGGCGACATCGACCACCACGTCCGCGCCGGCCAGGGCCGCCGCCAGTCCTTCGCCGGTAACGGCGTTCACGCCCGATGCCGGCGATGCCGCCAGCACTTCATGGCCGCGCTCTTTCAGCAGTTTCACGGTTTTGCTGCCGATCAGGCCAGTGCCGCCAATGATTACGATCTTCATGATGATTTCCTCCAGTGGGTAATGTTGCGTTGACAGTTCATCATAGGTCGCGCAGAATCGGCAGGGATGACTAATACCCCTGATTTCCTGCCAAGGCTGTCCGGCCAGCGCCAGGTGCTGTTCCTGGCCTATGAAGATGTCGGCCTGCTCGACCTGACCGGCCCCCAAACCGTGTTCTGGGCCGCCGACAAGCGCATGCGCGAGCGCGGCCTGCCGGGATATGCGCGCCAGGTGGCCAGCCTGGCCGGCGGCATGGTGCGCAGCGCGGAAGGCATGGCGCTGGAAACCGAAGCACTGTCGTCCTTCCTGCTGCAGGATATCGACACCATCATCGTGCCCGGCTCGCCCGACATGCCGCGCGTGCAGCCTTTGCTGCGGGAACTGAGCGACTGGATCGCCGTCGCGGCGGACCGCGCGCGGCGCACGGCCTCGGTCTGCAGCGGAACCTTCCTGCTGGCGCAGGCCGGACTTCTGAACGGCAAGCGCGCCGCGACCCACTGGGCCATGTGCGACCTTTTGCAGGAACGCTTCCCGTCGGTCGATATCGATCGCGATTCGCTGTTCGTCAACCAGCATAAGGTGTGGACGTCGGCCGGCGTCACGGCAGGCATCGATCTCGCGCTGGCCCTGGTGGAAAGCGATTGCGGACACGATGTCGCGATGCAGGTGGCGCGCGAGCTGGTGGTTTTCCTGAAGCGCCCCGGCGGCCAGGCCCAGTTCAGCGAACTGCTGCTGGCGCAGGAGGCGGGCGGCGATACCTTCGAGCGCCTGCACCTGTGGATCATGGAAAACCTGGCGCTGGAACTGCCGGTCGAAGTGCTGGCCGGCCAGGTGAACATGAGCCCGCGCAATTTCGCGCGGGTCTACAAGGAGAAGACCGGCCGCACGCCCGCCAAGGGTGTTGAAGCGCTGCGGCTTGAAGCTGCGCGGCGCATGCTGGAAACTTCGCAGCGCAGCGTCGAGCAGGTGGCGCGCCTGTGTGGCTTCGGCAACGAGGAGCGCTTGCGGACCACGTTCCAGCGCGTGCTGGCAGTGTCGCCCAGCGACTACCGCAAGCGCTTCGCACCTTCCGAAATGTGGCGCACCAGGTAAAGGCCGATAATGTCGACGACGGCATGGGCGATCATCACGGCCAGCAGGCCGATATGCTCGAACGCAAAGCCGAACACCACGCCCATGCCGAACACGCCGCTGGCTTGCCACAGCGCCGCGCGGTCGAAGCGGCGGAAGTCATAGGCGCCGCTGTGCACCAGCAGGAACAGCAGGCTGGCGCCCCAGATCCCCACCAGTGGCTGCAGCGCGGCGCGGAACAGCAGTTCTTCCGACACGCCGGCGGCGAGCGATATCCAGACCGGGTTCCAGCCGCCGAGGTCGAGCCGCGCATAGCTGGCGGCGGTGCGCTGCACCGCTTCCGAATCGGGCTTGCGCAGCGTGGTCACGGCCGAAATGCCGCCGGCGGCCAGCCCGAGCGCAAGGCCGGCCAGGCTTTGCTGCCACCATGGCAAGCCGGCCTGCAGCAGGCCCGCCAACGGCGCTTGCCGCAAAAGGAGGATGGCAAGGGCGATGCCCGCCAGGGCGGCGCAACTCAGTAGCTGCGTGCGCAGGGGGATCTTCAGATCATGCTTTCGAAGATGATCTTCCACTCGCTGCCTTCGCGCGCCCAGTACTGGCGCTTGCGCTGGGTGGAGCGGCTCTTGCCGATCTTGGACTCGAGGGTGAAGGTGCTGACGAGCATGTCGTCGCGGCTTGGGTAGCGGAAGATGGTGACTTCACTGAGCGACACGCTGAGCCCATTCACGCTGGCCAGCGGGCGCATGTCCTTCTCGTACCAGGTTTTCAGGTCTTCGCCATTGGCCGATTTGAACTTGCCGGAATAATTCTTCAGCAGCCGCTTGCTGTCGGCGCTGACCAGGTCGGCGCGCCAGGATTCGACCAGGCGATTGGCGGTGAAGCGCTCGTTATCCCATTTGGCCTTGCTGATGAATTCCTGGTGATCGGCGATCACCACCGGCGTCTTGCCGATATCGACCGTGCCTTCCAGCTTGCGCAGGTCGTCATTGGTCAGCACCACGCAGCCGTCGGAAGCGAGGGGCGGGCGGCTGTAATTGTCGGCCGGCGTGCCGTGCAGGAAGATGCCGCCGCCGCTGCGGCCGTTCAGGCGGTCCCACTCATTGGGGTAATTGATGCGCAGCGCGCTGGCGCCGTAGAAGTCGGGCAGCTTGGGGCCGGAAACGCGGCCGGTAATGTAATACACGCCGAGCGGGGTTTTCTGGTCGCCTTCGCGGAACTTGTCGACGCCCAGCTTGCCCTGGCTGACGTAGTAGTCGGTCACCAGTTTCAGCTCGCCGTTGTTGTTCTGGTAGACGTACAGGCGCGATTGCGTGGCGTCGACCACCAGCACATGGCGCATGTCGGCGCGCAGTTGCAGCACCGAGCGCGGAGCCAGCTCCGGGCCGGGGCGCGCCACCAGGGTTTGCAGGCGCACGCGCGCTTCGTCGCGCAGGTCTTTCAGCTTGTCGGCAGGACCGCTGGCGCCGGCGCCGAGCTGGCCCACCGGCTTGGTGTGCATCAGCAGCAGGTCGCCGCGAATCAGGTGGCCGACGCGGAAATTGGGGTAAGCCTGCACCAGTGCATCGGCCTTGGCCATCGCCTCCTGGAGCTGGCTGGCGCGCAGGTTCTTGTAAATCTCGAGCAGCATGATTTCCGCATCCTGCCTGGCGCGCGGGGCCTCTGCCGGATGGATGGATTTGGCCATGCCGATGCCGGCTGGCGCAAGCAGGGCGCATGCTGCCAGCAGCGCGGTTGCGGCGCTGGCACTTGCTCGCTTCGACATCTGCATCAGGCCCCCGACTGCTCTTGCTTGATCAACCAATTCTTGCCTTGCTTCTCCAGCACCAGGGTCTTGCGGCCGGTGGTGCTGAGGCGGTCCGACACATACTTCTGGCGGAATTTCACGGTCGCGGTATTGCCTTTGACCGTCACTTGCGGCGATTCGACGCTTACCTTGATATGGCCTTTGCCCTCGATGCGGGCAGTGCGGTCAGCTTCCCAGGCTTTGCGGTTCTGGCCTTTCGGCGTCTGGAAGTTGTTGCCGTAAGCATTCAGGTAGGCCCTCATGTCTTGCGCGCTCCAGGCCCTGGCCCAGTTCTCGACCGCCTTCAACACGTCCGCACCGTCGGCATCCTCTTTCTCGGCCAGCTCAGCTTTCGGAGCGGCCTTTGCCAATTGTAC
>CAMLSG010000321.1 GCA_946482635.1 uncultured Duganella sp.
GGTTTACCGGTTTTATGTTTTAGGACTCACCTGCAACCAGAACGTCACCGGCCCATCATTGGTCAGCGACACCTTCATATCCGCCCCAAACACGCCGGTCCCAACAACGGCATGCTTCAAGCGTGCCTGCGCCACAAAATACTCAAACAGCCGCTTCCCATCCGCCGGCGCAGCCGCCGGGCTGAACGAAGGCCGCGTGCCCGAATTGGTATCCGCCGCCAGCGTAAACTGTGGCACCAGCAGCAAGCCGCCCGCCACATCCGTCACCGACTTGTTCATTTTGCCGGCATCGTCGGAAAACACGCGATACGACAAAAGCTTGGCCAGCAACTGGTCCGCCTCCTTCTCCGTATCGCCCTTCTCCGCGCACACCAGCACCATCAGGCCGCCGTCAATGGCGCCGGTCGTCTCGCCATCAACAACGACCTTAGCGGACGAAACCCGCTGCAGCAGCCCGATCATGCCGACAAGGTCACTTTCGCGAACTTGCGCTTACCGACTTGCATCACGAAGGTCCCGGCTTCAACTTTCAGGCCCTTATCGGAAATAACGGTACCGTCGATACGTACACCACCCTGGTCGATCATGCGCAGCGCCTCGGAAGTCGAAGCACACAGGTTAGCCTGCTTCAGCAGTTGACCGATGCCGACCGGCGCGCCGGACAGCGCCACTTCCGGCACATCATCCGGAATCCCGCCCTTGGAACGATTGACGAAGTCCGCCAGCGCATCTTCCGCCGCCTGGCGCGAGTGGAAGCGCTCCACGATTTCCTGGGCCAGCGCCACCTTGGCATCGCGCGGATTCGCCCCGCCTTCGATCGCCTTCTTCAAGCCGGCGATTTCCTCGATCGACTTCCACGACAGCAGGTCGTAGTAGCGCCACATCATCACGTCCGAAATCGACATCACCTTGGCGAACATGGTGTTGGCCGGCTCGGTGATACCAATATAGTTGTTCTTGGACTTGGACATCTTCTCGACGCCATCCAGGCCTTCCAGCAACGGCATGGTCAGGATGCACTGCTGCTCCTGGCCGTAATCCTTCTGCAACTCGCGGCCAACCAGCAGGTTGAACTTCTGGTCGGTGCCGCCCAGTTCCAGGTCGGCTTTCAGCGCCACCGAGTCGTAACCCTGCATCAGCGGGTACAGGAACTCGTGCACCGAAATCGGGGTGCCGTTCTTGAAACGCTTGGAAAAGTCGTCGCGCTCCATCATGCGTGCCACGGTGTAGCGCGAGGACAACTGGATCATGCCGCGCGCGCCCAGCGGATCGCACCACTCCGAGTTGTAGCGGATTTCGGTCTTGGCCGCATCCAGCACCAGCGATGCCTGCTTGAAATATGTCTGGGCATTCAGTTCAATCTGCTCGCGGGTCAGCGGCGGACGGGTCACATTGCGGCCCGATGGGTCGCCGATCATGGACGTGAAGTCGCCGATCAGGAAGATCACCTGGTGGCCCAGGTTCTGCAGCTGGCGCATCTTGTTCAGCACCACGGTGTGTCCCAAGTGCAAGTCCGGCGCAGTCGGGTCCAGGCCCAGCTTGATGCGCAGCGGCACGCCAGTCTTTTCCGAGCGCGCCAGCTTTTGAGCAAATTCGCTTTCGATAATGAGCTCGTCCACACCACGCTTGGTGATGGCGAGGGCTTCCTGGACGCTATCGGTCAGCGGCAGGATTTTGTTGTCTGTATCCATTTTTGCGAAATTCTCTCAAATTGTTGGCACGGCTCAGGACTTTGTTATAATGCCCGATCCCATCAATCTTGCCCGATGAAAACGAATTAAATCAACAACTTAGAACAAAATACCAAGAATCCTAAAAGTTCAAGCGGCAAATTTTAACTGATTGCATGAACCCTATAAACAAGTTCGCAAGCTCACGCTTGCACAATCTGCTAGGTTCGACGCGTAAGGCGCGGATCATCAGCGCATCGGCGATCTTCCTTGCCGTATGCGCTTTTGGTGCTGCCGGCGTGGCTCCGCTCGCCCCTGACGCGAGCGACCTGCCCGTGAAAACCATTGCCCAGGATATCCAGCTACCTGACCTGTCCGCGCAGATCACCGCCCTGCAAAAGCAAGAAGCTTCCCAGACTTACGTCCACGAAGAAAAGATCCGCGCCGGCGACACGCTCGCGACGCTGCTCAATCGTCTGGGCGTGGAAGACGACGCTGCAGAAACCTTTATCAAGAAAGACAAGACCGCGCGCGCCATTATGCAGCTGCGCAGCGGCAAACGCGTGCAGGCGCAGACCGATGAAAACGGCAACCTGCTGTGGCTGAAGGCCACCGTTGTGGACGGCAAAGACAATCCCGTCAAGAATATTATGGTCACCCGCTCGGGCGACGCAGAGTTCACGGCTGAAGAGACCGCCGCGAAACTGGAACGCCGCATTGAAATGCGCGCGCGCGAAATCACCACTTCCCTGTATGCCGCGACCGACTCGAGTTCCGACGGCAGCAGCCTGCCCGACACCGTCGTCGCGCAGATCATTGAAATGTTCTCCACCAACATCGACTTCCGGTCCGACCTGAAGCGCGGCGACCGTTTCAACGTGGTGTACGAAACCTTCTGGCAGGACGGCGAGTTCGTGCGCGCCGGCCGCATCCTGGCTGGCGAGTTCACCAACAAGGGCACCACCTACCAGAGCGTATGGTTTGAAGACCCGCTGACCAAATCGGGTGGCGGCTACTTCAGCTTCGACGGCAAATCGCTGAAGAAAGCCTTCCTGAAATCGCCGCTGGAGTTCTCACGTATTTCCTCCGGCTTCGGCATGCGCTCGCACCCGATCTCCGGCAACTGGAAGCAGCACAAAGGCACCGACTTCGCTGCCGCGACCGGCACCCCGATCCGCGCAGCCGGTGACGGCGTGATCGATTTCGCCGGCGTGCAAGGCGGCTACGGCAACGTGGTCGTGATCAAGCACTGGGCCAACTACTCGACCGCCTATGCGCACATGAGCCGCTTCGGCGCCGGCATGAAAAAGGGTGCCAAGGTCAGCCAGGGCGACATCATCGGCTACGTCGGCACCACCGGCTGGTCGACCGGCGCCCACCTGCACTACGAATTCCGCGTTGCAGGCGAAGCAAAGGACCCGAACAAGCTGAACATCACGGCCCAAGCCCCGTTGACGACCGCCGAACTGGCGCGCTTCAAATCGGTGGCCGGCGACATGATCCACCGCTTCGCCCTGCTGCGTTCGAACGACAAAACCAACACCCTCGCCGCCAAGTAAAAAGTCGGTGCCAGGTCTGTCAAACGGACAAAAGGCGCACAAATGTGCGCCTTTTGTCCGTTTGACAGACCTGGCACCGACTTACAATACGAGCATGAGCTTATATATCGGAATGATGTCGGGTACCAGCCTGGACGGCGTGGATGGCGTCCTCGTGGACTTCTGGGCTGGCGCCGCGCGCACCATGTCGGCGGCGTATGTAGAGTTCCCCCAGTCGCTGCGCGACGAACTGATGGCGCTGCAGGCCGCCTCGCCGAACGAGATCGAACGCGAAGCGCTGGCTGCCAACAAGCTGGCCGAACTCTATGCGGACTGCGTGGCCGAACTGCTGGCCAGGGCCGAGATGAAATCGGCCGATGTGCGCGCCATTGGTGCCCATGGCCAAACCATCCGCCACCGCCCTGAACTTGGCTTTACGCGACAGATCATTAACGCCGCCCTGCTGGCCGAACTGAGCGGCATCGACGTGGTTGCCGACTTCCGCTCGCGCGACGTGGCTGCCGGCGGCCAGGGCGCGCCGCTGGTGCCGGCCGGCCACAAGGCCCTGTTCGGCAAGGAAGGCAAGATGCGCGTGCTGGCCAATATCGGCGGCATCGCCAATATCTCCCTGCTGCACAAGGATGGCACGGTCGGCGGCTACGACACCGGCCCCGGCAATGTGCTGATGAACGCCTGGATCTCGCGCCACCAAGGCGTCGAATTCGACGACAACGGCGCCTGGGCCGCCAGCGGCAAGGAAGTGCCCGGCCTGTTGGCCGCGCTGCTGGCCGAACCCTATTTCGCCCTGCCCGCCCCAAAAAGCACCGGCCGCGACCTGTTCCACGCCGACTGGCTGGATGCCCGCCTGGCGCCCTTCGCCGATGCCAGGCCGGAAGATGTGATGTTCACCCTGCTGCGCCTGACCGCGGTCAGCCTGGCGCGCGAAATCGCCCCGCACGGTGCGGATGCGCTCTACGTGTGTGGAGGAGGCGCCTACAACGCCACGCTGATGCGCGAGCTGCAGGCGGAACTGGGCGAAGCGACCAAAGTACAGTCAAGCGATGCGCTGGGCGTACCGCCCAACCGTGTAGAAGCGATGGTCTTCGCCTGGCTAGCCCACCGCTTCGACGAACGCCAGCCCGGCAACCTGCCCTCGGTGACAGGCGCACGCGGCGAACGCATCCTCGGCGCCCTCTACCCGCGTTAACGCACGAGCCCGTGTC
>CAMLSG010000322.1 GCA_946482635.1 uncultured Duganella sp.
ACCTGTCCACCGATCCGCAGGCACGCACCCTTCTCACCGGCTCGCACTACGACACGGTGCGCAACGGCGGCAGGTATGACGGCCGCCAGGGCATCCTGACCGCTATTGCCGTCGTCAAGCACCTGCATGAAACCGGCGAAACCCTGCCGTTCCACCTGGAGGTGATCGGCTTCGCTGAAGAAGAAGGCGTGCGCTTCAAGAGCACCTTCCTCGGCAGCAGCGCGGTGATCGGCCAGTTCGATCCGAAGCTGCTGGACTTGCGCGACCGCGACGGCCAGTTGCTGCGCGACGTACTGAACGATGCCGACCATGACGTCAACGCAATCACCGATATTGCGCGCGATCCATCCGACTTGCTTGGCTTTGTCGAAGTCCATATTGAGCAAGGCCCGGTATTGCTGGAGCGCGGCCTGCCGGTCGGGGTGGTGACTTCCATCGCGGGCAGCAAGCGTTACCTGGTGGAGCTGAAAGGCGTGGCCAGCCACGCCGGCACCACGCCCATGCCGATGCGCAAGGATGCCGCCACCGCCGCCGCCGAAATCATCCTGTACGTCGAACAGCGCTGCGCACAGGACCAGGAATCCGCCCTGGTGGGCACCGTCGGCCAGCTGCAGGTGCCAAACGGCTCCACCAATGTCATCCCGGGCGCATGCACGTTGTCGCTCGATATCCGCGCCGCCAACAACACCGCGCGTGATGCTGCCGTGGACGACATCCTCGCCCACATCGAAAAAGTGTGCGAAAAGCGCCACATCACCTGCCAGATCGAACAGACCGTTGCAGCCGATTGCGCCCCCTGCGCGCCGCGCCTGATGGAGCAGTTGGCAGCCGCCGTGGAGCGGAACGGCATCCCAGCCTTCCATCTCGCTTCCGGCGCCGGCCACGACGCCATGCTGATGGCGCGCGTCACGGATGTCGCCATGCTCTTCACCCGCTGCGGCAACGGCGGCATCAGCCACAACCCGCTGGAGACCATGACGGACGACGACGCCGACCTGTCGGCGCGCATCCTGCTGAGCTTCCTGCGCAACTATACGTAATTCGAAATAGCCGATATGCCCAGGCATATAAGCCGAAAAGGAGACCTTCAACGATATTGTTAAAACACGCAGCGCGAGGACGCCATATTTGCCCACCCGGAGAGGTGGGATTTCGGGCGCTAAAAACTAAACGGAGACACCAAAATGCAATTCCTGGAACAATATTTCAAGCTCAGCGCGCACGGCACCGACGTGCGCACTGAGGTGCTGGCCGGTATTACCACCTTCCTGACGATGGCGTACATCATCTTCGTCAACCCATCCATCCTCGGCGACGCCGGCATGCCGAAAGACTCGGTCTTTGTGGCCACCTGCGTGGCGGCGGCGGTCGGCACGCTGATCATGGGCCTGTATGCCAACTTCCCTATCGGCCTGGCGCCGGGCATGGGCCTGAACGCCTACTTCGCCTACGGCGTGGTGGCAGGCATGGGCTTCCCATGGCAAGCCGCCCTGGGCGCGGTGTTCATCTCCGGCTGCTGCTTCATGATCGTCAGCCTGCTGCGCATCCGTGAAAAAATCATGAATGCGATTCCGGCCTCGCTGCGTATCGCGATTCCGGCCGGTGTCGGCCTGTTCCTGGCGCTGATCTCGCTGAAAAATGCGGGCATCGTGGTCTCCAGCCCGGCCACCTTCGTCACCATGGGCGACCTGCACAAGCCGGCCCCGGTGCTGGCCATCGTCGGCTTCCTCGTCATCGTCGCGCTGGACCGCCTGAAAGTCACCGGCGCCCTGCTGATCGGCATCATGGCCGTGACCGTGCTGAGCTTCTTCTTCGGTGGAAACGCCTTCCACGGCATCGTGTCAGCGCCGCCTTCGATTTCCCCCACCGCTTTCGAACTGGACATCATGGGCGCCGTTTCGCACGGCCTGTTCAACGTGGTGCTGGTGTTCTTCCTGGTCGAGCTGTTCGACGCCACCGGCACCCTGATGGGCGTGGCGCAGCGCGCGGGGCTGATGAAAGACGGCAAGCTGCCGCCAAACATGAACAAGGCACTGCTGGCCGACTCCGGCGCGATCATCGCCGGCTCCGTCATGGGCACCTCGAGCACTACCGCCTTCATCGAAAGCGCGGCAGGTGTGCAGGCAGGCGGCCGTACCGGCCTGACCGCGGTGATCGTGGCCCTGCTGTTCCTGGCTGCCCTGTTCATCGCGCCGCTGGCCGGCGTGGTACCGGCATACGCGACCGCGCCAGCCCTGTTCTTCGTCGCTTGCCTGATGCTGCGCGAAATGTCGGAGATCAACTGGTCCGAAACTACGGAAAGTGTGCCGGCTGTCGTCACCGCACTGGTCATGCCATTCACCTACTCGATCGCCAACGGCCTGGCGCTGGGCTTCATCAGCTACGCCGCCCTGAAACTGCTGACCGGCAAATACAAAGAAGTCAGCGCCATGATCTGGTGTGTCGCTGGCGTGTTCCTGTTTAAAACAATTTACATCGCAGGATGAAGTAAGGAGTAGCAAAGATGTCCCAACCGATTCGTTTCTTCTACCAGGGGCGCGTGCAGGAAGTCGATTCCGCCGCCCCAACCCGCACGATGCTCCAACACCTGCGGGAAGACCTGCACTGCACCGGCACCAAGGAAGGCTGCGCCGAAGGCGACTGCGGCGCCTGCACCGTGGTGATCGGCTCGCTGGTGGATGGTGAACTGGAAATGCGCAACGTGAACTCATGCATCCAGTTCCTGCCAACCCTGGACGGCAAGGCAGTGTTCACGGTGGAAGACCTGAAACAGCCGGACGGCGGCCTGCACCCGGTGCAGGAAGCGCTGGTGGAATGCCATGGTTCCCAATGCGGTTTCTGTACTCCGGGCTTTGCCATGTCGCTCTGGAGCCTGTATTTGAAACAGGAAGGCCGGTCCGCTCCGCCATGCCGCAAAACGATCGATGAGACATTGTCCGGTAACCTGTGCCGCTGCACGGGTTACCGCCCGATTATTGATGCAGCCGCCCGCATGGGCGAGCTGCCGGCGGTCGGCTTCGACCGCGACGCATTGAAGGCAGTCCTGCAAGGACTGCAACGAGACACCATGTTCAGCTACACCCACGACGGCCAGACTTTCCACGCGCCGCGCACCCTGGCCGAAATGACCGCCCTGCGCGCCGCCAAGCCTACTGCCACCATCCTCGCCGGTTCGACCGACGTCGGTCTGTGGGTCACCAAGCAGATGCGCAACCTGGGCGACGTGATCTACACGCGCCAGGTGCAGGAACTGCACCGCATCGCCACCGTCGACGGCAAGCTGGAGATCGGCGCTGCCGTGTCGCTGGACGACGCCTACAAAGCCGTTCTGGAGCTGTATCCGAACGATTCGCTGCACGAACTGTGGCAGCGCTTCGCCTCGCAGCCGATCCGCAGCACCGGCACCCTTGGCGGCAGCGTAGCCAACGGTTCGCCGATCGGCGATTCCGCTCCCTGGATGATAGTGCTCGGCGCCGAGATAGTGCTGCGCTCGGACCAAGGCCAGCGCGTCCTGCTGCTGCAGGACTTCTACCTCGATTACATGAAGAAGGACTGGCAGCCCGGCGAATTCGTGGAAGCCGTGCGCATCCCGCAGCCGCGCGCCGGCCAGCAATTCCGCACCTACAAGCTGGCCAAGCGCTACGACCAGGATATTTCCGCCGTCTGCGCCGCCTTCTCGCTCGAACTTGATCACGGCGTGGTTCGCAACGCCCATATCGCCTACGGCGGCATGGCCGCCACCTCGCGCCGCGCGCCGCTGGCCGAGGCAGCCATCAACGGCCAGCCATGGAACGAAGCCACCCTGCGCGCCGGCATGGAAGCGCTGGCAAAGGACTACACCCCGTTGACCGATATGCGCGCCTCTGCCAATTACCGCATGCGCACCGCGCAGAACCTGCTGCGCCGCTTCTGGATGGAAACCCGCCCGGAAGACGCCATCCCGAACACTTACGTCAACGCTTACGCATTCAAGGAAGGAGCCGCCGCATGAACAGCAAGTCCGAACAGTTCATGACGCTCGGCGCCGCCAAGGGCTGGTCCGAAGTGGGCCAGAGCCATCCCCACGAATCGGCCATCCTGCACGTGCTGGGAGAAGCAGTCTACACCGACGACATCCCCGAGGCGCAAGGCACGCTGCACGCTGCCCTGGGCCTGTCGGCAAAAGCGCACGCGCGCATCCTTTCGCTTAACCTGGAGCCGGTGAAAGCCATGCCAGGCGTGGTTGCCGTGTACACGTACAAGGATATCCCGGGCACCAACGACTGCGGTCCGATCATCCATGACGACCCGATCCTGGCCGAGGAAAAGGTGGAATACGTCGGCCAGCCGGTCTTCATCGTTGTCGCCGACACGCACGACAACG
>CAMLSG010000323.1 GCA_946482635.1 uncultured Duganella sp.
CGATGAACAGGGGCTTGCCGGCCTTGGCCGACTGCTCCAGCACCGGCAGCAGTTCACGGATATTGCTGATCTTCTTGTCGTACAGCAGCACCAGCGGATCATCCAGGCGAGCCAGCTGCTTGTCCGGATCGTTGATGAAGTACGGGCTCAGGTAGCCGCGGTCGAACTGCATGCCTTCCACCACATCCAGTTCGTTTTCCAGCGACTTGCCATCTTCGACGGTAATCACGCCTTCCTTGCCCACCTTTTCCATGGCCTGGGCGATGATGTCGCCGATGGCGCTGTCGGAGTTGGCTGAGATGGAGCCCACTTGCGCGATCTCCTTGCTGGTGGCGATGGGGCGCGAGATGGCCTTCAGTTCCGTGATGGCTGCTGCCACGGCCTGGTCGATGCCGCGCTTCAGGTCCATCGGGTTCATGCCGGCGGCCACGTACTTCATGCCTTCCTGGACGATGGCCTGGGCCAGCACGGTGGCCGTAGTGGTGCCGTCGCCAGCCACGTCGGCGGTCTTCGAGGCCACCTGCTTGACTACTTGCGCGCCCATGTTTTCCAGGCGGTCCTTCAGTTCGATTTCCTTGGCGACCGAAACGCCATCCTTGGTGATGGTCGGCGCGCCAAAGCTGCGGTCAATCACCACATTGCGGCCCTTCGGGCCCAGTGTCACCTTCACGGCGTTAGCCAGCACATTCACGCCCTTGACGATGCGAACGCGTGCGTCTTCGTTGAACTGTACGTCTTTAGCAGTCATGATTTATATCTCCCTAATACGTTCTGGAATCAGGCGGCTTTGGCGTTGGCGGCAGCGTGCTCGATCACGCCAAGGATGTCTTCCTCGCGCATGACCAGCAATTCTTCGCCATCAAGCTTGACGGTCTGCCCGGCGTATTTGCCGAACAGGACGTCGTCGCCGACCTTCACTGCCAGCGGGCGCACACTGCCATCAGGCAGGGCACGGCCATGACCAACCGCCAGCACTTCACCCTGCTCGGGCTTCTCGGTGGCGGAATCGGGAATCACGATGCCGGACGCGGTTTGGCGTTGTTTTTCAATTCGCTTAACAATAACCCGGTCATAGAGGGGACGAATTTTCATCTCTTATCTCCAAATGGTGTCAGATCATTTAACAAGTGAATCGGTCCAGACAAAGCTAGAGCCAGACTTCAGCGTCGTCGAAAATATGTTTTCGCTTTTTCATTTTCAAGAGAGGCGACGCAGACCAATGTGTAACAAAATGTTTCAAGGCAGGAGCAGGCGGTCGTGGCGGCCCAACTGGTACACCACGCGCTTGTCTGTGGTGGCCGGCAGGGGCCGTACCGGACAGTCCGACGGGCGCCCGCCGTCGGACGCCAGGCTGTCGTCGGCGGGGCCAACGCCTTCCCACAAGCCGCCTTTGATGGGCTGGAATAGCCATTGCTGGTAGCCCTTTCGTGCGGCCAGGTCCATCTGCGCCAGGCGCGCTTCCTGGTCGCCGCCTATCACTGGCTCCTCCGGATAGCCCGCAGCGTTGTCGCCGAAAGCCAGGCGGCAGGCGAAGGCCTCGCTGGATGGCGCCCCCGCCGTATTGAAGGCGCGCTGCTGCAAGCGCTCCAGCTGCCAGGCGCCGAGCCGCCAGGCCGCATCCAGCAAGGCTTCCTCTGCCGCCGCACTGCTGGCCCAGGGACCGTCAAACTGCAGGGCAGAACTGGCCACCGCACGTGCCGGCAGGGTCACCCCTTCCAGTTGCAACGGCGTGGCGCGCCGGAAGCCATGCCAGTGGAGAAACAGCAGCAGAGGGGTATCGGGCCAGTTGGCGCGTGTGGCGCTGACGGCAAACAGCGGCAAGCCCATGGCGGAGATCTGCGCAGACAAAGCATCGAAAATTTGCATGGCAAAGTCCTCCGACACCTGTCAGTGAACGCAAGACCGCCCTGCTGCCGCTTCAGGGCCGACGCCCACGGGGGACCTGGTCTCTAGCAGTTCCTGGCAATGACCCAGGTGGCGCTGTGCCTGGGCAAGTGCTTTCGCGTAACTTCGCAATTGGCCCAGCGACGGCAAACTGTCGCTGCCCTTCAGCGCACGGGCACCGGTGGCGGCGATCTCCGCCATTATCCGGCTGGCCTTGTCATGGGCGGCGCGTAACTCCGCCAGGTTTTCCAATAACGCCTCTTTATGTTCCATAGTCGCTCCTTAAGAACACATAACAGGGCAAATTATTTCTGGTTCGACGCCAGGAATTTCAAGAGGCTTCCCGCGGAAACATTTACTTACCGGCGAAACACTTTTGCTGTCACCGCGTTCTCCCCCTGAGCCGTTTTGAAGGCAAGCGCCAACAATGGCGAGTTCAGGAGAAAAGAAAATGGAAACCAGCCGTCGCACCAAAGTTCACCCAATGATCGTCGTCGCAGCCGCTTCAGTAGCGCTTGTGAGCCTGGTTGGAGCCGCATCCATCGCAGGCCTCCTGCCGAACTCCCAGGCGACTACGATACCCGGGAACGCACCTGCCCCGGTCGCAGCAGTGTCGGCTCCTGCGAAGGAAATTGCACCAGAGCCCGCACAGGAACCGCGCCGGGTGGTGGAACACAAGGCTCCGACGCATCGGGCTTATGTGCCGGCTTCGCGCGTCACGCCGGAAGTAGCTCAAGCCCCTGTGGCGGCACCGGCTCCTGCGCCAAGCCAGGCGCCTGCACCAACACCGGCGCCAGCCCCGCAGAATAGCGCGCTTGGCATCGGTATCGGAGCTGTCGTGGGTGGCTTGATCGGCAACCAGGTAGGCGGCGGCAACGGCCGCAAGCTGGCCACCATCGCCGGTGCTATCGGCGGCGGCTACGTTGGCAACGAAATTGCCAAGCGCAACCAGCAGCAGCCACAACCGCAACAGTGATTGGCCAGGTCGATTCCGCGCCGGTCAGAAGTGGTATTCGGCGCGGACCATCGGGGTCTGCGCCAAGCTGCCCGGCACGCTGGATGGATTGCCGAACTTGTTGCGCCAGTACTGGTACTCAAAGCCGGCCTTCAACTTGCCAGGTTTCAGTCCCGCCGCAGCACTGAAGTCATACATCACCTGCATGTCGATATTGGTCTCCGGCGAGGTGGGCCCGCCGAACTCGTTGCGCCCCTTCTCGCCGATGTAGTTCATATACCCTTCGAACGACCAGCCGCTGCCCAGCGGGATGCCCCAGGCCGCGTTCAGCATCGCGTGCGTGTCGTAGTGATAGCGCTTGGATACGCCGATCGGCTCATTGCTCTCCCATAGCGCCAGCAGGCTGATATTCAGGAAGCCCGGCACGTCCACCATCAGGGTCGGCCCGGCCACCAGCATTTGCTTGCGCGAGGCGTAGCCCTTGTCGTTCTTGTGGTTCCAGTCGAAGCCCAGCGTCAAGCCCAGCCCGCGCATGCCGGCGCCCTTGAATTCCTTGCCCGACAGCTTGCCGATATCCAGCGTGTGGCGGTACAGCAGGTAGGTTTCCGTTGCGCTGTCGTCCTTGCTGTCGGACTTCAGGATGTCCAGGTTCATGTAATTGCTGCCGTACTGATAGCCGCTGGCGTGGGTCAGGTTGATGATGTTCTTGCGGATGTCCTGCGGGTTGTACGGCTCGGCGAACCTGGTGCCGAAGCGGTAGCCGATGGCGTTGTCCATCCAGTCCAGCGCCAGGGCCGGCTGGGCGGCGCCGAGAGCCAGGGAGACAACGGCGGCGGTGCGCGCCAGCGGTGCGAATCGGGTCATGCATCCTCCTGTTAGCGTAATTTCGGGGTGGCGTCGAGCTTGAACAACCCTACCACTTCTTCCAATCGTGCGGCCTGTTCGCTGAGCGATTGCGCGGCGGCGGCGGCTTGTTCCACCAGCGCGGCGTTTTGCTGGGTGGTGTCGTCCATTTGCGTTACGGCCTGGTTGACCTGGTCGATGCCCAGGCTCTGCTCCTGGCTTGCGCTGGCGATCTCCTGCATCAGGCCCGCCACGTTCTGCACGGACTTGACGATGTCCTGCATCGCGGCGCCGGCCGAATCGGCCAGCTTGCCGCCATCGGCAACCTGCTGCACGGATTCGGTGATCAGCTCCTTGATCTCTTTGGCGGCAGCCGCACTGCGCTGGGCCAGGTTGCGCACCTCGCTGGCAACGACGGCGAAGCCGCGTCCCTGCTCGCCGGCGCGCGCCGCTTCCACCGCCGCATTCAGCGCCAGGATATTGGTCTGGAAGGCGATACCGTCGATCACGCCGATGATGTCGGAAATTTTATTCGAGCTGGCGGTAATCGACGCCATCTTTTCGACCACTTGGCCCACCACGTCGCCGCCACGCCTGGCCGATTCTGCGGTGCCGGCCACCAGCTTGTTGGCCTGCTCCGCGTTGGCGGTATTGTTATGCACGGTCGACGTCA
>CAMLSG010000324.1 GCA_946482635.1 uncultured Duganella sp.
TCATCAGCCGAGATAATCGCGCCATTGATAAAGTGCGCCTCATCCCCCGCCAGCAACAGAAGCAGCCCATCCAGGTCCTGCGGCTTGCCCGCCCGCTTGCGCGGCAGCATATCGATCAGCCGCTTGCCCTGGTCGCTGGCAAAGTAATCCTCATTGATCTCGGTCTCGATGTAGCCCGGGCAGATGGCATTGGTGTTAATGCCGTACTTGCCCCACTCCACCGCCATGGCCTTGGTCATCTGCACCACGCCCGCCTTGCTCATGCAATACACGCCGATCTGCGGCAGCACGCGCAGTCCCGCCACCGAAGCGATATTGATAATGCGGTGCTGCTTGCGCGGATCGCCTTTGGCGCGCGCGATCATCCGCTTGGCCGTCTCCTGTGCCACGAAAAACGCCCCGCGCAGGTTGCAGTCCATGACAAAGTCATAATCTTCCGGCGACACGTCCAGCAAACGTTGCGTCATTGATACACCGGAATTATTCACCAGGATGTCGATCGGGCCAGCCTCGGTTTCGGCATGGGCGATGGCGGATTTGATGCTCGCATAGTCGGTCACGTCCAGCGTGACAACATGGGCGGCGCCACCTTCGGCTTCGATTTCCGCACGCAGCTCTTTCAGGCGTTCAATGCGGCGCGAGGCCAGCACTACCTGGCAGCCCGCTTGTGCCAGCACCTTGGCGAAACGGGCGCCAAGCCCGCTGGAAGCGCCCGTGATCAGGG
Organism: uncultured Duganella sp.; assembly: GCA_946482635.1. The sequence continues at coordinate 725 of CAMLSG010000324.1, forward strand.
CAATCTTGCCCTCAAAATTTACTTCGATCCCCACCGGCTACTCCTTATAATTCCGTTCCGACATGATGACACAAAAAACCTCCTTATTAGATTGCCACGTCTAATATTAGCCCTCACAATGGCGCCACCGTTGCAATACCCGGGAAAAAAGAGCACACTCGTTCTATTTCCAGCACCGAATTTTCCATCATTCTTATAAAAACACTATGAGCAACCTTGTAGAACAGTACGGCCCACGCGAGGCAATGGAGTACGACGTTGTGATCGTTGGCGGCGGCCCTGCTGGCCTGTCGGCAGCGATCAAGATCAAGCAGCTGAATCCGGAGACCTCCGTGGTCGTGCTGGAAAAAGGCGGCGAACTCGGCGCCCATATCCTGTCCGGCGCAGTGATGGACCCGAAAGCCCTTACCGAACTGATCCCGAACTGGAAAGAGCTCGGCGCTCCGCTGAACACTGCCGTCACCGAAGACCGCGTGCTGTTCCTGACCGAGTCCAAGGCGTTCAAGACCCCGAACTTCATGCTGCCGAAGTGTTTCGAGAACCACGGCAACTACGTCATTTCGCTGGGCAATGTGGTGCGCTGGCTGGGCCAGCAGGCCGAAGCCCTGGGCGTGGAAATCTTCCCTGGCTTCACCGGCGCGGAAATCCTGTACAACGACGACGGTTCGGTCAAAGGCGTTGCGACCGGCAATATGGGCGTCAAGCGCGACGGCGAGCCTGGCCCCGACTTCCAGCTCGGCATGGAACTGCACGGCAAGTACACCCTGTTCGCCGAAGGCGCGCGCGGCCACCTGGGCAAGCAGTTGATGGCCAAGTATGACCTGAATAAAGGCAAGGATCCTCAGTCCTATGGCATCGGCATCAAGGAACTGTGGGAAATCGATCCGGCCAAGCACAAGCCTGGCCTGGTGATCCACACCACCGGCTGGCCGCTGGACACCAAGACTTACGGCGGCTCCTTCCTGTACCACCTGGAAAACAACCAGGTCATGGTCGGCTACGTGGTGGGCCTCGACTACGAGAACCCATACCTGTCGCCATACGAAGAATTCCAGCGCTACAAGACCCACCCGGAAATCCGCGGCTTCTTCGAAGGCGGCAAGCGCATTTCCTACGGCGCGCGCGCTATCACAGCTGGCGGCCTGCAATCGCTGCCCAAGCTGGTGTTCCCGGGTGGCGCACTGATCGGCTGTGACGCCGGTTTCCTGAACATGAGCCGTATCAAGGGCTCGCACGCCGCGATCAAGTCCGGCATGCTGGCCGCCGAAGCGGTCGTGGCAGCATTGGGCGCCGGCCGTTCCGCCGACGAACTGGCAGCCTACCCGACCGCCTTCGAGCAATCCTGGCTGCATGAAGAACTGCACGTGGCGCGTAACGTCAAGCCTTGGCTGAAGAAGGGCCTGTACCTGGGCTCGCTCATGACCGGCATCGACCAGATCGTCTTCCGCGGCAAAGCGCCTTGGACCCTGCACCACTCGACCCCGGATCACGCCTGCCTGCGCCCTGCTTCGGAATTTGCCCCGATTACTTATCCCAAGCCGGATGGCAAGCTGACCTTCGACCGCCTGTCGTCGGTGTTCATTTCGAACACGAACCACGCTGAGGACCAGCCTATCCACCTGACGCTGAAGGACAATTCGGTGCCGGTGAACGTCAACCTTGCCAAGTTTGCTGGCCCTGAATCGCGCTACTGCCCGGCCGGCGTCTACGAATTCGTCAAGACCGACGAAGGCCAGGACCGCCTGCAGATCAATGCGCAGAATTGCGTGCATTGCAAGACTTGCGATATCAAGGACCCGACCCAGAACATCGTCTGGATCACGCCGGAAGGTGGCGGCGGTCCGAACTATCCGAATATGTAAGGTAAAAAAGGGGGCTGCGGCCCCCTTTCTCATAGGGAGACACCGCCGGCTGCGATGTCTCTTTTGCATTGCAAGTTTCACACCAGCAAAAAAAAATCCAAAAAATTTCCACTCGGCACTTAATGCTCCCGATCAAACGGTCGTCTTGTACTTCTGAGAGCGCAGAAAAAGACCCGCTGCTCGATTCGAACCAACCACCCAGGAGTTATCATGCTGAGCCTTCACACCAACGCAGCGGCACTGTCCGCACAAAACTCGATCGGTCGCACCCAATCGTCCCTGTCGACCTCGATGACCCGCCTGAGCACCGGCTTCCGTATCAACTCGGCAATGGACGACGCTGCCGGCCTGCAGATCGCTACCCGCCTGAAGACCCAGACTTCCGGCATGGGCGTAGCAATGCGCAACACCCAGAATTCGATCTCCATGCTGCAGACCGCTGAAGGCGCCCTGGATGAAACCACCAACATCCTGAACCGCATGAAAGACCTGGCAACCCAGGCAGCCGACGGCTCCTCCACCAAGGCCGACCAGGACGCAATGCAGTCCGAATTCAACAGCCTGACCAACGAGCTCTCGAACATCCTCGGTAACACCAAATTCGGTGGCACCACGCTGTTCCGCGACACCACCGGTACCCTGACCTCGGCTACCCTGACCTTCCAGATCGGTGCCGATGCGTCGGAAAAGATGACCGCTGACTTCTCGACCAAACTGGCCACCGTCAAGACCGATATCGGCAATGCCGGCACCGGTTTCGTTGCCACCGGTGCTGCCGGCGCCGCAGCCGGCACTGATATCAGCGGTGCCACCGCAGCCGCCGGTGCTACGGCAGCAAACGCCACCATTACGGACCTGGCTACCGCCATCGACTCCGTCGCTGCACTGCGTTCCGAACTGGGTGCGATTTCGAACCGTCTGGACCACGTCTACAACAACCTGTCCAACATCTCGACCAACACCAAGAATGCAACCGGCCGCATCATGGACGTCGACTTCGCTTCCGAATCCGCGAAGATGACCTCCTCGCAGATGCTGCTGCAAGCCGGCACCGCCATGCTGAAGCAGTCCAACAGCCAGTCCTCCCTGGTCCTGTCCCTGCTGCAGTAATTCCGCAGGTGGCCTGAAAAAGCCAACCGTACGCGGTTGGCTTTTTTTATATCGCCGTATTACTATCAGTTTGTATGGCAATCGATCGCGTCACTCCTTCCAATCCGAGCCTGAGCATCCACGACCGCCAGGTCCGGGAAACTCCCGGCCAGGCCAATGCCCAGCCGGTCCCGCCGGTTGCCCAGCCGCCGGGCGATGCGCCCGAGTTCGCGCTGCAAAGCGGCTTGCCCGCTTCCGTTGGCGCGCTGATCGAAGCGATGGAAGGTGCGCAGCAAAACCAACTGGTTCGCAGCTCGGCTGCTACCGGCGCAACGATCGGCGCCCTGCTATCGCAAGAAGCGCTGTCGATGCAGCCCAACCAGTTATTCCCCTTGCGCCAGATGGTCTGGCACACGCCCGATACCAATATGCTGGCCGCATCCTGGCAAGTCATGGTGCGCACCTACAGCGAGCAGCGCGCCGCACTGCAGCAGCAGAATGAAGGCCGCCATGTGCCATCCAGCCTGTTCATGGCAGACCCGCCGCCGCCAGTGTTGCGCGATGGGCGTCCCCACCCGGGACTGGTGTCCGAGCTCGATGCCTGGCGCTTCGCCGTCTACGCCTGGGGCGCCGAGAAGTTGACGCTGCGCGT
>CAMLSG010000325.1 GCA_946482635.1 uncultured Duganella sp.
GCCTAAGATGGCTCCATCAACCAACCACTTTGAAGGAGCTTCAAAATGCCTATCCTGAATATCACCGTCAGCGGCACCCCGGAACAAGTGCCTGCCAAAAAAGTCACCAGCATCCTGATGAAGCACACCGGCGAAATCCTGCACAAGGCGCCTGCCTTGACCGCGATCGCCGTGCATTACACGCCGCGCGAGCAGTGGTTTGTCGGCGGCGAGTCGCTGGCGGAGCTGGGCAAGGCAAGCTTCTTCTTCGACATCAAGGTTACCGACGAGACCAATACGGCCAACGAGAAGTCGGCCTACATCGCGGCGGTTTACAAGGACCTGCAGGAGCTGCTCGGCGAGCTGCACGAAGTCAGCTACATCCACATTGACGACGCGCGCCCGGCTGCCTGGGGCTGGGGCGGCCTTACGCAGCAGTTCCGCGCGGTTCAGAAGATGTTGATGTAAACGCCGGCGGCGTAGTCGACAAAGGCGCGCACCTTGGGCGACAGGTGGCGGTTCTGCGGGTAAAGGGCATACAGCTCGCGTGGCTTGGGCGTGTAGCCAGGCAGGACTTCCACCAGTGCGCCGCGCTCAAGTTCTTCGCGCACGATGAAGGCGGCGGCGTTGGCGATGCCAACTCCCGCTACCGCTGCAGCACGCAGCGCGACGTTGGTGTTGGCTTGCAAGGTGCCGCGCACGGCGACGGCATGTTCCGCGCCATCCGCGCCAACCAGCGTCCATTCGCTGGCGCGCGCGGCCGCTGTGTAGACCAGGCAGTTATGCTGCGTCAGGTCCTGGGGCACGGTGGGAGCGTCATGCGCCTGCAGGTAGCCGGGACTGGCCGCGAGCACTACCTTCCTGCTCGCCAGGCGTCGCGCAACCAGCGTTGAATCCGGCAGGTCGCGTGCCAGGCGCAGTGCGACATCGAAACCTTCCTCGATCAGGTCCACCATGCGGTCGTTGCATACCAGGTCCACCTGCACGCCGGGATACTTCGCCATGAAGCCCGGTAACCATTGCGCTAACTCGATGGTGCCGAAAGCCATCGGCGCATTGATGCGCAGGGTGCCGGTGGGTTCCGCCTGGTGATGGCCGACATTGCGGTCGGCTTCGTCCAGCAGGTCGAGCACTTCACGGGTGGATTCGTAATATTCGCGGCCGGCGTCGGTCAGGGCGAAGCGGCGCGTGGTGCGGTTCAGGAGCTGGGCGCCGAGGTGTTCTTCGAGCTGACGCACCTGGCGCGAAACGATGGTGTGGGAAATGCCGAGGGCATCTGCGGCAGCGGTGAAGCTGCCCAGTTCAACAACGCGGCGGAGCGCGCGCAGCGCCGCGAGTTGGTCCATTTACTGGAAGCGCTGCCCGTCGAGCGGGAAGCCTTTGATGAATTCAGCGGCCGGCAGGCGCTTGCCGCCCGGTTTTTGCAGCTGCGTCAGTCGCAGCGTACCTTCGCCGCAAGCGACGATGATGCCGTGCTGTGCGTCGGCGGCAATCACCTGGCCGGGCCCAGCGCTGCTGACTTCATTCAGCACTTCAGCGCCCCACAGCTTGATCACGGTGCCATTCACTTCGCCGTGTGCGCCAGGGAAGGGATTGAAGGCGCGGATCTTGCGGCCGATTTCGCGTGCAGGCTGGGTAAAGTCCAGCACCGCTTCTTCTTTCAGGATCTTGTTGGCGTAGGTGACGCCTTGCTCGGGCTGCGGCACGGCTTCGACCACGCCTTTTTCCATCTTCTGCAATACCTTGACCATCATCTGGGCGCCCATGGCGGCCAGCTTGTCGTGCAGCGTGGCGGTAGTGTCTTGCGGCGTGATCGGGGTGCGCTCGATCAGCAGCATCGGGCCGGTGTCCAGGCCTTCTTCCATTTCCATGATGGTGACGCCGGTCTCCGCATCGCCCGCTTCGATCGCGCGGTGGATCGGGGCGGCGCCGCGCCAGCGCGGCAGCAGGGAGCCGTGGATGTTCAGGCAAGGCTTGATGTCGAGGGTGGCGCGCGGCAGGATCAGGCCGTACGCGGCCACCACCATCACGTCATAGTCGGTGGCCAGCAGGCGCTCGTGGGCGGCTTTGGCTTCCGCTGCGCGCTGCGGGTCCTTGGCGTCCATGCGCAGCGACAGCGGCTGCAGCACTTCGATGCCGTGCTTGACGGCGTATTGCTTGACCGCCGAAGGCTGCAGCTGCATGCCGCGGCCGGCCGGACGGTCAGGCTGGGTCAGTACCAGGGGAATCTCGAAACCTGCTTCGTGCAGGGACTGGAGGGCAACGGCCGCAAACTCAGGCGTGCCGGCGAAGATCACTTTCATGCTTCCCCCGCGGGTATCAGTAACGGCGACCAGAGGCGCGCAGCGCTTCTTCGCGCTGAATGCCACGTTCTTCTTTTTGCAGTTTGGTCTTGATACGATTGCGTTTCAAGGGGGACAGGTACTCGACGAATACCTTGCCTTTCAGGTGGTCCATTTCGTGCTGGATGCAGACTGCCAGCAAGCCGTCGGCTTCGACTTCGAAGGCTTCGCCTTTGACGTTGTAAGCGCGCACTTTCACGGCAGACGGGCGTTCGACGCCGTCGTAGATGCCGGGCACGGACAGGCAGCCTTCGTCGTAAACCTGCTTTTCTTCGCTCGACCACAGGATTTCCGGGTTGATGAAGGCGGTCAGGCCGGTTTTATCTTCCGTGATGTCGATGACAATCACCTGCTCATGCACGTCCACCTGGGTAGCGGCCAGGCCGATGCCCGGTGCGTCATACATGGTTTCCGCCATGTCTTCCACCAGTTTGGCCAGGCGCTCGTCGAACACGGCTACGGGTTTTGCAACTTTGTGCAGGCGAGGGTCTGGGTAGCGGAGAATATTCAGTTTCACGGGAGAATCTTAGTTAAACGACAATGATTGTGCGGTAAACGGCGCATATTATGCGTGCACGATTGCTTCTGTGACACGAATTCCTTGCTTGATCAGGGTAATATGGGCAGAATTTGATTTCAGTGAGGCAAGCCTTTGTGGCCTTCCGTCATTGCCGCACCTAACGGATATATCAATGAAAAATTTTAGCACAAGCAGCAGCCGCCTGTTGGCCGCAGCCCTGTTTTGCGGTGTGACGGCCGTTCCGGCCCACGCCAAGACCATCGTCTGTGAATTCAAGCCGAACGCACCGGATAGCCATACCGTCGTCAAGGGAGATACCCTGTGGGATATCTCCGGAACCTTCCTCGACAAGCCTTGGTGCTGGCCGCAGGTCTGGGGCATGAATAAAGAAGAAATCGCCAATCCGCACTGGATTTATCCAGGGCAGATCGTCTGGTTCGACCGTGCGGCCGGCCGCCTGCGCCTTGGCAACAAGGTGGGCGGCGACGGCACCACCGGCGATATGCGCCTCGGCCCGCAATTGCGCACCGAAGGCCTGGGCAAGGACGCCGTCCAGTCGATCCCGTCCGGCGTGATCGAGCCCTTCCTCAGCCAGCCGCTGATCATCGAAGAAGATGAACTTAAAAATGCCCCGCGCATCATTGCGACCCGTGGCGCCCGTGTCTTCATCGGCAAGGACGACAAGGCCTATGTGCGCGGCGACCTGAAGGGCAACACTTCGTTCCAGGTGTTCCGTCCGGGTAAACCGCTGAAAGACCCGGTGACCAAGAAGACCATCGCGCTGGAAGCGTTCTACCTCGGCACCCTGAAGCTGGAAGCCCAGGCTGAAGCGGGCAGCGACGTGCATACCTTCATCGTCGCCAGCGCCAAGGAAGAAATGGGCAAGGGCGACTTGCTGATGGCAATGCCACCGATGCCGATGCAGAACTATGTTCCGCATCCTCCGGAAGTGGACGTCGATGCCCAGGTGCTGGCCGTCTATGGCGGCGTCACGCACGCCGGCCAGAACCAGGTTGTCAGCATTAATCGCGGAAAGCTTGACGGACTCGATATCGGATCCGTGCTGCAGCTATACCATAAGGGTGACGTGGTGCCCGATCCGGGCGCGTCGAAAGGCGTGCTCAATCTGCGCAAACCGATGGTCAAGCTGCCGGATGAGCGCGTGGGCAGCTTGTTTATCTTCCGCGTGTTCAAGCATGTATCGTATGGCTTGATCATGCAGGTGACTGAACCTGTCGTTGTGGGGGATATCGCCAAGACAGCGGAGTAAATTCCATGGCCGTGCAAGTCACGGATGCCCCAAACCCCGCCCGCCAGGACTTCGAGAGCCTGGCGATGTGGCTGCGCCTGGCGAACACGCCAGGCGTCGGCCGCCTCGGAGCCTTCAAGCTGCTCCAGCATTACCACACTCCCCAAGCAGTTTTCTCCGCCGCCGATGCCCGCCTCCTTGCGCCGCCAGCGCAGGATGACGCGTCTCCGTTGCC
>CAMLSG010000326.1 GCA_946482635.1 uncultured Duganella sp.
CCGCTGCGCACCGCGCATGGCGACTTCCGCATGATCGCTTTCCGCGACAAGCCAAGCGGCTCGGCCCACCTGGCCCTGGTGCACGGCGATATGGCGCCTGGCAAGGAATCCCTGGTGCGCGTGCACCAGCCGGTTTCGATCCTGGACTTGCTGGAAACCGAAGCCACCACCCACTCCTGGAACGTGTCGTCCTCGCTGAAGGCGATCAAGGGCGCGGAGCAGGGCGTGATGGTGCTGCTGAACTGCGGCGAGACCGCGGAGCAGCTGTTCGGCCAGCTGGAAGCGCTGGACAAGAACGTGCGCCCGACCGGCCGTGCCGCCAGCATGGACCTGCGCAGCTACGGCATTGGCGCGCAAATCCTGCGCGATGTGGGCGTGCACAAGATGCAGTTGCTGGCCAGCCCGCGCAAGATGCCTTCGATGACCGGCTTTAACCTTGAAGTCACCGGCTACATGGCCAAACCTGCCGCCTGAAGCGCGGCTTAACCCAAAATCCAGAAAAGAGGACCACCATGACCGTAGCAACCTACGAAACCAACCTGTCCGGCGAAAACCTGCGTATCGGCGTCGTACAAGCGCGCTTCAACGAAGACGTCTGCCATGGCCTGCTGTCCGCATGCTTGCAGGAGCTGAAGAACCTGGGCGTGGAAGATGAAGACATCCTGCACGTGACCGTTCCGGGCGCGCTGGAAATCCCACTGGTGCTGCAGAAGATGGCCGAATCCAACCAGTTCGATGCCCTGATCGCGCTGGGCGCCGTGATCCGCGGCGAAACCTACCATTTCGAGCTGGTGTCCAATGAATCCGGCGCAGGCGTTACCCGCGTCGGCCTGGACTACAGCATCCCTATCGCCAACGCCATCCTGACCACCGAGAACGACGAGCAGGCAGAAGTCCGCATGGCCGTCAAGGGCGCCGAAGCTGCCCGCTGCGCGGTCGAAATGGCCAACCTGTCGATCGCCCTGGAAGAACTGCACCAGGACGTGGGCGACGACGAGTAATTCAACAAGAAGAGAAGAACATGACTGACAAAATGACGCACGCCAACCCGAGCAAGAACCGCACGCCGCGCCACCGCGCCCGCGAGTTCGCGCTGCAGGGCCTGTACCAGTGGCTGCTGAACAATGAAGATGCGACCAAGGTCGTCAACAACATCCGTGGCGCGCATGGTTTCGACAAGGCGGACGGCGAGTACTTCGCCGACCTGCTGCGCGGCACCATCAAGCAATCGGTCGAGCTGCGTGAAGAGTTCACGCCGCTGGTCGATCGCGGCATTGGCGAGCTGTCCCCGATCGAGCACGCCGTGCTGCTGATCGGCGCGTATGAGCTGAAGAACCACGTTGAGATTCCATACCGCGTCGTGATCAACGAAGCGGTGGAGCTGACCAAGTCCTTCGGCGGCATCGACGGCCACAAATACGTCAACGGCGTGCTGGACAAGCTGGCCGCCCAACTGCGCGCCGACGAAGTCGCGGCAGACAAGAAGCGTTAATCCCTTCCCGCGGTGCCTGCGGCAGTGGCTGCAGGCCCGTCTTTCAGCACCAGTTGTCCTTTTACCAGCCATGCGGCTGAAAAGGCCATGACCGCAAGGGTCTCCGGCCAGAAGATCGACTGCTGTTGCCCATTCAGTTCCAGAATCGCTATCCACACGAAGGCCACGGCCATGCCGGCGCCGCAGGCTACATAGACTTTATTGCGGCTGCATTTCTCCTGCGTTGGCATGGAGGGCGTGTTGGCGCGAAAGCGGAACGTCACCAGGTAGAACGTCAGCACGAAAAAAGCGGCCACGAAGATGAAATGGTAGCCCAGCGGCCCATGCGGGGCGTGCAGCAGGGCCTGGACCAGCTTGGTCTCGTCGTCCGGCAGGATGGTGCCCGGCGACCTGAGGACTCCAATCGAGATCTTCATGGGGAATAGGGCGATGCCGATTGCCGAGGCGCCGGCCAGGATGGAAATCCAGCGGTCGCGCCGATGGCCGGTATCGAAGAACGCCATGACTACGCCGCCCACGACCAGGGCTCCGACGAAGACGTCGCGCGCACTGCTATAGTAATAGGCGCTGATGGAATTGGTGGTCCAGATCTGGTCCGGCGAGAGGAAGGCGAGCAGGCGCACGCTGACCGGCATCAGGAAGGCGATCCAGCCCACGGTTTGCTGCAAGGCCCGCTCGGAGATGAGCAAGTGGTTTGCGGTCGACATGGCCCCATTCTGCGCCGCACATAATAAAAAAGCCACCCGTAGGTGGCTTCGTGCGCGGGTCGGGCGATTACAGGCCGGCCAGCTGGTCTGCGCTGATCGGCTTGTCAGCCTGGGCCACGGTGGTCGGGGCTTCTTTCGCCTTCACCGGGGCAGGGGCTGCAGCGACTTGCTGCGGCGGGGTGATGTAAGGCACCTTCTTGCCGGCGGAAACCTGCTTCAGGCGGGAGTATTCAGCCAGTACGCGCGAGCCATAGCCGTCATCGGTCTCGAAGGCGGCAGCGCCAACGTAGGATTTCAGGCCGGCTTCAACGGAGCCGCCTTTGGCCACGTAATCTTTCAGGATCAACGCGCCGACACGAATGTTGGCCACCGGGTTCAGTGCAGCCTGCACGCCGCCCATGTCCTGGAATTTTTCGGTGTGCACCTTGGACATCACCTGCATCAGGCCTTGCGCGCCCATCGGGCTTTCCGCGAACGGATTCAGGCCCGATTCAATCGCCATCACGGCCAGGATCAGCAGCGGATCGAGCTTGATTTCACGAGCGGTCAGGTAGGCGGTGGAAACCAGCATATTGGTCGCATCGCCAGCCACGCGGTAACGCTTGGACAGCCAGTTGGTGACGGCATCCTGCTGCTTCTTGGAGCCCACCAGGTCTTTGTCCTCGGCAGCGAGCTGCGCTTCGGCGGTGGCGATGACCAGGCCGGCCGGACGTACCGCAGGCGCTTCCATCAGTTCGGACAGCGGAGGCGCAACTACGACTTGTGCCGGCGCTGGCGGCTCACCGCGCAGGGCGTGGGCCAGGTCGCTAGCCAGTTCCGGGCGGGCAACCATGGCGCAAGCCATAACCAGTGCAGCGATACCGAAGAGGCTCAGCATGGACTGAGCGGCGGTCAGCAGACCGCGTGCCGAAATGCTCTGCGTGGAAATCCACGCGGCGGGCTGGCGAGCCCACAGGCGGGCGCCATCGAGCAACCCATTGAATCGATTGTTCATTCAGAACTCCCCTGAAATGTAAGAGTCAAAACGCGTCCCCGCCGCGCTAAAACGCGGTCAATTCGACGTGCCATAGTCGTTACATCAGTGTTATCTTCGTCCACCGCCGCACATGTCGCACGGGACTGGACGCCATCATTGTTTGCTAAAGCTGGCGGGTCTATGGGGCCAGTTGCAACACAACTTTTTCCGGGAGAGAGGCAGACGCCTCGTGAAAAACACTCCTTAAAATGTCTGTGGAGCCCGGATACTCCGTGAATGTAATGAGTGACAACTTAGTTGGCATTAAAGCCATGTCCTCATCAGGTAGGTCAAATTGTAGGAGCCGTATTATATCCCGTCAATACTAACACTTCCGTTCTTTATTACTTTTGAGTATGATTTTCTCGTGAACACATTGACAAAAACCAATAAAATCAACGGCTTGACTAAAAGTGCTCAGACGACCCGTCCGGAGCAAAAAAATCGTAAAAAAGTATGAAATATCGCGATCTCCGAGATTTTATTTCTCAACTGCAAGCAATGGGCGAACTTAAGCGCACAAGCTTGCCTGTTTCACCACACCTCGAGATGACGGAGGTCTGCGACCGCACCCTGCGCGCCGGCGGACCGGCCATCCTGTTCGAAAAACCGGCCGGTTTCGACATGCCGGTACTGGGCAACCTGTTCGGCACGCCGCGCCGCGTGGCGCTGGGCATGGGCGCCGACGATGTGGGAGAACTGCGCAAGATCGGCCACGTGCTGGCGCAGTTGAAGGAACCCGAGCCGCCAAAGGGCTTCAAGGACTTGATGGGCCTGGGCTCCCTGGTGAAAGCAGTATGGGACATGTCGCCGAAAGAGATGCGCGGCGCGCCTTGCCAGGAGATTGTCTGGGAGGGCGACGACGTGGACCTGGGCCGCCTGCCGATCCAACATTGCTGGCCGGGCGACGTGGCGCCCCTTATTACATGGGGCTTGGTGATTACCAAGGGCCCGAACAAGAAGCGCCAGAACCTGGGCATCTACCGCCAGCAGGTATTGGGACGTAACAAGGTGATCATGCGCTGGCTGGCGCATCGTGGCGGCGCGCTGGATTTCCGCGAGCACTGCATCAAGAACCCCGGGCAGCCTTATCCGGTCTGCGTGGC
>CAMLSG010000327.1 GCA_946482635.1 uncultured Duganella sp.
GCAAGATCGACCCGCTGATCGGCCGCGAAGACGAAGTGGACCGCGTGATCCAGGTACTGTGCCGCCGCCGCAAGAACAATCCGCTGCTGGTGGGCGAAGCCGGGGTGGGCAAGACCGCCATTGCGGAAGGCCTGGCTTACCGCATCACCCAGGGCGACGTGCCGGAGGTGTTGTCGAACGCCGTGGTCTACTCGCTGGACATGGGCGCGCTGTTGGCCGGCACCAAGTATCGCGGCGACTTCGAGCAGCGCCTGAAGGCGGTGCTGAAGCAACTGAAAGACAATCCGAACGGCATCCTGTTCATCGACGAGATCCACACCATCATCGGCGCCGGCTCGGCGTCGGGCGGCACGCTGGACGCATCAAACCTGCTGAAACCGGCCCTGGCCAACGGCCAGCTGAAGTGCATCGGCGCGACCACCTTCACGGAATTCCGCGGCGTGTTCGAAAAAGACCATGCGCTGTCCCGCCGCTTCCAGAAGGTCGACGTCAATGAGCCGACCGTGGAACAGACCGTGCAGATCCTGCGCGGCCTAAAGTCGCGCTTTGAAGAGCACCATGGCGTGAAGTATTCGTCGTCGGCGCTGTCGACCGCGGCCGAACTGGCGGCGCGCTTCATCAACGACCGCCACTTGCCGGACAAGGCGATCGACGTGATCGACGAGGCGGGCGCTGCCCAGCGCATCCTGCCGAAGTCGAAGCAGAAGAAAACCATCGGCAAGACCGAGATCGAGGAAATCATTTCCAAGATCGCGCGCATTCCGCCGCAGACCGTCAACCAGGACGACCGCAGCAAGCTGCAGACCATCGACCGCGACCTGCGCAACGTAGTGTTCGGCCAGGATCCTGCAATCGAGGCGCTGGCCTCCGCGATCAAGATGTCGCGCGCCGGCCTGGGCAAGCAGGACAAGCCTATCGGCTCCTTCCTGTTCTCCGGTCCGACCGGCGTCGGCAAGACCGAGGTGGCCAAGCAGCTCGCCTTCATCCTGGGCATTGAGCTGATCCGCTTCGACATGTCGGAGTACATGGAACGCCATGCGGTGAGCCGCCTGATCGGCGCGCCTCCTGGCTACGTGGGCTATGACCAGGGCGGCTTGCTGACCGAGGCGATCACCAAGAAGCCGCACGCCGTGCTGCTGCTGGACGAAATCGAGAAGGCGCATCCGGATATCTTCAATATCCTGCTGCAGGTGATGGACCATGGCACGCTGACCGACAACAACGGCCGCAAGGCCGACTTCCGCAACGTGATCATCATCATGACCACCAATGCGGGGGCGGAAAGCCTGCAGAAGCGTTCGATCGGCTTCACCGACAGCAAGGAAGCAGGCGACGAGATGGCCGACATCAAGCGCATGTTCACGCCGGAGTTCCGCAACCGCCTGGATGCGACCATCAGCTTCCGCGCGCTGGACGAGGAAATCATCCTGCGCGTGGTGGACAAGTTCCTGATGCAGCTGGAAGAGCAACTGCACGAGAAGAAGGTGGAAGCCATCTTCAGCGAGAAGCTGCGCAAGTTCCTGGCGAAGAAGGGCTTCGATCCTTTGATGGGCGCGCGCCCGATGTCGCGCCTGATCCAGGACATGATCCGCAAGGCGCTGGCCGACGAACTGCTGTTCGGCAAGCTGGTGTCCGGCGGCCGCGTGATCGTGGACCTGGACGAGGCGGAAGCGATCAAGCTGGAGTTCCCGGAACCGGATGCGGCCCCGACGCCGCCGCCGGAGACCGTCGAAGTCGAATAAGCGGCCCGCGCTGCGAAAAACCCGCTCACAACGAGCGGGTTTTTTTTGCACATTTTTATTTACTATTGGTCAATAAAATTGGTACAATTGCAGCCTTTGTTGCTGAAAAGAGAATGCCGTGACCAAACTGACCACCTTGCTACTCGCAGCCGCGCTGGCTTTCAGCGCAACCGCTAACGCCACCCCGATCCTTTCCGGTTTCAACCAAAGCTTCGTTCCCGCAGCCGATGACGGCTCCACCCAAGTCAACCTTGGTAATGGCATGAAGCTGGGATTGAACGGTGCCGTTTACAGCGGCCTGTATATCAACACCAATGGCAATGTGTCCTTCGACGTGGGCATGACCACCTTCTCGCCGGCATCATTCAAGGGCAATTCCTACGCGACCTCGTTCCTGGCGCCGTTCTTCGGCGACGTGGATATCAGCAACGGCGGCGGCAGCATCGGCTATGGCAATGGCAAGTTCGAAGGCCACAACGCTTTTGGCGTGACCTGGTCCAACGTCGGCTATTTCCCGCGCATGAACGACCTGAAGAATACTTTCCAGCTTTTGCTGGTGGACCGTTCGGACACCGGCGCAAACAACTTTGACTTCTACTTCAACTACGGTTCGATCCAGTGGGACAAGTCCAGCTCTTCTGAGAAGTCGCGTGCCGGCTTCCATTTGAAGGGTAAGCCTGACGATTTCGAGTTCGACGGCTCGGGCGCTCCGACTGAGTTGCTGGACTCGGGCACGCACGCGCTGGTCAAAGCAAGCAACGTCAGCATGGATGGCCGCTATGCCTTCAACGTGCGCAAGGGTGCCATCACCTTCGCCGAGCCAGTGAGCAGCCCGGCGGACGTGCCGCTGCCAGGCACGCTGCCCCTGGTGGGCATCGGCGCGATCGCCCTGGCTTACGGGCGTCGCCGCAAGGCTTGAGCGCAGCACTGCGCTGTACTTGAAGAACCCGCTCGTCGAGCGGGTTTTTTATTGCGCTCAGAATTCCTGCAATTGTTTGAGGGCGGCTATGCGGCGGCGCGAGACTTCCACTGTCATGCCGTCGATGCGCAGGGCCATGGCGCCGCCTTCGCCATTCTCGATGCCGAGCACGGCAGCCAGGTTGACGATGTGGCGCCGGCTGGCGCGGAAAAACTGCTGCGGGTCGAGGCGCTGTTCCAGTTGCAGCAGGGAGCGTGCGAGCAAGGGAGTAGCGCCGTCGAAGTAGAGGCGGGTGTAGTTGCCTTCGGATTCGAAGAGGCGAATGTCTTCCAGCCGCACGAACCAGCAGCGCTCGCCGTCGCGGATGAACAGCTTGCGCGGCGCGGCGCTGGGTGCAGTGGCAATGCCGAGCCGCACGGCGGCCCGCTCCAGCGCCGCCGCCAGGCGCTGCGGCTCGATAGGCTTCATCAGGTAGTCGAGTGCACTGGCTTCGAAGGCTTGCAGGGCATATTGGTCGAAGGCCGTGGTGAAAATCACTTCCGGCGCATCGTCCAGCGTGGCCAGCAGGTCGAAGCCGCTGCCGCCGGGCATTTGCACGTCCAGCAGCAGCAAGTCGGGCTGCAGCGCCTGGACCTGCAGCGCCGCTTCGGCTGCGTTGGCGGCTTCGCCGACGATGGTGATGCCCGGGTGGGAGGCCAGCATGCGCCGCAGTTCGGCGCGCGCCAGGCGTTCGTCGTCGACGATCAGGATGCGCATCATGCCGCCACCGGGAACTGCAAGGTGGCCCGAACCCAGCCGCTGTTCTCGCTCAATTGCAGGCTGGCTTCTTCACCAATCGATAGCGCCAGGCGCTTGCGGGTATTGGTCAGGCCGACCTTGGTGGAGTCGCCGAAGGAGCGGATGGCGCCCGCATTGGCGATCTCGATCAGCGCATTGTCGCCGGCACGGCGCGCCGTGATCAGGATATCGCTGCCGGTGGTGCTCATCTCCACGCCATATTTGACGGCGTTTTCCACCAGCGTCTGCAGCGACATGGGCGGAACCATCACCTGTTCCAGGCCCGGTTCGACGGTAATGCTGGCGCGCAGCCGTTCTTCGAAGCGGATCTTTTCGATGGCCAGGTAGGCCTCAACCGCTTCCAGCTCCTTCTTCAATGGCACTTTGTGCAGTTGGCCGGTCTGCAGGGCATAGCGCATCAGGCTAGCCAGCTGGTCGATCATTTGCGAAGCCGAGTCGGGTTCTTCATACACCAGGGCGCGGATGCTGTTCAGGCTATTGAAGAAGAAATGCGGATTGACTTGCGCCTGCAGCGCGCGCAGTTCGGAATCCTTGGCCTGTACTTCCATGCGCAGGGCTGTGGCTTCGAACTGGTTGGCGCGGCGGACGGCCAGCGCCACCATGTAGGCGAGCTGCCAACCGGCAAAGACGCAGCTCCAGAGCGCGAATGAAGCGGGCGCCCATTTAAGGCTGCTGTCGAAGTGACCCTGCAGGACATAGATCGCTGCGGCCACGCTCAGGGCCTGCAGTGGCCCGAGCAGCAGCAGCGGCCCTGCGAACATGCGCCACTTGATGGCGCCGGTATTCCAGCGGCGGGCTTTGATCATGCGGTGCCACAGGTCCGACAGCAAG
>CAMLSG010000328.1 GCA_946482635.1 uncultured Duganella sp.
CTGGCCGAGAAGAAGCTGCCGTTCATCTCCGTGCTGACCGACCCGACCATGGGCGGCGTGTCCGCATCGTTCGCCTTCATGGGCGACGTGGTGATGGCCGAGCCGAAGGCGCTGATCGGTTTTGCCGGTCCGCGCGTGATCGAAAACACCGTGCGTGAAAAGCTGCCGGAAGGCTTCCAGCGTTCCGAGTTCCTGCTGACCAAGGGCGCGATCGACATGATCGTGGACCGCCGCCAGATGCGCGAAGAAATCGCACGCCTGCTGGCGCTGATGCAGAACCAGGCCGCCGAAGTGCTGGCCTAAGCTTTACGTTTCACCCGGCGCGCGCAGCCTCCTGCGCTGCGCGCCCAAAAATCCCTCCCTGGCGATAATGTCCAATCTCCCGAATACCCTCCCTGAATGGCTTGCGCTGATCGAGTCGCGCCATGCCGAAACCGTCATCAACATGGGCCTGGACCGCGTGCGCGCCGTCAAGGAACGCATGGCGCTGGCTTTCAAGTGCCCGGTCATCATGGTGGCCGGCACCAACGGCAAGGGCTCGACCTGCGCCATGCTGGAATCGATCCTGCTGCAGGGCGGCTACCGCGTCGGCCTGTACATCAAGCCGCATTTCCTGAACTTCAATGAGCGTGCGCGCCTGAACGGCGACATGGCCAGCGATGAGCAACTGGTGGAGAGCTTCAATTTCGTGGAACGGGCGCGCGGCGATATTTCGCTGACCTATTTCGAGTTCACCACGCTGGCCATCATGCACCTGATGTCGCAGGCGACGCTGGATGTGGTGATCCTGGAAGTTGGCCTGGGCGGCCGCCTGGATGCGGTCAATGTGATCGATGCCGACGTGTCGATCGTGACCAGCGTCGATATCGACCACGTCGATTACCTGGGCGGCACGCGTGAACAGATCGGCTTTGAAAAGGCGGGCATTTTCCGCACCGGCAAAGCCGCCATCTGCAGCGACCCGGTGCCGCCGCAGTCCCTGATCGACCACGCCATGGAAATCGGCGCCGACCTGTGGCTGATGGGCCGCGATTTCAATTATGCGGGCGACAAGCAGCAGTGGAATTACGGCGGCCGTTCGCAGCGCCGCAATTCGCTGGCCTATCCCGGCCTGCGCGGCGCCAACCAGCTGCTGAACGCCTGCGCGGCGCTGGCGGCACTGGAAGCGCTGAAGATGGAACTGCCGGTTGGCGCGCAGGAAGTGCGTACCGGCCTGGTGATGGTGGAGCTGCCGGGCCGCTTCCAGGTACTGCCGGGCCGCCCGACCGTGATCTACGACGTGGCGCACAATCCGCACGCTGCAGCGGCGCTGGCGCAAAACGTTGGCAATATGGGCTTCAGCCCGTATACCTTCGCCGTGTTCGGTTCCATGCACGACAAGGATATCGACGGCGTGATCAAGGCCATGGCGCCATGCGTCGACCATTGGTGTCTTACCAATTTGCCATCGCCGCGCGCGGCGACCGCTTCCGAACTGGCCGCCAAAGTGCAGTCAATTGAAGCAAACATGGGCGAAAAAACCGTCAATATTTTCGATGAACCAGGCCAGGCATTCGCAAATGCGATGAGCAGGGCGGGCGAGAATGATAGAATTGTGGTCTTTGGATCATTCCTGACTGTCGCCGGCGTTATGGCGGCGAAAAAATCCTCACTCCACTGAGAAAATTCCGCATGGGCTTGTTATCGAAATTTGGCAAAAACAAGCAAGATGCCGCTGGTGAAGACAGCGGTTACTACCGCGCACAGGACGACAGGGCCCTGGACGAGAAGGCCCGTTCCAAGCGCGCATCCAGCGCTGGCGCCGACGCGGCGCCGCGCCGCAACAGCAGCAAAAATACCCCAGACCCTGTACTGCCCGAGAAGAAGCGCGCCCGCCGCCGCCTGGTAGGCGCGATCGCGCTGGCGCTGGCCGTTGCCATCGGCCTGCCGATGCTGCTCGATTCGGAGCCGAAATCGTCGGTGTCCGATATCGCCATCAATATGCCCTCCAAGGACAAGCCGGGCGAGCCGCTGAATGGCGGCCCGGCTGTGGCGCCGGCGCCCGCACTCGAGCAGCCAGCCGCCCCGGCGCAGGCCCCAGCCGCCAAGCCGGCTGCCGCTGCGCCATCCTCGCGCACCGTGGCGCCGGTCGCCGCGGCTGGCGCGGCGCTGGATAAAGGCGAAGAAATTGTCCACGTGCCGGCCAAGCCGGCCGTGACCGAAACTGCGAAGCCGCCAAAAGCGGCCGAACCGAAAGCGACCGAGCCGAAAGTCGCCAAGGCCGAGGTAAAGCATCCCGAACCGAAGCCGGAACCCAAGAAACCGGAACCTAAACCAGAAGCCAAGCCAGCCCATACTGACGATGCGCGCGCGATGGCCATCCTGGAAGGCAAGCCGACCGACGCGGCGCCTGCAAGCAAATATGTGGTCAAGGTCGCCGCCTTTGCCACCAAAGATAAAGTGGACGAGCTGCAGCGCAAGCTGGGCGAAGCCGGCATCAAGTCCTATGCGCAGAAAGTCAACACCGCCAATGGCGAATTGACCAGCGTGCGAATCGGCCCCTTCCCGAACAAGGAAGAAGCCGAGAAGGCCAAAGCCAAGCTGGGCAAACTGGGCCTGAGCGGCAACGTGACCCCGGCCTGACGGTACGATTCGAGGCTGCGCTGACGTGACGATTTTCGATTACCTGGTTATTTTCGTGCTGATCGCATCCATCGTCATTAGTACCATGCGCGGCCTGGTCAAAGAGGTTCTATCCCTGGCCGGCTGGATCGTCGCCTTCGTGGTCGCCAACGCCTATGGCCCGTGGCTGGCCGCCATGCTGCCGGAATCGCTGCCAGGCGAGGTTGTGCGCCTGATCGTTGCCTTCATTGCACTGTTTATCGGAGTGCTCATCCTGATGGCCCTGTTGACCATGGCAATCAATGCGCTGATTGAAGCGGGCGGGCTGACTTTCGCCGATCGCGGCCTGGGAGCCCTGTTCGGGCTCGGCCGCGGCATTGTGATTGTGCTGGTTGGCGTCATATTGTGTGGGATGACCTCCATGCCCAAGCAGGGCTTCTGGAAGAACGCGCTGTTGAGTCCCCTGGCGGAATCCGGCGTGCGTACCGTGAAACCATTCCTGCCCGCCGCGATGGCGGAGCATGTCCATTTTTAGAATTCTTTAAATCCGCAGTACCAAGTTTAGGAGCACACCATGTGTGGCATCGTCGGCGTCGTATCCCACCAACCAGTCAACCAGATGCTGTATGACGCGCTGCTGCTGTTGCAGCACCGCGGCCAGGATGCGGCAGGCATCGCAACCAACCAGAGCAACACGTTCTCCATGCACAAGGCCAACGGCCTGGTGCGCGACGTGTTCCGCACCCGAAATATGCGTTCGCTGAACGGCAATTCCGGTATCGGCCACTGCCGCTACCCGACCGCCGGTTCCTCCAGCGAAGAAGAAGCGCAGCCGTTCTACGTCAACGCGCCGTTCGGCATCACCCTGGCGCACAACGGCAACCTGACCAACTGGGAACAGCTCAAGGACGAGATGTTCAAGAACGACCGCCGCCACATCAACACCGATTCCGATTCGGAAGTGCTGTTGAATGTGCTGGCGCACGAGATCCAGAAAGCCTCCACCGACGTCACCCTGACTCCGGCCAACATCTTCCAGGCGGTGACGGTGCTGATCAAGCGCGTGCGCGGCGGCTATGCAGCGGTGGCGCAGATTGCAGGCAGCGGCATGCTGGCCTTCCGCGACCCGTTCGGCATTCGCCCGCTGTGCCTGGGCGTCAACGAAACGGCCGAAGGCACCGAATACATGGTGGCCTCCGAATCCGTGGCGCTGGAAGGCATGGGCTTCCGCTTCGTACGCGACGTGCTGCCGGGCGAAGCGATCTTCATCGACATGGACAACAAGCTGCACGCGCAGATCTGCGCCGATGCGCCGAAGCTGAATCCATGCGTATTCGAATACGTGTACCTGGCGCGTCCCGACTCGGTGATCGACGGCGCCTCCGTGTACAACACCCGCCTGAAAATGGGCGAATACCTGGCCGACAAGATCAAGCGCGAAGGCCTGGCTGAAGGCATCGACGTCGTGATGCCGATTCCCGACTCCTCGCGTCCCGCCGCCATCCAGCTGGCGATGCGCCTGGGCGTGGACTACCGCGAAGGCTTCATCAAGAACCGCTACATCGGCCG
>CAMLSG010000329.1 GCA_946482635.1 uncultured Duganella sp.
AACGGCAGCCAGTCAACGGCGTACTTGTTCTTGAAGTTGGAGATCACCGGATCGATGGTGTGCTTGCCCTGGTCCATCGCAGCGCGGTAAGCGGCCACCATGGCGTCGCCGCCGTCGGCCGGGATCACGCCCTGGGTAATCAGCTTGTCCGCGTACAGCTTGCGGGTGCCTGGGTGCTTGGCGATCTTCTTGTACATCAGCGGCTGGGTCAGCGCCGGGGTGTCCTGCTCGTTGTGGCCCAGTTTGCGGTAGCAGATGATGTCGACAACGATGTCTTTCTTGAACTGCAGGCGGTAGTCCAGGGCGATCTGGGAAGCCAGTACCACGGCTTCAGGATCGTCGGCGTTCACGTGCAGCACAGGCGCTTCGATCATCTTCACGACGTCGGAGCAGTAAATGGTGGAACGTGCATCGCGCGGATCGGAGGTGGTGAAGCCGATCTGGTTGTTGATCACGATGTGCACGGTGCCGCCGGTGCCGTAGCCGCGGGTCTGCGCCAGGTTCAGGGTTTCCATCACAACGCCCTGGCCGGCGAATGCCGCGTCGCCGTGCACCAGGATCGGCAGCACTTGCGCGCCGTGCGCGTCGCCGCGGCGGTCCATGCGGGCCTTTACGGAACCTTCAACCACCGGGTTGACGATTTCCAGGTGGGACGGGTTGAACGCCAGAGACAGGTGCACAGGGCCGCCTGCGGTGGAGATGTCGGACGAGAAGCCCTGGTGGTATTTCACGTCGCCGGCCGGCAGGTCGTCGGCGTGCTTGCCTTCGAATTCTTCGAACAGGTCCTTAGGCGCCTTGCCCAGGGTGTTCACCAGCACGTTCAGGCGGCCGCGGTGGGCCATGCCGATCACGATTTCCTGCACGCCTTTTTCGCCGGCGCGCTGGATGATTTCATCGATCGAAGCGATGAAGGTCTCGCCGCCTTCCAGCGAGAAGCGCTTCTGGCCGACGTACTTGGTGTGGAGGTAGCGTTCCAGGCCTTCAGCGGCGGTCAGGCGCTCCAGGATGTGCTTTTTCTTTTCGGCGGTGAAGTTAGGGGTCGAACGGATCGACTCCAGGCGCTCCTGCAGCCAGCGCTTTTCGGCCGGGTCGGAGATGTACATGTATTCCGCGCCGACGGAACGGGTGTAGGTGTCCTTCAGCAGGTTGGTCAGGTCGCGCAGGGTCGCGGTCTCTGGGCCGAAGTAGGTGTTGCTGATGTTGAAAACGGTGTCCTGGTCGGCATCGGTGAAGCCGTAGAAGGATGGTTCCAGTTCCGGAATGCTCGGACGTTCCTGGCGCTGCAACGGGTCCAGGTTTGCCCAGCGAGAGCCCAGGTAGCGGTAGGCTGCGATCAGCTGGGTGGCGGCCACGCGCTTGCGGCCCATTTCGGCGTCGGACGAAGCGACGATGGTGCGGATTGGACCTGCTTTCGCGCGTTCGGCGAAGGAGGCGATGACGGACGAGTGAACGACGTCTGGTTTGGCGCTGCCGTCTACTGCCGGCACGTTCTGCATGGCGTCGAAATACTGGCGCCAGTTGTCTGGCACGGAGCCAGGATTCTCGAGGTACGCCTCGTACAGTTCTTCTACGTACGGCGCGTTCCCACCAAACAGGTAGGAATTGGACGTCTGTTGTTGCATCATTTCTTTGCTCACCTTTCTTCGCGCTTCGCGAGGAATTAGCGGGTTGTTCAAACCTTCCGCGACACGGCCTGACCGGTTAGCGGATTGCACATCAAGTTGTGGGGGAAGGGCTCTGTTGTTTCCAGATTTTCCAAAAACGGTCGCCTAGCATAGCACTGTCATTGAACTGAAACAACTAAAACTCGGCACCGCGGCGGGCGAACCAGTCAGCCAGGTAATCGAGCAAGGCCCGCAGCGCAGGCGGCATGTGCTGGCGCGATGTATAAATGGCATGAATTCCCAGTGCTTGCGGTTGCCAGTCCGGCAAGACTTCCACCAGCCGGCCCGCCGCCACCTCCGGCGCGACCACAAAGCGCGGCTGCATGGCGATGCCGGCGCCCTGCCCGGCCGCCGCCAGCAAAGCCATCGATTCATTCGAGGACAGGTTGCCGCTGACCGGCACCTCCACCACGGCGCCGTCAATGCCCGCCAGTGCCCATACGCTCTTGCCGAAATAGCTATAAGCCAGGCAGTTATGCCGCGCCAGGTCCTGCGGGCCAGCGGGCGTGCCACGCTCCGCCAGGTAGGCCGGCGCTGCCGCCAGCATCGAGCGGCACTCGCCCAGCTTGCGCGCGATCTGGTTCATCTCCAGCGCATTGGTAATCCGGATGGCCAGGTCGATGCGCTGCTCGACCAGGTTGACGGCACGATTATCGACCTGCAGGTCCACCGTCACCTGGGGGTACCGGCGCAGGAAGCCCGCCAGCGCATCGGCCAGCGCCGTCTGCGCCAGGAACTGCGCACAAGCTACGCGCAGCAAGCCGCGCGGCTCGCCAGCCCCAATGTCGCCCGCCGCCGGAATCGCCCCGGCCAGCGCCAGCAATTCGCGGCAACGCGCCAGCGTCACCTCCCCCGCCGCCGTCAGTCCCAGGCGACGCGTGGTCCGGTGCAGCAAGCGCGCCCCGGCCCATTCCTCCATCTCCGCCAGATAGCGGGTCACCATGGCGCGCGACATATCAAGTGCTTCGGCCGCAGCGGCCAGGCTGCCGCGATCGGCGATGGTGACAAAGACGTTGGCAGAGGCGATGCGGTCCATATGAACGATTTAAGCAATAAACAGTTTCAATATATCCTATTTTTCGATCATGTCCAGCGGCCTACACTGGCGTCATCTACTTACCCAAAGGAATTCAGACATGATCAAGCACACCCTCGCCGCAGCCGCCCTCGCCGCAAGCACCGCCGGCGCCTCCGCCGCCCCGCTGACACTGGAAGTCTTCAACCCAGGCGAAGCCGCCATCTTCCCAGTTGCCTCCGTACTGGTGAAAGGCGAAAAAGACGCCGTGCTGGTCGACGCCCAGTTCTCGCGCGCCGAAGCGGAAAAGCTGGCAGCCCAGATCAAGGCCAGCGGCAAGCGCCTGACCACCATTTACGTCAGCCATGGCGACCCGGACTTCTACTTCGGCCTGGACGTACTGAAAGCCGCCTTCCCGCAAGCCCGCATCGTGGCACGCGGCACCACCATCGCCGCCATGGAAAAGAAAGGGCAAGCCAAAGTGGCCTACTGGGGGCCGATCCTCGGCGCCAATGCCCCAAGCGGCGTAGTGATGCCGGAACTCCTGCAAGGCGATATCGAGATCGAAGGCAAAAAGCTGGAAATCAAAGGCCAGGGCGACCGCAGCTACGTATGGATCCCCTCAATCAAAGCGGTTGTAGGCGGCGTGGTGCTATTCAAAGGCTTGCACGTCTGGGTGGCGGATACGCAGACACCTGAATCGCGCGCCCAATGGCTGTCCGTGCTGGACGACATGGCCAAGCTGAAGCCGGTAACGGTGGTGCCTGGCCACTTCGCCCCCGGCTCCGCCCTGACGCCGGACGCGATCAGCTACACCGCCGGCTACCTGCGCCGCTTCGAAGCCGCCACCCCGGCCGCCGCCGACAGCGCCGCCCTGGTCGCAGCGATGAAGTCCGCCTACCCGCAAGCCGGCCTCGAAAGCGCCCTGCAACTGAGCGCCAAAGTCGCCAAAGGCGAAATGAAGTGGTAACACAGCTGAGCCCGTGTCACACCATGGGGTCAGGCCCCATGGGACACGAGCTCAGCCGTCGCCGGCAGAGTAGACTTTTCTGTCTAGATCATTTATTCTAGATCCATCGATGTTCTTCCTGGATCTATCATGGCCCTGCCAAAACCTACTCCTAGCGAACTTGAAATGCTGCGCCTCTTGTTTGCGCTAGGGCCGGCGACGGCGCGGCAGGTGCATGAGGCGGCTGTCGAAACACGGCCGGATATGCAATACGCCACCGTGCTGCGCCTGCTGCAAGTCATGCACACCAAGGGTTTGCTGAACCGCGATGAAAGCCAGCGCGCCCACATTTACTCCCCTTCCGAACAGCAGGATTCGATCCAGACTTCCCTGCTGAAGGATTTGATCCACAAGGCTTTCGCCGGCTCCGGCAAGGCGCTGGTAATGGCGGCGTTGCGTGGCGGCCATGTCAGCGCCAAGGAACGCGCCGAAATCCAGAAAATGCTGGACGAGGAAAGCTAGACGCAAGCTATACTGCGCCC
>CAMLSG010000330.1 GCA_946482635.1 uncultured Duganella sp.
TCATGGCAGCCAACATGTCGCTGGCCATGGACGATACGGAGAAGGTCAAGATCCTGGTCGAGGACTCGATCGACGTGTGCGGCCTGACCATCCTGCCGCCGGACGTGAACCAGTCCTCCTACCGCTTCCGCCCGGACGGCGAGCCGGGCAAGAAGGCAACCAAGATCCGCTACGGCATGGGCGGCGTGAAGGGCGCAGGCCAGAACGCGATCGAGGCGATCATCGCCGCACGCGAGGCGGGCGGCCCGTTCACCAGCCTGTTCGACTTCTGCAAGCGCGTGGACAAGAAGCAGATCAACCGCCGCACGGTGGAGGCGCTGATCCGCTCCGGCGCCTTCGATTGCTTCGGCGTCGACCGCGCGGTGCTGTTTGCCTCCGTGGGCTTCGCCATGGAATACGCCGACCAGGAAGCCAAGTCGGCCAACCAGGTCAGCCTGTTCGGCGGCGACGATTCCGACCTGGTGGCGCCGCCCGATTACGTGGCCGCCACGCCGTGGACCGACCGCGAAAAGCTGGCGGAAGAAAAGATCGCGCTGGGCTACTACCTGTCCGGCCACATGTTCGACTCCTACCAGCAGGAAGCGCGCCGCTTTGCGCGCACCAAGCTGTCCGAACTCGAGCCGTCGCGCGAACCGCGCATGATGTGCGGCGTGATTTCCGGCATCCGCACCCAGATGACCCAGCGCGGCAAGCTGCTGATCGTCACGCTGGACGACAAGACCGCCGTGGTCGAAGTCACCGTCTACAACGAAGTCTTCGAGCCGAACAAGCATATGTTCAAGGAAGACGAATTCCTGTGCGTGACGGGCAAGGTGTCGGAAGACCGCTTCTCCGGCGGCCTGCGCATTTCGGCGGAAAAGGTGTACAGCATCACCGCCGCGCGCATCCAGTTCGGCCGCCAGATTGGCTTGTCCTTGCCGAAAGCGGTGGCGTCGGCCAAGCTGGCCGAAATCCTCGGCCCGCACCGCGATGAATACGGCCTGCCGGTTTCCATGCGCGTCAAGCCGCAAGGCATCGACTGTGTGTTGCAACTTGGCGACGAGTGGCGCGTGGCGCCCTCGGATGCGCTGAAAATCGCGCTGGAACAGGGCCTGGGGGCGCAGGAAGTGGCAATCGAGTATTGAAGTGCTATTGCATGGGTGATAACATTTTTCAACCATGCTATTCAATTCATTCAGCTTCCTGTTAGGCTTCCTGCCGGTCACCCTGATCGGCTATTTCCTGCTCGCGCGCCGCAACCCGGCCTGGGGCGTCGCCTGGCTGGCGCTGGCATCGCTGTTCTTCTACGGCTGGTGGGACGTGCGCTACGTGCCGCTGCTGCTCGGCTCCATCGTCGCCAACTACGGCTGCGCGCAAGCAATTCGCCGCGCCCAGGGCCGGGCGCGCAACTGGTGGCTGGGCGGCGCGGTCGCTGCCAACCTGGTGCTGCTTGGCTACTACAAGTACGCCAACTTCTTCTACACCAGCCTGACCGGCCAGCATGCGGACGTGCTGCAGGTGGTGCTGCCGATCGGCATTTCGTTCTTCACCTTTACCCAGATCGCCTTCCTGGTCGATACCGCACGCGGCTTTGTGCAGGAAGGGCGTTTCATCCACTACCTGCTGTTCGTCACCTACTTCCCGCACCTGGTGGCAGGGCCCGTGCTGCATCATAAGGAAATGATGCCGCAGTTCGCCGACCCGCGGAATGCCTTGCCGCGCGCAGACAATTTCTCCGTGGGCGCCACCATCTTCATCATCGGCCTGGCCAAGAAGACGCTGCTGGCCGACACGCTGGCGCCTTACGCCAATGCGCTGTTCGCGGCGCCGGGCGAACCGACGCTGCTGATGGCATGGGGCGGCGTGCTGGCATACTCCTTCCAGCTGTATTTCGATTTCTCGGGCTATTCGGACATGGCCATCGGCTTGTCGCGCATGTTCGGCGTGCACCTGCCGCTGAACTTCAATTCACCCTACAAATCGCTGAATATCGTCGAATTCTGGCGGCGCTGGCATATGACCTTGTCGCGCTTCCTGCGCGACTACCTGTACATCCCGCTGGGCGGCAACCGCCACGGCGCCGTGCGCGCCAAGTTGAACCTGATGGTGACCATGCTGCTGGGCGGCCTGTGGCACGGCGCCAGCTGGAATTTCGTCCTGTGGGGCGGCCTGCACGGCGCCTACCTGGTGATAGCCCACGCATGGCAGGTGCTCAAAGCCCGCCTGGGCTGGCAAGGCGGCGGCCGGATGGGCGCGTGCGCGGCGTGGGCGCTGACCTTCATCGCCGTGGCCTATGCCTGGGTCTTCTTCCGGGCGGCGGATTTGCCGTCCGCACTGCGCATCGTGGCCGGCATGTCGGGCCAGTATGGCGTGGCGCTGCCGGACGCGATCGGCGCGCGCCTGGGCGGGCTGCACAGCGCGCTGGCCTCGCTGGGCATCAAATGGACGCTGGGCGGCGCCACCCAGTTCATCGAAACCTGGTGCTGGGTGCTGGTGGCCGCGCTGGTCGCCTTCTGCGCGCCCAACACGCAGCAGATCATGCATCGCTTCGAGCCTGCCCTCGACCATGACGGCACGGCCGCGCCGGCGCGGCTGGCCTGGCTGCCCGCGCCGCGCCCTGCGCTGGCGGCCGGCATGCTGGCGGTGCTTTGCCTGCTGGCCCTGTCGCGGCCGAGCGAATTCCTTTATTTCCAGTTCTGACCATGTCCAACGCATTGCACCATCATTATTTGCGCAAACTGGGCCTGGCCATGCTGGCGGGCCTGTTGCTGGTAGCCAGTGTCGTCGTGCTGGCCGATCCGTATAGCCTGTATGGGGTGGTGCGCAAGCCCGGCCTGAATGCGGACAAGCCGGTGCCGCAGCACTTCCGCAACGAAATCAAGCTGGCCGGCGCCCAGCGCCTTGGCGCTACCCAGTTCCTGCTTGGCAATTCGCGGGTGGAAGTCGGTTTTGACCCGGACAGCCCCCTGCTGGGCGGCGGCGCATACAACCTGGGATTGGCGGGCACCGGCACCATGGTGGCGGTAGGGCAGTTGCAGTACCTGCGCGGCCTGGGCGTCAAGCCTTCGCGCGTGATGGCCGGCGTCGATTTCCACGATGCCTTGCTGGCGCCGGGCCAGCGCGGCGGGGCGCGCCAGCCGGCTGTGGCGGGCGCTGCCAGGCTGGGATGGCGGGTGGAAAGCCTGTTCTCGTTGGCCGCCTTGCGCGATGCGGCGGCCACCTTTGCCATGCAGGGCGACCGCGAGGCAGAGACCATGACGGAGCGTGGCTTGAATCCTTTGAACCAGTACATCAAGTTTGCGCGCTACGACGGCTACTACAAGATCTTCCGCCAGCGCGCGGAAGAAAACGCCGCTTCGCTGGTGAAAAAGTCGGCCGGCGACCTTGACCGCGAGGGCCTGCGGGCGGAATTGCGCGCCCTGGTCGACGCTGCGGCCGGCGACAATCCCGGCGTCGACCTGCGCCTGATGATTTACGCCTACCACGCGCAGTTGCTGGCGCTGTACGAAGAGAGCGGCATGTGGCCGCGCTTCGAGGAATGGAAGCGCATCGTCCTGGAAGAAGCGGAGGCGGCGCGCCGCCGCTATCCGCAAGCGCATATCGTGGTGCATGATTTCAGCGGCTTCGGCGAATTCAATTGCGAGGCGATTCCCGGCCCGCACGAGAAAGGCACGACGCACTGGTACTGGGAAGCCGGGCACCAGAAGCCGGCGCTGGGCGAAGAGATGATGCGGCGCATGCTGTCAGGTGCGCCGGCCACTGGTTTTGGCATGGCGCTGACCTTGCAGAACCTGGAGCAGGACCGGCAGCGCATCGCTGCCGAACGCGCCAGTTGCGCCGCAGCGCAGCCGGCGCTGTTCGCGGAAGCACATGAGCTGGTGGCGCGCGCCGCGCGCCGGCTGGGAAAGGGGCAATGACATGGAAATGAAACGCATCAACGCAGGCAAGCTGCGCGCCATCGGCTATGACGAGCGCGCACGCATGCTGCGCGTCGAATTCGACGACGGCAGCGCCATCGATTACGAGGGCGTCGGGCGCGACGTCTGGCAGCGCCTGTCCACCTCGGGCAGCGCGTGGAGCTTCTACCGCGACAACATCGAGGAAGAATACAGCGGCCGCAA
>CAMLSG010000331.1 GCA_946482635.1 uncultured Duganella sp.
CCCATCGCCTGCGCGGCCAGCACCGCGTCGCCGGTCGCGATCGATCCGGACAGCGCCAGCGGACCGTCGAAGAAGCGCCGCACTTCGCCCACCAGCGCAAACGGCGACAGCGTCCCGGCATGGCCGCCAGCGCCGCTGGCTACCAGGATCAGGCCATCGACGCCCGCTTCCAGCGCCTTCTGCGCGTGGCGGATATTGATCACGTCATGCAGTACGATGCCGCCGTAGCTGTGGATAGCATCCAACATTTCCACAGGCGGCGCTCGCAGCGAGGAAATGATGATCGGCACCTTGTGGCGCACACACACTTCCACATCATGTTCCAGACGCTCATTGGAATGGTGGACGATCTGGTTGACCGCGATCGGGCCCACGCGCACGCCGGGGTTGGCGGCCTGGTAGTCGGCCAGTTCCTTTTGCAGGTCCGTCAGCCAGGTATCGAGCAATTCCTTCGGCCGTGCATTCAGTGCAGGGAAGGAACCGACGATACCCGCCTTGCATTGCGCCGCCACCAGCGCCGGGCCGCTGGCGATGAACATGGGCGATGCAATGACCGGAAGCGTCAGGTTCTGCAATACAGTAGGTAGTGTCATGGCGCCAGCCTCAGAAGTTTTGCATGCCGCCTACTGTACCCTCTTTCGGATAGCTGATGTTGTAGCCGACATTGATCTTCATGGTCTCATTTGGCGCCATGGTTTTTTCCCAACCGACCACGCCCTGGCGCTGCTCCCACGCCGCAATGCCAGGCTGCGGCGAGAACACCTGCTTCACCTTGATTTCTTCCGACGCGCTGACAGGCGTCGATTCCAGCACCAGCAAGTCGACCGGCGTCTTGTGGAAGCTGCTGATCGTGAACACGTCCGCCACCTGCTGTTCGCCGCGCTGCGACAGGAATCCGCGGCTGCCCGATTGCTGGTCGGCGCGATCCACCGTGACGCGCACCAGGTCATCGCGGCCGAAGGACAGCGCCAGCTTGTCCGACGCTTGGGTGTTCCAATGAGTAGCGCCGACATAGCCGCCATCGCGGAATAACTGGATATTCCCGTTCAGCCAGACGCCGGATGGACGCTCGGCTTCCGCCGTTATCACGGCGAATTTCTCCTGGCGGGGAACGACGCGCACGCGCTGCTTGGCGGCGACCTTCAGGGTCGACAGGGCCAGTGTGATTTCACGGCCGTCGGATGCCAGGGTGACGCGGTTGGGCACGGCAAATTCCGTATCGAAGGCGCCTTGCGTCTCCAGCACAGGCGGGATGAAGTTGTCCGTCGCAATGCGTGATCCGGTAAGTGTCACAGGGGCCACGGCCCGCGCCACCGGCTCCGGCGCGTATGCCGGAGCGGCCAAGGCGCGCGACTCCTGTGGCGGCCGTGGCGGGTAATAGGTCAGGCGCTGCGGCACAGGCTCTGGAGCCTGTGGCGACAGGCGGGGCTGGCCGGTAGACAGCCGCATTTCAACCCCGCTCCAATCCTCGCCGGACTTCTGCGCAACGACCGCCATGCGTTCCAGTTCGATGGTGGAGGTCGTGGAATTCAGGGAGGCACGGTAAGCCGGCTTCCAGCCCGCACGATTGACCTGATAGGAAAGCTGGACACTGCCAGCCTGCTGCGCCGCGACGGTAACGGTAATGCTGCGCTGGTCGCGCGCCCCGCTACGCGCTTTCTCCAGTTCGCGCTGCACCGTCTTTATTTTCTTGTCGATCTCGCGCAGCTGGACCTGGCTGCGCTGGATCTGCGCCAACGCTTCACGGCCGCCGCGCTTGATCGTGTCGACCGCGGCACCGAGAGACTTGCCGTCGACCGGCGTCGAGGCATTCTCGCCACCATTCAGCTTGGACAGGTAGTTCTTGACCAGTACGGACGACTCAATTTCCACGTTCAGCAGGTCGCGGCTGTCCTCCAGCGCCTGTAATTTCGCTTCCAGCTCCGCTTCGCGCGGGCTGACTGCCTCCGCCTGTCCCACGTCGCGCGTCACGACCTGGCCGACCTGCACGCCCGGGGAAGCCTGGATGCGCAGCGTCTGCGCGTCGAAATTGGCGGGCAAACCGGTGATCTCCAGTTCCTTCATGCCAGGGCCGACCTGGGCTTGGCGCTCCACGGTGGCGGTCCCGGAATACAGGGTCACGCGCGTAATCGGCGCGTTGCTGGCGCAGGCAAATCCCGACAGGGAGAAACAAAGGGCTACTGCGGTGGCGATGCGGCTTGGCTTCATGAAGGCTCACAGGCGATATAAAACCTGATCTTGCAGCGCGCATGAAATATTGTCAATTTAGGAACGCCACACCCCGACCAAGGCCTTTACCTTGGTCCAAACCGACAGGCGCTCGTCGGACAGCGCATCGAGGAAGTCGGACAGGCGCTTGGACTTCGCCATCGTGTACACGGTGAGCGCGGTAGTGATGACGAACACCGAACCGAATATCCATACGCGGCGCGACATTGGCGCATCGGCTTCCGCCAGAAGATTCATGCCGAGGAAGCCGGTGGTGATGGTGCCGATCATGCCGAAAATGGTGACGACCGTCAGGCGCACAACGGTATTGGCCTGGCGCCGCAGGCTATCCGCTTCCAGGTAACCGTTCATGTCTGCGACGCGGGTTTTCACCTCGGCGTAGGCACGCTCGATGTCGAGGTGCTGGCCGCACATGCGGAACAGCGCGCGGATCTGCTGCTGGTCCGAGATTTCGGTGAACCAGTAGCGATGCGTGAAACGCAGGAAGCTCTCGAAGGCGTAGCGGATGCGGCGCTTGAAGGAGCGCACGCTGTCGGCATCCGTCACCTGCAGTTCCGTCAGCGCTTCCGCCAGGCGATCGGAAAACATCAGCAGGGATGCCTTCTGCAGGTGGGCGATCATGAAGAGCAGGAAGTGCTGGTGCCGGAACTGCGACAGCACGCCGCGCTCCTTGCAGCAGAAGAATTGCGAAGCCGCGTCGCCCACCACGACCAGCGCATAGCCGCTGCAGATATAGCGCGTGTAGGGCGCAGCGCCGCCATTGCACCAGAAGCGGTCGTAGAAATAGCGGCGGTCGACACCGTCCGACTGCGTGCGCTGGGCATCGGCGGGCGCGGAGGAGGTGCCGGCCATCGTGCCAAGGGCCGCAAAGTCCGCCGGCGAGAGCTCGTTCGGCCGGTCGACAGCGAGGTAGGCCATCATCGGCATACGGTAGTACTCCACCTGGCGGTACCGCAACGCTGCCGTGGCTCCGGGAGCATCGGGCTCCATCGGCTCCAGCAGGTAGCGCCAGTGTGAAGCGATACGCGGCGCCTGGTGGCGAACTACCTGGTCGATGAAGGCTTGCCGTTCCTGCGCATCGGATTGCACCAGCAGGCGGCCGTCGGCATCGAGCCATTCGACGCCATGCATGCAATGCAATGCGTTGCCCGCGTCATCCCAGCCGGCTGGGTAGGCGCGGCCGAAGCGGTACAGCAAATCCTGTGCTTCGTCGAAAGGCAGGTCGTTGGCGCCGACTTCCATCACCAGCAGAACGATGTCGACGTCGAAGAAGAAATGCAGGCAGAGATTGTGCACATCCAGCACGCGCGGCTCGGTGCCGGGCTGGGTGGTCACGCGTACCTTGGCGATATCCTTGCGGCGGAAGATGCGGCGCTGGCCGGCGCCAAACAGGAAACGCTGCACATAAGGCAGGAAGCTGACGAATTCGGTGTAATAGCGCTCCTGGAAAGCGGGACTGGCATCCTGCGCCGAAGTGACTTCGCGCCATGGCGAATCAGGTCCCAGAAGTTCCCAGGGCCGCGCATGCGCGCGCTCGGCCCCATCGGGCGGCATCAGCCGCAATGGCCATAACAGAACCTGCCTGACATGCTGGACATGCGGGGATTGGGCGCTCATGCGGCCCAGTATAGCTTAGCCGTCGTTGAGGAGGATGTCGTTCTCAACGCGTGCGCTGCAGGCGCGCACCAGTTGTTTGACGGTCCACGCGGCCAGTTGCTCGGTGCTCATGCCAAGGTGGCGGCTGGCGATCGCCTGCATCAACGGGATCGATGCGAACAGCGGCGCCACATCTGCGACCGGCATGCTCTGGCGCTCCAGCAACAGGAATTTGAGCAGGACCTTGACCGCATATTC
>CAMLSG010000332.1 GCA_946482635.1 uncultured Duganella sp.
GGCATCATCGGCAGGCGGATGCGCTGTTCGGTCGGGAAGGATTCGCGGAACTCGGGTGCAAGGCCACGGGTTTCGCTGCCGAACACAAAGACGTCGCCGGGCTGGAAAGCCAGTTCGGCGAAGGGGCGCGAGCCGTGGGTCGTCATGGCGAACATGCGGCTGGTGTCGGGCTGGACGTCGGCCAGGAAAGCGGCCCAGTCCTTGTGCACCTTCATCTGCGCATACTCGTGGTAATCGAGGCCGGCGCGCTTCATCTTGGCGTCGTCGAGCGGGAAGCCGAGCGGCTCGATCAGGTGAAGCTGCGCGCCGGTGTTGGCGCACAGGCGGATCACGTTGCCCGTGTTGGGTGGGATTTCCGGGTTGACCAGCACTACGTGAAACAAGTTCTTCTCCTAATTCATATTCGGGGGCGTGCGGGCGAACACATAGTTCGTCACGCGCGCGGCGCCATGGCGCTTCAATGTCGCGGCCAGTTCCTGCAATGTCTGGCCGCTGCTCATCACATCGTCCACCAGGCCGATATGCCGGCCTTCGACCAGCGCCCGGTCGGGGATGGCGAAGGCATGCGCGATATTGGCGTGGCGCGCGCCATGCGGCGTGCTGCTCTGGGCCTGCGTGTCGCGCACGCGTACTGCGAGCCTGGCAAGGACGGCGATGCCGAGCGCCTTGCCCAGCGGTCGGGCAATTTCCAGCGCCTGGTTGAAGCCGCGCTCCGACAGGCGCTGCAGGCCAAGCGGCACGGGGCAGAGCAGGGCGGGCCGCGGGCAAGCCCCGGCGTCGGCGCGCTGCACCGCCTCCGCCAGCAGGGTGGCAAACAGGCGCGCCAGCGCGAGCTGGCGGGCGAATTTTAACTGAAGCACGAGGCGATCGACCGGAAGGGCGTAGTCGGCGGCCACCACGGTAGCGTCGAAGGCAGGGTGGTCGGCCTGGCAGCGGCCGCATGGTACCGGGTGCAGCAGCCCAGGGCTGGTGGACGCCGTGGACGGCAGCGGATTGGCGCAGACAGGGCAGCGCGCGATGGCGGTGCTGAAGAACTGCTGGCGGCAGCCGGGGCAGAGCAAAGCTGGTCCGCAGGCGCCGCACAGCACGCAATTACAGGGCAATAGGGCGGCCAGCAGGCCATTGGCAAATGCACTACCCATCGCAAATCCCCGCGAACGAGTAAACTGCCCGGATTATCCCATTAAAGAACCGTATTAAATATGCAAGCCCCAGCAAAACCGCCGAAATTAAGCGCTCCTATTGACCTGGATCGAGTCCGCGCCCTGTTCGCCGACCCGGCCCGCGTGGCGGAAGCCGACTTCCTGCGGCGCGAGATTGCCAGCCGCATGCACGAGCGCCTGCAACTGGTCAAAGTGAACCCGTTGCGCGTGATCGACGCCGGCTGCGGCACCGGCCCGGACTTGCCGGCCTTGCAAAAGAGCTATCCCGCCGCCCAGATCCTGGGCGTCGACACCTCGCCCGCCATGATTGCCGCCGCCCGTGGCCAGGCCGGCAAGACTGGCCTGAGCCAGTTGATTGGCAAATTGCTACCAGCAAAATCCGGCATTGACTACCTGTGCGCCGATATGGCCGACCTGCCGCTGGCGCGGAACAACGCCGACCTGGTCTGGTCTAACCTTGCGCTGCACTGGCACCCGCAGCCCGACCGCGTGTTTGCGGAATGGCATCGGGTGCTGAAAGTGGGCGGCCTGCTGATGTTCTCGTGCTTCGGCCCGGATACGCTGCAGGAACTGCGCACCGCCTTCGCCGAAGTCGACCTGGCGCCGCATACGCTGCCCTTCGTTGACATGCACGACTTCGGCGACCAGCTGGTGGAAGCCGGCTTTGCCGAGCCGGTGATGGATATGGAAAAGATCACGGTCACTTACGACAGCGCCGACAAGCTGCTGGCCGATGCCCGCGCGCTGGGCGGCAATCCGCTGCAGACGCGCCGCAAGGGGCTGCTCGGAAAACAGGCATACCAGCGCATGCTGCAAGGCCTGGAAAAGCAGCGCCGTGCGGACGGCAAGCTGGCGCTGACGTTTGAGGTGATCTACGGCCACGCGTTCCGCCCGGCCCCAAAGGTCACCAGCAGCGGCGAAGCGATCATCCGTTTTGACCTGCCAAGGAAGCCTAAAAAATAGGCAGGAAAGGGCGAAGTTACTTGCGTATACCACAGTGAGGGGTGTGCTGCCCTTGATGTAGGACATGTTCACTGAGTATAATCTTTAGCTAATTTTGCCAAGACTTCGCCCAGGCGAACGCGACAAGGCGGTTCAGGCCAGGCAAATATGGCAACAAAGCTATCGATGATGTGTGGTCATCGGCAGTGTTTTTCAAGGTTCCAGCACAGTCCGGACGCGTAATTTCGCGCTGGCTTGGCTCGGAGCCTTTAGGTGTTTAGCGTGCGGCGGGTCCGCGGTTAGGCGGGCCTGGCGCACAAAAATCTTCTTTATTTTTGGGTGGTTGGGGAAAACATGAAACTTGCGAAGCGACTTCAATCGTTGATGCTCGGCTTGGCCGTTACCGCCGCAGCAATGCCGGCGTGGGCAGAGCCTGCGGCGACAGCGGCCGGCGACTACACGGCAAAGACCGGTGGCACCGGCGGTCCGATGGTCCATCAGTTGAACCTGCAGGCTCCTGCAACAAAGATCGCTGAAAACATCTACGACCTGCACACCATGATGATGGTCATCATTATGGTCATCTTCGTCGCCGTCTTCGGCGTGATGTTCTACTCGATCTTCAAGCACCGCAAGTCGGTCGGCCACAAAGCCGCCACCTTCCACGAATCCACCGCCGTTGAAATCGCCTGGACCGTCGTTCCTTTCCTGATCGTTATCGGCATGGCACTGCCAGCAACCAAGACCGTGGTTGCCATGAAAGACACCTCCAACGCCGACATCACCATCAAAGCCACCGGCATGCAGTGGAAATGGGGCTATGACTACCTGAAGGGCGAAGGCGAAGGCATCTCCTTCATCTCCAACCTGTCGACCCCGCGCTCGCAAGTGGGCAACCCTGGCGAAGAATTCACCGGCAAGCGCAACGAAAACTACCTGATGGAAGTGGACAACGAAGTCGTGGTCCCGGTCGGCAAGAAGATCCGCATCGTCACCACCGCCAACGACGTGATCCACGCCTGGATGATCCCGGCCTTCGGCGTCAAGCAGGATGCGATCCCCGGCTTCGTGCGCGACACCTGGTTCAAGGCTGAATACACCGGCACCTTCCGCGGCAACTGCGCCGAACTGTGCGGTAAAGAGCACGCCTTCATGCCGATCGTGGTCAAGGTCGTGACCGCCGAAGAGTACACCGCCTGGGTCAACGGCAAGAAGAAGGAAATGGCTGCCCTGGCAGACGATCCGAACAAGACCTGGACCATCGACGAACTGAAGACCAAGGGCGAAAAAGTCTACACCGCTAATTGCGCAGTCTGCCACCAGGCAAACGGCAAGGGCGTGCCGGGCGCCTTCGCGCCACTGGACGGCTCCGAAGTGGTGAACGGCCCGAAAGCCGAACAGATCAATGTGCTGCTGCACGGTAAGAAATCGGGCAAGTACCCATCCGAAATGCCGGCATGGAAGCAACTGTCGGATACCGATATCGCGGCTGTCATCACCTACACCCGCAACAACTGGTCGAATAAGCCAGCGGAAAACATCGTTCAGCCAGCCGAAGTTGTGGCTGCTCGCGCCAAGTAATTAGGAGCATTACATGAGCACTATCGATCACGCACACGATCACGCCCACGGCGACCACGATCACGCACACGATCACCCACACGGCTTGAGCCGTTGGCTGTTCGCGACCAACCACAAGGACATCGGTACCCTGTACATGTGGTTCTCGTTCATCATGCTGCTGTCCGGCGGCGTGCTGGCGCTGATGATCCGTACCGAACTGTTCAAACCGGGCCTGCAGTTCTTCCAGCCTGAGTTCTTCAACCAGCTGACCACCATGCACGGCCTGGTGATGGTGTTCGGCGCGATCATGCCGGCCTTCGTCGGCTTCGCCAACTGGATGATCCCGCTGCAGATCGGCGCATCCGACATGGCGTTCGC
>CAMLSG010000333.1 GCA_946482635.1 uncultured Duganella sp.
GTGGAATACGTCGGCCAGCCGGTCTTCATCGTTGTCGCCGACACGCACGACAACGCGCGCCGTGCCGCCCGCAAGGCCGACATCCAGTACGAAGAACTGCCCGCCATCCTGACGCCCGAAGCCGCGCGCGACGCCGAATCCTTCGTCGTACCGCCAATGCGCCTGACGCGCGGCGATGCGCAAGCGGCCTTCGAACGCTCCCCGAACATCCTGAAGGGCAAGCTGCACGTCGGCGGCCAGGAGCAGTTCTACCTGGAGGGCCAGATTTCGTATGCCATTCCGAAGGAAGGCAACGGCATGCACGTCTACTGCTCGACCCAGCACCCGACCGAAATGCAGCACGTCGTATCGCACGCCCTGCACTACCCGTCGCACGCCGTGGTGGTGGAATGCCGCCGCATGGGCGGCGGCTTCGGCGGCAAGGAATCGCAGTCCGCGCTGTGGGCCGCCTGCGCCGCAGTCAGCGCCGCGCGCCTGAAGCGCCCCGTCAAGCTGCGCGCCGACCGCGACGACGACATGATGGTCACCGGCAAGCGCCACTGCTTCTACTACGAGTACGAAATCGGCTACGACGACCAGGGCCTGATCACCGCCGCAAAAGTGCAGATGGTGACACGCGCCGGTTTCTCGGCCGACCTGTCGGCGCCTGTAGCGACGCGCGCCATCTGCCACTTCGACAACACCTACTACCTGTCGGACGTGGACATCCGCGCCATGGCCGGCAAGACCAATACGCAATCGAATACCGCTTTCCGCGGCTTCGGCGGCCCGCAAGGCGCCATCGCCATCGAATATATCGTCGACGAGATCGCGCGCAACCTGGGCAAGGACGCCCTGGACGTGCGCAAGCTGAACTTCTACGGCCGCAACGACGAGGAAGGCCGCAACGTCACGCAGTACGGCCAGAAAGTGAAGGACAACGTCATCCACGAACTGGTGGCCCAACTGGAAAGCGAGACCGCCTACCGCGCCCGCCGCGAGGCCATCCGCGCCTTCAACGCAAGCAGCCCGGTACTGAAGAAAGGCCTGGCGCTGACGCCGGTGAAGTTCGGCATCGCCTTCAACGTCACTCATTTCAACCAGGCCGGCGCGCTGGTGCATATCTACGTCGACGGCTCGGTGCTGGTGAACCACGGCGGCACTGAAATGGGCCAGGGCATCAACACCAAGGTATGCCAGGTAGTGGCGCATGAACTGGGGATTCCGATTTCCAGCGTGCGCGCCTCCGCCACCGATACCAGCAAGGTCGCCAACACCTCCGCCACCGCCGCATCTACCGGCGCGGACCTGAACGGCAAGGCCGCGCAGGACGCCGCCCATACGCTGCGCAAGCGCCTGGCGGAATTCGCTGCGAAGTCGTTCGGCGTGGCAGCGGAAGAAGTCATCCTCGCCAACGGCACCGTGTTTGCCGGCGAAACCGTAATTCCGTTCGCCGACCTGGTACAGAAAGCCTACCTGGCGCGCGTGCAGCTATGGTCCGATGGCTTCTACGCCACACCGGGCCTGAGCTGGGACCGCGAGAGCATGAGCGGCAATCCCTTCGGCTACTACGCCTACGGCGCCTCGGTGTCCGAGGTCATCGTCGATACCCTGACCGGCGAATGGAAGCTGCTGAAGGCAGATTGCCTGTACGACGCCGGCAATTCCCTCAACCCTGCCATCGACGTCGGCCAGGTGGAAGGCGCCTTCATGCAGGGCATGGGCTGGCTGACAACGGAAGAACTGTGGTGGAACCAGCAGGGCAAGCTGATGACGCACGCGCCGTCGACTTACAAGATTCCCGGCGTGTCCGACTGCCCCGAAGACTTCAACGTGCGGCTGTTCAAGAACCGCAACCCCTTCGACAGCATCCACCGCTCCAAGGCCGTCGGCGAACCGCCGCTGCTTCTGCCGTTCTCCGTGTTCCTGGCCATACGCGATGCGGTGGCTTCGGTCGGCGGATACAAGGTCAATCCACCGCTGCGCGCTCCCGCCACAGGTGAAGCAATCCTCGATGCGGTGGACGCCGTCCGCGCCCAGGCATGACGCTCGCAAGACGCCTTGCCGCGGAAAGCCTTGGCACGGCGCTGCTGCTGGCCATGGTGGTTGGTTCAGCCGTCATGGCCGACCGCCTGGCTGGTGGCAATGCCGCTATCGCACTGCTCGCGAACTCGGTCGCCAGCGCCACCGGACTGTTGGCGCTGATCCTGGCTTTCGGCGCCATCTCCGGCGCTCATTTGAACCCTGTGGTCACAATGTCTGAGGCATGGCAAGGAGGCATGAGATGGGGCGACGCATTGCCCTACATGGCGGCCCAGGTCCTTGGTGCCTTTGCGGGCGTGGCTGCAGCACACGCCATGTTTGGCGAACCGATGTTTGCCGCCGCCTCCCACGCCAGGACCGGTGCAGCGCAATGGTGGAGTGAGTTCCTGGCCACCTTTGGCCTGATTTGCGTCATCAGCGGCTGTGCGCGCAACCTTCCGGCATTGACGCCCTTTGCCGTTGCCGCCTACATTATTTCCGCCTACTGGTTCACCGCATCGAGCTCTTTCGCCAACCCGGCCCTCACTTTGGCACGGTCAGTTAGCGACAGCGTGGCTGGAATCCGGCTTGAAGACGTGTCAGGCTACGTGGCCGCCCAACTGCTCGGGGCGATGGCTGCAACGATACTCGTTACCTGGCTATACAGCCCCGGGAAGCGCCGACAACCGAGACAGGAAGTCAATCCTGCGTTCAAAAAGCGAGCCTGATCACGAAATTGGAACACACCGCTTGTACGACACGTCAACGCCGTCGACGTCAATACATACTTCGACCTCCCACCAGTGCTCCACCTGTTCACCATCCATGAACTTAAACCAATCTCCAGGCTTAATAACTCCATACGACCTCAAAATAGAACAGTTCTGGTTACTTCGGCGTTCAGCCCGAAGGGAGCGGCCGTTCAAGCCGCTCCGTTTCACGGGCTTAGCCGCGCTTGCGCCACTCAATCAACTCAGCGATGGTGAGGATCGGCATGCCATGCAGTTGCGCGAATTGTTCGATGGCATCGCCGCGCATCATGGTGCCATCCGGATTCATCAACTCGCACAAGACTGCAGAAGGCGACAAGCCGGCCAGGCTCGCCAGGTCGACCGAGCCTTCGGTATGGCCGGCGCGCATCAGGACGCCGCCCGGCGTCGCGCGCAGCGGGAACACATGGCCGGGCCGCACCACATCTTCCGGGCGGGCATCCACTGCAGCGGCGGCGCGTATCGTCGTGACGCGATCGGCCGCCGATACGCCGGTCGTCACGCCATGGCGCGCTTCGATGGAGACTGTGAATGGCGTGCCGTACTTGCTGCCGTTTTCGGCTGCCATCGGCGGCAACTCGAGTTCGCGCACCTTTTCTGCCGTGAGGCAAAGGCAAACGATGCCGCTGCATTCGCGGATCATCAAGGCCATGGTTTCCACGGTCAGGCGGTCGGTGGCGACGATCAGGTCGGCCTCGTTCTCGCGGTCGAAATCGTCCAGCAGGATGACGGGGACACCGGCCCGCATGGCTTCCAGCGCCGCGTGGATGCGGGCTTCGAGGTCGGTGCTTTGAAGGATAAATTCAGGGGACAACATAGGAAACGCTCCTCGCTATAAATTAACGAAAAACGCTCCAGGGCAAGC
Organism: uncultured Duganella sp.; assembly: GCA_946482635.1. The sequence goes on from CAMLSG010000333.1 coordinate 3,637, forward strand.
GAATAGGCGCAGCAACCCGTACCGCCAAAGCGGACAGGAACCACGCGCAACAGCGCACATCTTCTTTCATCCGGACTATACCGTCGGCCCTGGAGTCGCACCAGGTCTGCTGACCCTGCCCGATACCGCCAGGCAGGCGCTCGCGGGCTTGGACATTGCTGTCCTTACCGCCGGTGGGGAATTGCACCCCGCCCCGAAGACGTAATTATTTGCCTGCACGATGCAGGCGGCGGGATTTTAGCAGTAAAACCGGTAAACCTGGGTACGACCCACAGGGTCGGACCCCGTACGGTCTTCGGGCAGCGGGTTCGGGTTGAATGGGGTTGATCTTCGCCGAAAGTCAGAGGCGCACAACCAAACCCGGGACCTGGAGACCGTACAGGGTCTG
>CAMLSG010000334.1 GCA_946482635.1 uncultured Duganella sp.
GGCGATCCTGATCGGCAAGCGCGCCTTTGCGAAAATGGCCCAACCCTGCCCACCATCGAACAACTCCTCGACCTGGCCCGCTGGGCTCCCAGCGGCGACAACACCCAGGTATGGCGCTTTGAAATCCTGGCGCCGGACCATGTGGCCGTGCATTGCTACGACACGCGCGCGCACGTGGTGTACGACCTGGACGGGCATCCGAGCCAGGTCGCGGTGGGCGCCATGCTGGAAACCATGGCCATTGCCGCCACCGCCCACGGCCTGCGCGCCGATGCCGTGCGCCGCAGCGACAGCCCGGATACCCATCCCGTGTTCGACGTGCGCTTCACGCCGGACGCGGCGATCGCGCCCAGCCCGCTGCTGGCGGTGATCACCACGCGCAGCGTGCAGCGCCGCCCGCTCAGCACGCGGCCGCTGACGGCGCAGGAGAAGCTGGCGCTGGAAGCGGCGGTCGGGCCGGCGCACCGGGTGCAGTGGATCGAAGGCTTCGGCGGCCGCTGGGCGGCGGCGCGCCTGATGTTCCGCAACGCCAAGCTGCGCCTGACCATGCCGGAAGCCTACGAGGTGCACCGCAGCATCATCGACTGGGGCAAGACCCACAGCCCGGACAAGGTGCCGGACCAGGCGCTCGGCGTCGACAACGGCACGCTGAAGCTGATGAAGTGGGCAATGGCGAGCTGGCAGCGCGTCAATACCATGAATACCCTGATGGGCACCTGGGCGCCGCGCCTGCAGATGGACCTGCTGCCGGGCATGGCTTGCGCCGCCCATTTCGTGATCCGCGCGCAGCGTGCCCCGGCCAGCATCGACGATTACGTGGCGGCCGGCCGCGCCACCCAGCGCTTCTGGCTGACGCTGACCGCGCTCGGCCTGCATATGCAGCCGGAAATGACGCCGCTGATCTTTGGCCGCTATGTGCGCAATGCGGTGCGCTTCACGCGCCTCGACCAGTTGCAGGACGCGGCGCGCAAGCTGTATGGCCAGCTCACCAGCGTGATCGGCAACGATCCGGCCACGGCCGTGTTCATGGGCCGTCTGGGCGCCGGCAAGGCGCCCACCGCGCGTTCGGTGCGCAAGCCCCTGGCTGAACTGATGAAGTAGGCCGGCCGCTGCCGCCTTGTCGGTTTACTTTACAACAAGCTTTGCATGATGCCACGCAAGAAAATCCTCTTCATCGCCGAGGCCGTGACCCTGGCGCACATCGGCCGTCCGCTGGCGCTGGCCGCCAGCCTCGACCGCGCCGAATATGAAGTGCATTTCGCCTGTGCCGACGGCTATGAGTTTTGCTTCGCGGGTGCCGACCTGGTGCGCTGGCCTCTCCGCAGCATTTCCAGCAAGCAGTTCCTGCAAGCGCTGGCCGACGGCAAGCCGGTGTATGACAGCGCCACCCTGGCTAGCTATGTGGAGCAAGACTTGCAGTTGCTGCGCGAGATCCGGCCGGACGTGGTGGTGGGCGACTTCCGCCTGTCGCTGTCGGTCAGCGCGCGGCTGGCCGGCGTGCCTTACGTGGCGCTGATCAACGCCTACTGGAGCCCGTACGTGCGCCAGCGCTACACCGTGCCCAGCCTGCCGCTCACGCGCTTCTTGCCGATCGCCCTGGCCGATACGCTGTTCAGGCTGGCGCGCCCGCTGGCGTTTGCCCTGCACACCATTCCGCTCAACCGCGTGCGGCGCCGCCATGGCCTGCCATCGCTGGGCTGGGACTTGAACCGGGTCTACACCGATGCCGACCACACCTTGTATGCCGACGTTGCGGAACTGTTCCCGCCGCACGACCTGCCATCCAGCCACCGCTTCATCGGCCCCGTGCTGTGGTCGCCGCCGCTGCCCCTGCCCGACTGGTGGGACCAGCTGCCGGCTGAACGCCCGCTGGTGTACGTGACGGTGGGCAGTTCAGGCCAGGGCGCCATCCTGCCGGCCGTGCTGCAAGCCCTGGCCGGCCTGCCGGTGACGGTGCTGGCCGCCACGGTCGGCCGCGTGGCGCTCGACCAGGTGCCGGACAATGCCCGCGTGGCCGACTTCCTGCCGGGGGAAGAGGCGGCACGGCGCGCCGCCCTGGTGATCTGCAACGGCGGCAGCCCGACCAGCCACCAGGCGCTGGCGGCCGGCGTGCCGGTGATCGGGATTGCCGATAACCTGGACCAGTTCCTGAATATGCAGGGCATTGTTGCCGCCGGCGCCGGCGCCCTGCTGCGCGTCGATCGCTTCGATGGCGCCGCCGTCCGCCAGGCGGCGCAAGCCCTGCTGGCCACGCCGGCGGCCGGCAGGGCGGCACAGCGCTTGCAGGCCATATTCCAGCGCTATCACGCGTCGGAAGCTTTTGGCAAGTTACTGTCGAAAATCCTTACAACGGCATGAGTTAATACCAACATGGTACTAGCAGTAACACAGCAAGCTATTGATTTCTAAGGAAACGGGGAAGTTGGCACAACTATTGCTCATAGGAGTATGTGCCCGCTGCAAGGCCGGATAGCAGCAAAAGGTCAAGACAGCCCTTTTTAACTCAGGAGTCAAAACAATGAAGATTTTCCGCAAACTGCTCCCGCTTGCTACCGCAGCGACCATGCTGTTCGCCGCTGGTGCCGCCCAGGCAGATGTGCTCACCCCGTTTAACATCAAGGACGGTGCCGGCAACACCCTGGCATCCAACGTCGACCGCCTGGACTGGTCGTCCAACGGCAGCGGCCTGGCGCGCGGCATCGGCCCGTTCGGCACCCCGCTGAGCGTCGGCCAGAGCTTCGATTTCCTGTACCAGTCGACCCTGGTCGGCAAGAACGGCGGCACCGGCACCCCGAACCTGGGCGGTCGCCTGGACGGCGAGGCCAACGGCGTTGCCACCGGCGATTTCGAATTCACCATCGCCGCCAAGATGACCGAAGTGGTGACCGGCACCTTCGGCCCGACTGCGACCTTCGGCCTGGGCGGTGCGCCTGGATCCAACAAGGTGGCGATCTATTTCGACACCGCGCGCAATGCCAACACCGCGACCGGCCAGGGCTTTGACGACGGCATCATGGTGGCGCTGCTGACCATCGATTCCAACTCGTCCGTGTTCACCCTGTTTGGCCCGAACAATGGCCAGGGTTCCGCCAAGCTGCACGCCGGCATGCTGGAACCGGGCGACTTCGTGAACCCGGATTACTTTGAAGGCGTGATGAGCCTGATCTTCGGCGTCGACTTCGAATCGAGCCTGAACTACCCGGCCGGTACCGCCGCCACTGCAGGCTTCCACCGCAACACCTCGAGCAACAACGGCGACCCGTTCTCCACCGTGATTCCGGTCCTGAACGGCCAGCGTGGCAGCGACATCATGTTCAAGGTTGATGGCGACAGCGGCTTCACCCGCGACGTGCCGGAACCAGGCACCATGCTGCTGATGGGCATTGGCCTGCTGGGCCTGGCTCGCCTGCGCCGCCGCGCTTAAGCCGCTGCTTTAGATTAAATGGGGACGTACCCTTTAAAGGGGTACGTCCCCTTTTAATTTAAAGGGGTACGTCCCCTTTTTATTTATTGCGGCGGCTTGAACATCTTGGCCACTTCGCGGATCACCATGCTGTGCGGGAACAGGCCGGCAAAGAAGCGTTGCTTGTAGGTGCCCTTGATGGAAGCGACCACCGGGTCGCCCTTGGCCAGCCCGGCCAGCGAGGCCTTCACCACTTCGGCCGTGCTGCCGCGGGCCGTGAGGGCGCTGGCGTAGGCGCCCGCCTTGGCATCGAATTCGGTATCGGTCGGCCCCGGCACCAGGGTCTGCACCAGGATGCCGCGCTCCTTCCACTCGCCATGCAGGGCCTGGCTGAAGCTTTGCACGAAGGCCTTGGAAGCGGCGTACACCGCCATGTAGGGCACCGGCTGGTAGCTCGCTTGCGATGAGACGTTGATCACGGCGCTGCTCGGGAAAGAGGCCAGGTCGGGCAGGAAGTGGTAGCACATCTCGACCATGGCGCGGTTGTTGACCTCGATCATGTCGCGGTAGTC
>CAMLSG010000335.1 GCA_946482635.1 uncultured Duganella sp.
AACTGGAACCGACCGCTGCCAACGAGCCACTGATCGAAGCGATGCGGCGCCTGGTCGCCCGTCGCCGCGGCTGACCCGTTACTTCCTGCTTTGCGAGCAAGAGATCAACAGGGTCACAATCGGAAGGGTTCCGATCTTCACCAAGTCAAACATGGCTTGCAGCGCCGGATTCTCCGGATTGACGCCATATCCGACCATCACGCCTGCCATAATGAGCCCCAAGCAGACGAGTATTTGCTGTGCAAACTTCAGTGAGGCCTGTTCTTCGTCACCATGATCGCCGCGCATCATATCGACCTCCGTTAGCAATACTGTCAGTATGGCCAACGGAAGGATTGCCTGGCAAGCAGAGCATGAGAACTAAATTACAGGTAGGCCCATTCGCGCGACATCTGCTTCGCGTAGGAAGGCGGGGCGGTGTCGAGGGAATCGAAAGTGACCAGTTCGTAGGAATCCGGGTCGGCCAGCATGGCGCGCAGCAGCTGGTTGTTCAGGGCATGGCCGGATTTGTGGGCTTCGTAGCTGGCAATGATCGGGTGGCCGACCATGTACAGGTCGCCGATTGCGTCGAGGATCTTGTGGCGCACGAACTCGTCGTCGTAGCGCAGGCCGTCCTGGTTCAGAATGCGGTATTCATCCATCACGATGGCGTTTTCCAGCGAGCCGCCGCGCGCCAGGCCAATCCCTCGCAGCATTTCCACGTCCTGCATGAAGCCGAAGGTGCGGGCGCGGGCAATGGCTTGAATATAAGACACGTCGCCGAAGTCCACGGTCGCGCGCTGCGCGGTACCGTCCACTGCCGGGTGGTTGAATTCGATGAAGAAGTCCAGCTTGAAGCCGTCGTGCGGCACCAGGCGCGCCCACTTTTCAGCGGCGCCCTTGCCTTCGCGGATCTCGATCGGCTTTTTCACCTTGATGAACTTCTTCGGTGCCTCCTGCTCCTGCACGCCGCCCTGCTGCAGCAGGTAAACGAAGGACGATGCCGAACCATCCATGATCGGGATTTCTTCCGCCGTCACGTCGACGTACAGGTTGTCGATGCCCAGGCCGGCGCAGGCCGACATCAGGTGCTCGACGGTCGAAACGCGGCCGCCATCCTTCATCAGCACAGTTGCCATGCGGGTATCACCCACGATGTCAGCCCTTGTCGGGAAGACAACCTGCGGGTCCAGGTCCACACGGCGGAACACGATGCCGGTATCCGGCTCGGCAGGGCGCAAGGTCAACTCGACCTTGGTACCGGAGTGCAGGCCGACACCTGTGGTGCGGACGATTTCTTTGATGGTTCGTTGTTTCAGCATGCAAGGATTATAGCGCCCTGCGCCCTTCCCCGCTTACGGATGCTCAGCCTCGGCATGTTCGGTCTCGCGGCGCACCAGGTAGATGCCGGAGCCGATGATGATGGCCGCCCCGACCAGGGTGTAGGCATCCGGCAGCGTGTGCCACAGCAGCCAGTCGATGCCCACGCCCCAGGCCAGCGCCGTGTACTCGAACGGCGCCACAATCGAAGCTTTGCCCATGCTGAAGGCGCGCGTCAGCGCCAGTTGGCCGAAGAAGCCGCTTACCGCCAGCGCCGCCATGGCAGGCCACAACGACCAGTCGATGCTCACCCAGGCATTGATGGCCAAGGGCGCCACGCCGACGCCCATCAGGGTCAGCACCCAGAACATCACATGCTCGGGCGCGTCGGTCTTGGCCAGCACACGGCCGGCAATCGCAGAAATGCCGTAGCAGACGGCCGAGGCAAGCACTGCCAGGCCGGCGATCGACGCGAAGTTGGTGCCGTCCGGACGCAGCACCACCAGCACGCCGCCCAGGCCGACAAAGATCGCCACCCACTGCCCCAGGCTGACTTTTTCTTTCAGGATGAACACCGCCAGCACGGTCACCAGCGCCGGTGCGATAAAGAAGATGGCGTAAGTATCGGCCAGCGGCAGCGACTTCAACGCGTAGGCAAACAGCGACAGCATCGCAATGCCGACGGCGCCGCGCAACAGGTGCAGCGGCCAGCGCACCTTGAAAATCCCGGTGAACTTGCCGCGATAGGCCATGAATGCGCACACCAGTGGCATCGAAAGCATGCATCGCAACGCGGTCACCTGCACTGCCGGATAGCGCGCGGCCAGCACTTTCATGGAAGCGTCCATGAGGGAGAACATGGCGACCGCGGCCACCATGGCGTAAATGGCTTGCAGGTTTTCTTTTTGTTGCGGAGTCACGATGGAAGGCCCAAAAGCGTTGCCGGGTCGTCCATTGTACTGAAAGAAACGGTTTGCTGCTGAGGGTGCCTCAGCTCCAAGAACGGACAGGCGAAGAATCTCGCAGTCCAGCATGCGAATATTGCCGCTTATCGCTTTTCTTCGGTCCCATCGATGCGGGAGATTACACTGCGTGGACCTAATGCTCTTAGCCAATGACCCTTCAATGAAAAATAACGCCTTCCCCCATTGTTTTCTGGCTCTTGCCGTCACGCTGCCCATGGCTGCTTACGCCCAGCTTGCACCTGAGACCACGCGCGCAATCGACGCAATCGTGGTGAAGGCATTGGAAGACAAATCGGTCCCAAGCGTATCGATTGCCATTGTTAAGGGCGGCAAGTTGGCCTACGCACAAGCGTACGGCATGGCACGCATTGATCGAGAGCTCAAGGCGACGCCGCAGATGCGCTACAAGATCGGATCGAATACCAAGCAATTTGTGGCGGCAGCGATGCTGTTGCTCGTTGAAGAAGGCAAATTATCACTCGACGACAAAGTCGCCCGTTTCCTGCCCGACCTGACAAAGGCAAATGAAATCACCGTGCGACAATTGCTGGCGCACACAGCTGGTTACCTGGACTATTACCCACTCGATTATCTGGCGCCATTCATGGAGAAGGCGACGACCGTCGACGCGATCCTCGCCAATTGGGGGAAAAGGCCGCTCAGCTTCGAGCCGGGTTCGAAATGGGAGTACAGCAACACCGGCTATGCGATTGCCGGCCGCATTATCGAGATAGCGAGTGGGATGCCGCTCGACGTTTTTATCCGCCGCCGCATCACGGAAAAGCTGGACATGCGGTCAGCCGTCGACACAAGCGTGACGCACTGGGACGATAGCGGGCCTCAAGGTTATGAAGTTGCGGCATTCGGCCCACCGCGCCCTGCTCGGGCGGAGGGGAAAAATTGGGTATGGGCAGCCGGCAATCTGGCGATGACGGCAAGCGATCTGGCGCGGTGGGATATCGCGTTGATGCACGACGCTATTCTCACCGGGACATCCCGCAAAGCGCTTTCCACGGAAAATTTGCTCACTGGGGGAACTGGCACAAATTATGGTCTTGGCCTGTTCGTACGAATGACGCCCGAAGGACGTTTACGTTGGGACCACGGTGGCGAGGTGTCAGGCTTTCGCTCGCAAAACACCATCTTCCCAAATGATGACATGGCGATTGTCGTGCTGACCAATGGCGGCGGCAGTATCAGCGACAAAATCACTGGCGAGATCGAAGCGCTTCTGTTTGCCCCCACCGCCGACCCGACCGCCACTCTTGCTTTGAACAAGGTTCGTGCGCTGTTCGTACAGTTACAAGCCGGACAACCTGACCGCAGCATGATGAGCGAAGGCTTAAGCGGCCATTTTAGCGACCAGGTCGTCGCCGACTTCACCGCTTCGCTCAAGCCGATGGGCGAAGTGGAGAGCATCGTCGAAACGCGCACCAACCGGCGTGGTGGCCTTGTCTACCGATTCTTTCGCATCAAGACCGCCGGCGGGACCTTGCGAGTGCCAACTTACTTCACGCCCGACGGCAAGCTGGATCAGTTCATTGTGTATCCGCGCTAGCAACTGGTGGAACCCGACGGTCTGCTCAGGGGCGGTAGCCGCCCTCCGAGCTGACAGCCACCATCAGCTCAAGTCCGAGCCACTACAACTAAGGCGATAGCAGTAGAAGTTCCGGTTTGCCCACTCGCGAT
>CAMLSG010000336.1 GCA_946482635.1 uncultured Duganella sp.
CAACAAACAGCAAGCCGTACTTGGTGGCGCGGTCGGCCATCGAGTACACGTTGACTGGTTCAATGAACGAAGCTTCGATGGTATCGAGTGCCGGCAAGGCATTCTCCCCCTGTCCAGCCGACTGTTCGCGCAGGCGCAGCTGAGACTGGGCTTCGCTCGCCAGCGAGGAAATCCGCCACACGGCCTGGAAGCCTTTGGCGTCGAGGTTGTATTGCTCAGGCAGGAAACGTCCGCTGAATTGCGGGTGCGGCCAGGTCGAGGACATGACGAAGCGGTTATTGCGCGCCAGCGGCACAAAGGCCTGGCTGTTCATGCCCGCCAGGTTCAGGCCGAAGCTGAACTTGACCGGACCCGGCGTGGCATCGGCCATCGAGAGGTTGGCGTGCAAGCCCTGCCGCGTGGAGCGCAGCCCGGAGCCCTGTTCGAATTCAACACTGCGCGTGCCCCACACCAGTCGCGGAATATCCCGTACGCCGCGCACGTCGGCCACAGCGAGCGCAATGTAAGGGCGCTCCGCTGTGATCTGCGAGCCGGACTCGGTATGCGGCAGCTCGGTTACCGCCGGTACGATGAAGTCGCCGTTGATCTTGTGCGCGCCATTGAACATCAACACCTGGTGGATGCCGCGGTGGCGGCGCTCGGTGCCAAGGTTGGAGACCACCTCCAACTCGTTGGGGAAGACCAGGTGCTGCGATTGCTTACGGTAGCGCTTCGTTTCCGGCTTGCCATCCTTGTCCTTCTCTTCGACGGTGTAGACCTCGCTGTACGGCATGACCAGCACCGGCCCGTAGATATGCTGCTCGCCCACCGAATCGGCGGCAATGCTGCGCGCCGCTTCATCGCGGTAGGCGATGCGTTCAGTGATGGTGGATTGGATCATGGCCAGCGGCACGCCGAGCAGCAGCATCAGCATGCCGACGATGAGGGCTTTGACCAGGAGTCGTTTTTGCATGATTTGGCGCATCCTGTTGTTGTTTAGGTTGCGCCAGTCTAGGGAGCTTTTATGTGCTGGCGATGCGTTCTGTGTGAAGCGGCAGCAGCAAGGCAGCATGGCAGCCACCGCCCGCCCCGTTCGCTACCTGTGCGCTGCCGCCGTGCAAGGCGGCGACTTCGCGCACGAAGGGCAGGCCAAGGCCAGTGCTCTTGGCGCCGTCGGGACGGGGCAGCGAGTAGAAGCGCTCGAACAGGCGCGCTTCGGCGTAGGCGGGGATGCCGGGGCCGGCGTCGCGTACGCTGATTTCGACGTGGCCGTCGCTGCGTTGCGCTGCCATCGTCACCGTGCTGCCGGCCGGGGCAAAGCCGATGGCGTTGTCAAGCAGGTTGCCCAGCGCCTGGCGCAGCAGCAGGGCATCGCCGCGCAGTTGCAGGGCGGGGTCGGCATCGATTTCGAGTTGCAAATTGCGCGCGGCGAGGCGGGCCTGGAAATCGCCAGCCACGTCGCCCAGCAAGCCGGCGACGCCGAGCGGCGCGGCGTCGTCGATGCGCTGCTGCTTCTCAACCCGCACCAGTGCCAGCAGCTTGTCGATCAGGTCGCGCTGGCGGGCGTTCTGGGCCTGGATGGTGGCCAGGAACTGGCGGCGCTGCTCGGGCGGCATATCCTCTTCCAGCAGTTCGGCCGTGGCCTGGATGGCGGCGATCGGGCTTTTCAACTCATGCGTCAGCGTATGCATCAGGGTCTCGACGTAGTCCTTGCCTTCCAGCTTGGCGCGCATGGCTTCCAGCGCGTGGCCGAGGGTGCTGATCTCGCTACTGCCCAGCTTGGGCATGACGGCTTTGCGGCCGGCCTGCACGTCCTCTACGAACACCATCAGCTTGTTGACGGTGCTAGCCATGCGCCAGGTGATGGCAATGCCGATCAGCAACGACAGGCCCAGCAGGACCACGCCCCACTTGAGGATCTTGCGCTGGCTGCGTTCGATCAGGCCCTGCACGCTGGAGATGGGCTTGGAGACGGTCAGCGCACCGATGATGTTCGCGCCATCGCGCACCGGCGCGGCGACGTACATTGCCAGGCCGCCGTATTCGCGCGGCGAGTCGCTCGACATGCGGGCGCCGTATTTGCCGCGCAGGGTCAGGAACACATCGTTCCATTGCGAGTAATCCTTGCCGACGGCCTTGCCAGCTGAATCGAATCGCACAATGCCCTGCGCGTCGGTGATGGTGATGCGGTAGTCGGTGTTGCGGCTGGCGGCGGCGATCTTGGCCAGCAGGGCCGGATCCGGGGTGCCCTGCTTGACATCGTCGGCAACTACCTGGGCCAGCAACTGTGCCGTGTCGTTCATGGCCGCTTCCAGGGTGGAGCGGGCGCCGGGTTTGACTTCCTGTACGAAGACGTTGAGCAGGAACCAGGCCGCCAGGCCGACGATCAGGAAGTAGCCCAGCAGGATGCGCAGGCCGATTTTCATGCGCCGGTCTGCAGGCTGTAGCCCATGCCGCGGTGGGTCTGGATCGGGTCGGCGTTGTCGTCGATGGCGCGCAGCTTGGCACGCAGGGATTTGACGTGGGCATCGACCGTACGGTCCAGCGTTTCCGGTGCGTCGCACCAGACACGGTCCATCAACTGGGCGCGCGACAGCACATGGCCGGGATGCTCGACCAGGGTTTTCAGCAGCAGGTATTCATAGCGGGTCAGGTCGAGCGGCTGGCCGGCGAACAGGATGCGCGCTTCGGCCGCACGCAGTTCGAAGGCAGGCGTGCGCGAAGCTGCTGGCGCGGACGCCGCGGCTGCCGCGGCAGGCGCGTTGCCATTGCCGGCACGGCGCAGGATCACGCGCACGCGCGCCACCAGTTCGCGCGGCGAGAACGGCTTGGTGACGTAATCGTCGGCGCCGATTTCGAGGCCGACAATGCGGTCGATCTCATCGCTGCGCGCAGTGAGGAAGATCACCGGCACTTCGGAGAACTGGCGCAGGCGGCGGCACACATCGAGGCCGCTGATATCGGGCAATCCCACATCGAGGATCACCAGGGCGGGCGACAATTCGCGCGCGGCGCCCAGGGCCTGCTCGCCGAGCATCACATGGTGCGGGGCAAAGCCCTCCTTGCCGAGGGCAAAGGCAATACTGTCTGCAATGGCTTGCTCGTCTTCGACGATCAGGATGGTCTTTTCGCTCATGCGCGGCAGTATAGCGCGTCAGTTCTTGTCGGCTTCTTCTTTCTGCTGTTGCTGCACCTCTTCCATTGCTTTGACGGCGTCTTGCGCCTTGTCGCGCTGGGCGCCCATGGCCTTGATGTCCTGCGCCGCCTGGTCGGCCGGGTTCTTCTTGCCGCAGGCGGCCAGCAGGGACAGTGCCGCAATGGCGGCGAATACTGCGAAGCGTTTCATGACAATCTCCGAAAAAAGAAAAGCCCGCTCAGGAGCGGGCTTTTCAGGTGTCTTGCGACGAAACCGGTATTACTGCAGCTTGATTTCGACGTCCACGCCAGCTGGCAGGTCCAGCTTCATCAGGGCGTCAACAGTCTTGTCGGTTGGGTCCACGATGTCCATCAGGCGCTGGTGGGTGCGGATTTCGAACTGGTCGCGCGAGGTCTTGTTCACGTGCGGGGAACGCAGCACGTCGTAACGCTGGATACGAGTTGGCAGAGGAACTGGGCCTTTTACCACGGCGCCGGTGCGCTTGGCGGTGTCAACGATTTCCAGTGCGGACTGGTCGATCAGCTTGTAGTCGAAAGCCTTCAGGCGGATACGGATCTTTTGGTTTGGAGCGGACATGCTTATTCCTTAAAAGAACGAACCGGCAACAATATGTTTCCGGCAATGTAAGTAAATACTACGACGGGCCGACATGATAGCACATGCCGGCCCGCTTGATTCAGATCGACTGACTAAAAATTAGTCGATGATCTTGGCTACAACGCCCGCGCCAACGGTACGGCCGCCTTCGCGGATTGCGAAGCGCAGACCTTCTTCCATAGCGATCGGGGAGATCAGCT
>CAMLSG010000337.1 GCA_946482635.1 uncultured Duganella sp.
CGCCCGCATCGTCCTTGTAGAACACGCTGACGCCGGGGGCATCTTCGTGCGGGAAAGGCTGGCCGGTGTAATTGTAATAAACCTCGCCTTCGGCCATTTCTTCCGGTGCGAAACTGACGTGGAAGTCGTAATTGAAATCGCTTTCGCCCGACGACACCCATTTGAACTGCCATCCCATTTCCTTGCGCATGCGTTCCAGGCTGGCCAGCGGTGCACGCGACACCGCCACCAGGCTCACGTCGCGCTGCGCCAGATGCGCCAGCGCGCCGTCGGTGTGGTCGGCCATGTAAGAGCAGTGCGCGCAACCGCGCTCCTGCCCCGGCGCAAACATGAAATGCTGCACCACGAGCTGGCTGCGCCCTTCGAACAGGTCGGACAGCGAACGCTTGCCCTGCGGCGTATCGAACACGTACTGCTTGTCGACGCGCACCCACGGCAGCGCGCGGCGTGCGCTGGCCAGTTGGTCCTGCTGGCGCATCAGTTCCTTTTCGCGCACCAGCAATGCCTTGCGCTGCGCGACCCATTGCTCCTGGTTGACGATCGCGTTCATGATCATGCTCCCCGTGGGCGGCGCACTGCACGCACCTTGCCGCTGTTCTCGCCACCGGCATAGAACAAGCCGGCGCCGTCCGACTCCAGGCCGCTGACGAAGACCCCTGGCGGCATTTCCAACGTTTCGAGCACCGCGCCGCTGTGCGGGTCGACGTGGCGGATATCGCTCTGGTCGCCCTCCCAGGTGCCATGCCACAGCTCGCCGTCCACCCACGTCACGCCGGTGACAAAGCGGTTCGATTCGATGGTGCGCAGCACGGCCCCGGTTTCCGGGTTGACCTGGTGGATCTTGCGGTCGCGGTACTGCCCGACCCACAGGCTGCCTTCCGCCCACGCCAGGCCGGAATCGCCGCCCTTGCCGGGCGCGGGAATCGACGACACCACCGTGCCGCTGGACGGGTCGATCTTGTTGATCCGCTCCGCCGCAATCTGGTACAGGAATTTTCCGTCAAACGCCGTACCGGCATCGGCCGCGACGTCCAGCGTGCGGGCCCGCTGGCCGTTCTCGGGATCGAAGCCGATCAAATGGGCGCCGGTGGCGGCCCACACCAGGTGGCCGTCGTAAGTGACGCCACCGACCTTGGTGACGCCGTCGAACGGGCCGTATTCGCGCAGGATTTCAGCCTTGCGCACTTTGCTTGAATTTCGGGTCATTGCTTTGCTCCTTATGAGGCGCGCCTCGAATGGCGCCGCAAGTGAACTTTATTCCAACGGCAGTGCAGCAGGGAGTAACAAGATTGTCGTGAATCCGGCCAGCGGCGGCGACAGCCAGCGCCGGGTGCGGGCATTGCCGATCGAGCGCACCTGGCCATCCTCTTCCAGCTCTGCCAGGGCACGCTGGACGGTGCGCTGGCTGGCGTCGAGCGCCAGCGCCAATGCGGAAGTCGACCAGGCCGCGCCATCGGACAAAAGTGCCAGCAGCGAAGCCTGTTCGCCATCGATGGGCGGCTCCAGCACCGCCAGCGCGCCGCCATCCACAGGTCGGATCGCAAAGCCAAGGGGCGTGGCTTCGATGCCGGCCAGGCCTTTGATCAGCGTGCGCAGGCGGCCAATCTCCACCCGCAACCGGGCCCGGTGGGTTTCGTCGGGGCGCCTGGTGTTGAAAGCCCGTTCGATCAGCAGGTCGCGTCCGGCATCGCCCGGCCAAGCCTCGGCCAGCGTGCGGGCCAGTGAAAACAGCACCGGCCTGCGCGCCAGTGGACGCCATGCGGCGCCGCTGCCCAGCCCGCGCCGGCAAGCATCGAGCACCAGCGTGCCGGACGCCTGCAATGCCGCTACTTCGTCGAGCGACATTTCGCCGCCGCCATGCAAGCGTGCAGCGGGGCGTTGCAGCGCGGTGTTGGCCTCCATCACCTCTGCCAGCAGTTCCGGCACGCCCGAGCGTGCGGCCGCCGCCTGCGCCTGGGCGAGCGCGGCCCGTGCAGGCGCCGGGCGTAGCGAACGCATTGCCAGTTCCGCCGCGGCCAGCTGCGCCACGGCCGCCAGCGCCGGCGTCAGCGCGCGGATATCGAGGCGGGACAATTCTGCCGCAGCAGCCTCCAGTCGCCCCAGGAGCAGCAGTTTCCGGGCCGCGATCAGGCGCGCCTGCAGTGCATTGCCGTAGTCGCCATGCGCTTCCAGCACCGCCAGCGCGGCCGCCAGGGCACGCGGCGCGGCCGCGAAATCGCGCATGGCCATTGCCACTTCCGCTTCTGCGATCACGCAGCGGGCGCGGGCCAGTTCTTCGTGCGAACCGAAGCCGCGGGCGGCACGCCGCAGCAGTTCGCGCGCTTTGGGAAAATCGCCCAGCCGCGCCATGGCGATGCCGCGCAGGGCCAGAGCCGGCGGGTCGTCACGCAAAGCCACATGCTTCAGGGCGCCCAGCACATCACCGCTGGCAAGGGAACGCGCCGATGCGGTAATCAGGGAGTCCATCGATATTCAGGCCCTGAGCACGCGGGAAGCGGCTGCACGCAGCAGGATGCGCGAGTACTGCTTGTGGAAGCCAAGCAGCGCGCGGAACATGCCGCCCTGCCGCGAGCGGACGACTGCGGAGCCGAAATACAGCCGCGTGCCCTGCCCGGTGGGCACGGCCATCAGCCAGGAACGCGTGCTGCCGGCGTAATCGCACATCAGCAACTGGCCTGGCGCCCGCCCCTCCACCGACCAGGCGGCGAACTGCTGGCGCTGGCCGCTGGCCAGTTCACGCGCCTCCGCGTCGCGCGATGGCCGCGCGACGAACAGCGCCAGCAAAAGGCGCTCCAGCTTGAATACAGCGGTGGTATAGAAGGCTTCCACATAGGCGGCATGCGCTACCTGGCCCGGCACGTCGATCGCAAAGCAATCGGTATAGGCGCCCTGATCGCGGTAGCGCTGCAGCAGAGCGCCTGCCGGCAGGTCGGCGATCATAGGTAGGTCCAGGTATCGGCGCCGTCAAACTTGCGCACTTCGAGCGTCGCCACAACTTCGGGGGCGAAGTTGGCCATGTTGACGCCCATGCGGCCATCCTCATCCGGCTTGAGCGATTTCCAGTGGGTGACACAGCCGCAGGAGCGGCAGCGTACCGTGCGCAGGGACTTGTCGCCCCAGACGTAATCCTCGGCATGCGCAGGATCGCCGACGATGCGCACGGCGTCCTGCGGATAGAAGGCCCACAGCGCGCGCGTGCGGCGGCAGATCGAGCAGTTGCAGTCGATCAGGTAGGCCGGTGCGGCCGGGACCTCGATCGTGATTGCGCCGCAGTGGCAGGAGCCGTCAAGGATAGTCATTTGACAAGCATAACACCTCGCTCGCCGATTTGCAGTCGCTCGGGGTCGGTCCCCAGGACCAGCTTCAGGTTCTCGCGCGCGCTGTTGCGCAGGTTGGCAGCCACGTGCTCCGGCTGCGCCTTTTGCTGCTGCGATTTATAGGCCAGCGCCATGAAGGCGCCCACCATAGCGCTTTTCTCGTACAGGTTGCGGATCGCCTCGGCGCTTTGCGTATCAGCCAGCCTGCGCGTGCCGCCGCCCTGGCGAAGCTGCTCAGCCACGGCGGCAAATTCCCCGTCCTGCACTTCGCGATTGGCGAAGACCATGTAGTTGCCGACGATGAAGGCTGCCATCGCGCCATCGAGGTCCTCGCGCTGCCATCCCATTTTGGCGGCAACCTGCTGGTATACATCCATGCTTTGCTGGAATGCCTGCGTCATCGCAGCCTGGCTCGACGCCGGGAAGATCCTGGCCAATTCCTGTGCATTGCGCTGCACCGCCTGGGGCGCCTTCAGCCACGCCGGCTCACCGCGAGAATGCCGGCCGGTGTTCATCGAATTGTTGTTCATCACCGCCATGTTGGCGAAGTTGATCAACGGCGCCGTCGTCATCGGATAATCGAGCCCCAGGCCCACAAAGCCCTGC
>CAMLSG010000338.1 GCA_946482635.1 uncultured Duganella sp.
GCAGCAGCTTGCCGTCGCGCTTGATGATCACGTCGCCGTTGCCCAGTGCGTCGGCGGACACTTCGTCGCAATCGAGGAAGGCGTTGTACTGGTCGCCCAGGTCGCCGGGCTGCTTGGTGACGGCGATCTGCTTGGTCAGGCCGGCGCCCAGCGAGTCGGTACGGGCGACGATGATGCCGTCGTCCACGCCCAGCTCCAGGAACGCGTAACGGATCGCGCGGATCTTGGCCAGGAAGTCTTCATGCGGCACGGTGACCTTGCCGTCCTGGTGGCCGCACTGCTTCTCGTCGGACACCTGGTTTTCGATCTGGATGCAGCAGGCGCCGGCTTCGATGAATTGCTTGGCCAGCAGGTAGGTCGCTTCGGCGTTGCCGAAACCGGCGTCGATGTCGGCGATGATTGGCACCACATGGGTGACGTGGTTGTCGATCTTGTCCTGGATGGCTTTTTTGGCGTCGCCGGTGGCGGCATCCAGCTGGCGGAACAGGCCGCCCAGTTCGCGCGCGTCAGCCTGGCGCAGGAAGGTGTACAGCTCCTTGATCAGGGCCGACACGGCGGTCTTTTCATGCATCGACTGGTCAGGCAACGGGCCGAACTCGGAACGCAGCGCGGCGACCATCCAGCCCGACAGGTAGAGGTAGCGGCGGTCGGTGCTGTTGAAGTGCTTCTTAATCGAAATCATTTTTTGCTGGCCGATGAAACCGTGCCAGCAGCCCAGGGACTGGGTGTACTGGGATGGGTCGGCGTCGTAGCGGGCCATGTCGGCGCGCATGATCTTCGCGGTGTAGCGGGCAATGTCCAGGCCGGTCTTGAACTTGTTCTGGGCGCGCATGCGGGCGGCCGCTTCCGGGCTGATGGCGTTCCAGGCGCTGCCGTTGCGTTCCTTCAGGGCTGCGATGGCTTGGATGTCGTCTTGGTAGTGGGACATGGTCTATTCCTAGCAAAAAAGCGGATTAAAAAAGGCGAAGCACTTGGAATAATGATAGGCCGTTCTTTTGCGACGCACCATGTCTTATATAAGACATATAAGCTATATTTTTATGTTTATATTCAACGAGTTAATTTTTAATTGCCATGATATGAAATAGCTTTTCGCAAAATGAACTGTTCGGTATGGTGCGCCGCCGGGCAGTTTTCTGCAATGTGGGATCAGGTTTTCGCGATGTGAAATTCGGGCTGGATGCCACGCCATTCTTGACAAACCCCATTGTTTAAACGCAGCAACAGTAGGGTTTTTCCGACGATCAAAAGTTACTAATCTTAGGAGGTGTATGCCAAAGAAGGGGGGAGGCCATGTTGCTAACTCGCGAATTGGATTACCGGAGCATCGTCCAGCGCGGCATCCTTCGCCACGGCTGGTTCCGTTCAACGGCCTTCTATGCCTGCGCAATCGCAGTTTTTCTTGGACTCACAGACCTGGTGCTGCTGGAAAAGAAGTACAACCTGTTTACGGGCGGCTTCTTGCAGGCAACGCAGTTAACGGCCTCCAGTGATCGCGCCATATTCCTGGCAGTACTGTTGGTCGCAGAACTATTGATGGCCTGCCTGTTCAGCCAACTCGCCTTATTGCTGGGCAGTTGGCGGCGGCTGTCCTTGCAATTGGTCAATTACTTGTTTGTGCTGCTGTACGGCGGCATCAGTTTTGCACTGATTGTCGTCAAATACCAAATTCTCAGCTACTTCGGCGACTACATGAGCCTGGCTGTTATGCGCAACCTCGGCGGCGGAAGCCTGGCCGATGCGCTGCTCTATGTATTGGACGAATCCTTGATCGTCGTGGTGCTGCTGGTGCTGGTGGCATTGACTGCCATATTTGCATGGATGAAATTAAGCAAGCGCTGGCTGAGCCTGGAACTGCCCGCGGACCGCAGTTATCGCTTGCGCCGCGTCCTGCTTGCGGCCCAATGCCTGATTGCGCTGCTTGCGCTGGTGCCAGTCGCCAGGCCTTTGCCGGCGACCAAGCAGTACCTGTCCAAAGTCACGCCATACGCGATGGCCAATAACCTGGTGCAGGCCGCGTTCCCTGCAGGCCCATCGGGGCTGGTGCTGTTCATGCAGCGCCATTACAGTGAGCCGGTCAAACGGCCTGTGGCACCGGTCAACGTGGCTTTTGGCGGGAAGAAGGACAACCTGGTGCTGGTGGTGGCGGAAAGCACGCGCGCCGATGTGCTCGACGCCACCGTAGGGGGGCAGTTCGTGACGCCGAACTGGCGTGCGCTGGGTGCCGAGGGGGTGGTCGGCCGTGAATACTATAGCCATACCGGCTTTACCACGTCCTCGCTGAAGGCGATTTTCCGCAGCTCGCTGGGGGAGCGCCTGCCGCTGGGCGATACGCTGTTCGGCCTGCTGAAAAAGCAGGGTTACCAGATCGTCGTCCTGTCGGGCCAGGATGAGTCGTTCGGCGGCATTGCCAAGGAAACCAGGATGCGGGAGCTGGCGGACATCTACTTCGACGCCCAATCTGCGCTGGGGGAACGCGTGTTCAGTTCGGCCGCTCCTGGCAGCGCCACCCTGTCGAATTCACGCCTGCTGGCGGAATTCGATCACATCGCCGAACGCATCGACTGGAACCGTCCCGTATTCATCTATATGAACCTGCAGGCCGCCCACTTCCCTTACTACCACAAGGACATGCCCAAAAAGCTGATGGCGCACCCGCTTGCCCGGCACGAAATATCGGCCGATACCTCCAAACAGTTGCGCGAAACCTATATGAACGCCGTGGCGTATTCTGACTGGACAACCGGCGAACTGGTCAAGCGCCTGCGCCAGCGCGATGTGTATCAGCGCACGCTGCTGGTGGCTGCCGGCGACCATGGCGAATCTCTGTTCGATGACGGCGTGCTTGGCCATGGCATGCAGCTGACCGACATGCAAATGCACGCCATGCTGGTGGCGAACCGTCCGGTCCCGGAATTTGGCCGCTTGATCGGGCAAACCGACATGGCCGCCGCCCTGCTGTGCAATATCGGGGCAAGCATTACGCCCTTGCCAGCGGACCACCGCAGCGCAATCCTGCAAGTGGTGGGCGACCTGCAGGCACCGGCTTACCTGGGCTTCAAATACGGCGACGGCACACGCCTGACGATCAGCCAGAACAACGGGGAAGTCGCCGCTTCCTGGTTGGGGCAACCGGTCGCGCTGGACCAGGTGCCGCGAGGCTCGCGGGAATACCGCGAAGTGATGCAACTGGTTTCGCGCTGGAAGAGCCAGTAGTGGCCTATTTGCCGGCGCGGGTCAGGTGCAGGTAGCCCAGCACGGATTCACCGTATTTGTATTCGGTTAGCATATTCTGGTCGGTAATCACTTCGATAGGCCGGCCTGCCTTGGCTGCCAGCACCGCTTCGTCATAATGCTGGAATTGTTCGTAGTTGCGCTTGAGCCGCTTCGACACTGCCGGCTGGGCCATATCGACCAGCGCGCCTTGCGGCAGGCGCAAAGCGGCAACCCGACGCATCGCTTCTTCCTCGCCTGGCAGCGCGATATTTTCACCGGCGATCACGAAATTGCCGTACTGGTAGACACTGGAAAACACGGACGCGGCAGTCTTGTAGACATCGGGTGAATAGGTGGAATTAAAGGCAATCACGGCACCCGGCAGCATATGGCGCTGCGCCACGCCCAGGAATTCCTTGCTTAGGAGCATGCTGATGTAGGCGCGGTAATGGTAAGTGGTGTTCATGACCACGAGGTCGTAGCGCTCATCCGGGTGACGCTTGAGCCAGCGCCGCCCGTCATCAAAGTGCAGGCTGACGCGTGGATCGCCAAGGATGTCGCGCACTTCGTCGTAGCGCCTGGCGATTTCCGCATAGCCGGGGTTAATTTCGATCACGTCGATTTTTTCCACCCCCGGGAAAGCGGTCAGCACGCGGGTCCATGGGCCGGCGCTCATGCCGACCACCAGCACGCGCCGCGGC
>CAMLSG010000339.1 GCA_946482635.1 uncultured Duganella sp.
TTGGCGTTGAAGAAGCCGCCGCCATTGGTGCCCAGCATCTTGATCGCTTCCTGCGAAGCGACCGGGCCCATGGCGATGGACTGCGTGGCCGCACTCAGGGTCTGCGCAGGCGCCTCCGGCGTGGCACCCGGGACGGTATAGGTCACCGGCTCGACCAGGTTCACCTCCTTGTAGGCGGAAAAGTTCTGGATCGAACCCTGGCCGACCAGGAATACCGCAAACACAAAGGACAACGGCAGCAGCACGTAAAGCATGATGCGGGTCAGGTCGACCCAGAAATTGCCGATCGATTTGGCCGAGCGTGCGGCGAAACCGCGGATCAGGGCGAAGGCAACGGCAATGCCAGTGGCGGCCGAGAAGAAGTTCTGGCCTGCCAGCGCCAGCATCTGGCTCAAATAGCTCATGGTCTGCTCGCCCGCATAGCCTTGCCAGTTGGTGTTGGCGACAAAGCTGACGGCGGTATTGAAGGATGAGTCGGGACTGACGCCGGGCAGGCCCTGTGGGTTCAGCGGCAGCCATGCCTGCAAGCGCTGCACAGCGTAGACGAACAGCGTGCCCGCCAGGTTGAAAACCAGCAGCGCGATGGCATAGGTTTTCCAGCCCATGCCGCGCTGCGCCTCGCCGGCTGGAATCCCGGCGGCGCGGTACAGCAGTCTTTCAACCGCCTCCAGCCAGCCCATGCCGGGAACCTTGCGTCCGTCGGCCACGCGCGCCAGCAAGCCGCCCAGCGGCCAAGCCACGGCGACCAGCACCAGCAGGAAGACTGCCAGCAGCAGGAAGGATTGCGTGGTCATATTACAAGTCCTCCGCTTTCAGCAGTGCTACCAGCAGGTAGACCAGCAGGCCGGCCGTGGCGACGGAGCCGATTAAGTAAAAGATGTTCATTGCTGGCCTCCCAGCTTGTCGCAGCCGGCCGCCAGGGCGACGACCAGTGCGAAAAAGACGGCGATTGCGCCGATAAAAACGATGTCCATGACGTTCCCCGAAAGGTCTTGTTTGTATGGGAACCAGCTTATCGAGCCACGCCTAAAATCGGTGTAAAGACTCGGCAAGCGGGTGTAAACAAGGTGTAAAAATCAGAAGGTCCTGCTGACGGTCAGCTGCATGGCGTTCTTGCCAAGGAACTTGCCGTTGGCCGGCGAGGCGTAAGCAGACTTGCTGGCGTTGGTGTCGATGGCAGCCAGCTGCACGCTGATGAAGCCGAAGTCCCTGCTCACCCCCAGCTTCCAGTCGCTGTAGTCGGCGGCGCCGTTGTTCTTCACGCGCTGGCGGCCGGCATGCAGGTTGATGGTGTAGCCGGCGCCCGCGTCGAGGTTGGCGCCCAGGTCCAGGTAGCCGGAATTCTTGCTGTCGACGAAGCCGAACAGGCTGGTCACAGCGTGCGAATATTTCAGCGTCACGGGACCGTAGCCGAGCTGGCCGTACATTTCCGTCGTGTCGGGATTGTCGAGTCCCGGTATGCGGCCCTTGTAAACATAGGTCAGTACGCCGGCGTCGTAACTGATGTCGGCCGCCAGTTGGCCGCGCTTGCCGCCATAGATATCCAGCTCGACGCGGCCGGCCCCGCCGGCGTCACGCGTCCAGTTGATGGTCGAGGCCCAGGCGCCGACATAAAAGCCGGAAGCTGCGCTGGCGAACTCGGCCCCGCCCTGTGCAGCCGGCAGCAGGCGCGATTGCGAAATCCCGCGATAGCGGTAGTCACTGGCCAGCGCAGCGTTGAAGCTCAGGTCATCGGCAAAGGCAGGCGCCGCCAGCAGCGCGGCGGCAAGGAAAAGCACATTTTTCATCGATCCACTTTCGTCAAAAAGAAGGTGACGAAAGCGTATCGGCGGGCGCGTAAAAACGGTCTAAATAGAAGGCAGCGGCCAATCAACGCCGCGTAAAAATCTCACAGGCGCATAAATTTGCGCAGTACGGCCTGCGCCTGGTGCTCGGCCAGCGGCTTATCCAGCATGCCGGCAGCGCCGGCGGCTCGGCCTCGGGTCACGTCGTAGTCGTGGGCCGACTGCACCAGGAAGACCACTTCAGGCTGCGTTTCGAGGCTGCGCAACTGCGCGCACAGCAGGTAGTGGTCGAGGATCGGCGCGGCGAAGTCGATCAGCACCACCGCTATCGGATGCTGGTGGCAAAGGGCCAGCGCTGCCACGCCGTCCACCGCCCAAAGCACCGGGGTGCCAAACTGTTTCAGCGATTGGCCAAGCTGCTCGCAAAAATTGGCGTTGGCATCCACGCACAGTACCGCTCCTTCACGGCGCGGCTTGCGCATCTTTTCATAGACGGTGGGGTCGGTCAGGTCCAGGTCGAGCCGTTCGCGGCGCCTCCGCTCGGGCACCAGCGAGTGGACGGAAGGCGAGAGGCCGGCCAGTACGTCGGCGCGGCGTTCCACCAGGCGGGCCAACTCGGCATGCATGGCGCTCCATTGCACCGGCAGCGGCAGGTTCGGATAGGGAAGAAGCACGCCGGTCGCCCCCAGCACCAGCGCCGGCCGGATGTCGCCTGCGGCCAACGATGCGATGGCAGCCAGCGCCTTCAATTCGGCGCCATTGGCCAGGTAAATATCGGGGTCCTGCAGGCTGTCTTCAGACAGGCAGAAATAGGCCGGTCCGTCGGCTGGGGCCCTGGCCAGGCCCTGCGCGAGCACGCGCTCGGCTTCCCGGGGGAAGCCGACCAGCCTGACTGCGAACGGGCGCCGATCTGTGGTCATAAAACCCATTTTACCGCTGCGATTCCCTTGCGCCACCGGCCGTAGCGGATAGAATGCGCAAGCATGCGATCCGTCAAACCGGAAAATACTGTATATAATCACAGCACTTTGCATTACCAATAACACGTATGGCCACTAAAAAACCAGTTTCCGACTACAGCGAATCATCCATCCGCGTCCTCAAAGGACTGGAACCCGTCAAGCAGCGCCCGGGCATGTATACCCGCACAGAGAACCCGCTGCACATCATCCAGGAGGTGATCGACAATGCCTCCGATGAAGCATTGGGCGGCCATTGCAAAAACATTATCGTGACGCAGAATGCCGACGGTTCCATCACCGTCGAAGACGATGGCCGTGGTATTCCGGTCGGCTTGCATCCTGAAGAAAACGTGCCGACGGTGGAAATCGTCTTCACCCGCCTGCACGCGGGTGGCAAGTTCGATAAGGGTTCGGGTGGCGCCTATGCCTTCTCGGGCGGCCTGCACGGCGTCGGCGTGTCCGTCACCAACGCCCTGTCCAAGCGCTTGGAAATCGCGGTGTGGCGTAAAGACGACGCCGGCAACGGCTTCCACCAGATCGCCTTCGAACACGGCGACCTGGTCGAACCATTGAGCTCCCAGCCCGCGCCGAAGGACGGCAAGAAGTCCGGTACCCGCGTTACCGCCTGGCCGGATGCGAAGTACTTCGATTCGCCGCTGATCTCCCAGGTCGAGCTGCAACGCCTGCTGCGCTCCAAGGCCGTGCTGCTGCCTGGCGTATCGGTCACGCTGAAAAATGCCAAGACCGGCGACGAACAGACCTGGATGTACAAGGATGGCCTGCGCGGCTACCTGAACGAGCAACTGGCGCAAACCACCTCCGGCGGCGAAACCCTGATCCCCCTGTTCGAAGGCGAGCAGTTCGCTACCCCGGATGCGGAAGGCTTTGCCGAAGGCGAAGGCGCGTCGTGGGTGGTGGCATGGACAGAGGAAGGCGCCGTGGTGCGCGAATCCTACGTCAACCTGATCCCGACCCCGAACGGCGGCACCCACGAATCGGGCCTGCGCGAAGGCCTGTTCGGGGCGATGAAGAATTTCGTCGAGCTGCACTCGCTGCTGCCGAAGGGCGTGAAGCTGCTGCCGGAAGACGTGTTTGCACGTGCTTCCTTCGTGCTGTCGGCCAAGGTGCTGGACCCGCAATTCCAGGGCCAGATCAAGGAACG
>CAMLSG010000340.1 GCA_946482635.1 uncultured Duganella sp.
TGCCAGGACATCACGCAAGTCAGCACCAGCCCAAGCAGCAGAAGGTAGACCACCAGCTTCATGCGCAGGTTGAAGCTTGAGGCCACCCTGACCAGGCCGGGGAATGCGTTGCGCGCCAGGGTCAGGCGCGTCGGCTTGTCCCAATGCGGGCTGTGCGCGGAACCGTTTTCGCTGCCGCCATTCCCGAACATCTTGTCGCGTAGCCAGTTGCGCCAGTCGCGCCGGTTGTCTTCGCCCACCACCAGCAAGGTGAAGGCGATGGTCAGGCCGGTTGCCGGGCGCGCGGCGGCATTCAGCTTGTCCTTGGCGCACAGCACCTTGACGGCCTGCGCCACCCGCTGCTGTTCGCTGTCGGGCGGCGTCAGCCCGATCGCGCACAATTCATCGATGTGCGGCTCGCCGTCGTCATGGTTATGGAAATTGTAGAGGCTCTTGTCCCAGCGTCCGGAGATGTGGTCAAGCAGCAGGAAGACTTCATTCAGCTCGCGCACGAAAATGAATTCTTCGATGCGCTGGCAGGCGTCGCTGCCATTCTCGTCGCGGTTGGAAGACATGGCCGCCTCCCCATTAGCAGTTTGTCACTTCATTGTGCGCCTGCCAATGCGGGGAGGACTTTGCGCTAGCTC
Organism: uncultured Duganella sp.; assembly: GCA_946482635.1. Next base: position 627 of record CAMLSG010000340.1, read on the forward strand.
AAACGTGAACCTTATTCGCCTGGGCGGTACTTGCGTTCCAGGTTCTTTTCGATGTCTTCCTTGTAGAACAGCACGTCCTTGAATTCGCCGCGCGCATACATCTCGGCCTGGTCGCTGAAATGCGGCGATGCCGGATCGCCGCTCTCGCCGCCGGCCAGGATGCTCTTCGCCGTCACCTTCGGACCGAATTCCACGGCCGCCACGAAGCTATTGCCGCGCTCGCCATAAATGCGCTTGGTGCGCTGCGGCGAAGTCATGCCATAGGCAGCCAGTGCGCCGAAATTGCCCGAGGCGAAAGGCACCGGGATGCTCGGCTTGTTGTCATCGAACGCCTGCACGATATCGCCGGTCAGGCGCTGGAAGCGGTTGATTTCGCCCCATGGCGTTTTCCAGCTTCCAAAGTCGGAGGCCAGCTTGTTCGACGCGCGCACCAGCGCTTCCAGGCGCTGCTTCGGCGTCAGCTGCGTGGCCAGGTAATCGAGGACAGGCATGCCCTTCTCTTTGGCTGCCGGGCCATATTGCTTGACCTGGTCCTGCAGCCAGTAGATGGCCACCGAGGTCGGCACCGACGTCAGCGAATAGCGCATGTCCCAGTCGCGCAGCAGCGTGATTTGCTCGATCACGGCGGCCTTGGACAGGTCGCTGGCTGGCGCCTCATCATAAGCGCGCACCAGCAGCGGCAACAGCGGTTCAAAGGCCGGCAACTGGTTGTCGTAAGCGGCCGCGATCAGGCTGTCGATGGTGAAGTCCTTCTTCCCTTGCAGCACGCGCACTGCGTGAATGCCGCGCGCATTCTCCGGGTTGACCGACATGTAGGCCGGATAGTCTTCAGGGCGCGGGCTATAGGCGCCGGCCGCAGAGAACGGCCAGTTGTTGGTGTTCTGGATCCAGCCATTCTTCGGATTGAAAAGCTGGATGGTTTCGCGCACCTGGTGCAGGCCTTTCCAATCGGTCGCAGGTTCTGCACCATTGACCGGCTTGGTGTAGTCGAAGCGCGGGTCGCGCACCGGCATGAAATTGCCGTGGAAATAAGCGATATTGCCGTCCGCATCCGCATACACGGTATTGTTGGACGAGTTGGTGCGCAACTCCATCGACTTGTAGAAGGCCGGATAGTTGCGTGCCTTGGTGCGGATGAAGGATTGCGTCAGCGCCTTCAGCGGCTCGTTCATCATCGCCACCGAAACCCATTTTCCGTTCTGCTCGCGCACCACCGGGCCGCGATGGGTGAAATAGGCCGTCACGGTTTTTTCCGCCATGCTGCCGTCGGCAGCCTTGTACGGAAGGCGCACGGACTCGGTGCGGAACGGACGCAACTCTTTGCCGTACTGGTAGAAGAACTTGCCGTCCTTTTCGACCACAGTTTCCAGGTATTCGTCGATCACATCGCCGCCGCCGGAAGTATGCATCCAGCCGATGCGGTCATTGAAGCCCTGGTAGACGAAAAACTGGCCCCAGGTGACGGCGCCGTACGCATTCAGCCCTTCCTGGCTGACCACATGGATCTCGGGACGGAAATAGAACGAGGTGTGCGGGTTGATCATCAACAGCGCGTGCCCCGATTTGCTCAGCGCCGGCGCGATGGCGAAACCGTTCGAGCCGCGCGGCTCGTTATCGAGGTCGCTGCCGCCGAGCGCCGTCGAGGGCGCCGGATGCTTGCTGTAGAAGGCCTTCAACTGCTCGATGTTGACGCTTTCAATATCGCCGCCGATGCTGCCTTCGCTGAAACTGAGCGCCATCCAGGGCTCGAAGCGGGCCAGCAAGCGAGGCTGCACCTTCGGGTGGGTGTGCAGGTAGAAGTTCAGGCCATCGGCCCAGGCCACCATCAGCTTCTTCAGCCATTCGGGGCTGGTCTTGTACTGTGCCTTCAACTGCGCGGGCGTGATGAACAGCTTCATGCGCAGGTCCTGGTACAGGGCCTTTTCGCCCTCCACTTCCGCCAGGCGGCCCATCGCATTGATGAAATTCAGCTCGATGCGCTTGAAATCATCCTCCGACTGCGCATACATCATGCCGAACACCGCATCCGCGTCGCTCTTGCCGTAAATATGCGGAATGCCCCATTTGTCGCGCAGGATGGTGACGCGCTTGGCAATCGCTTGCAAGCGCAGCACTTCCGCAGGACTCAGTGCCCCTGCCGCCTGTGGGGCGGCCGGGGCGGCAATCGCAGGTACGGCGCAGAACGCGACAAGCGCGGCATTCAGCTTCAGCATGCTTTATTGCTCCACCAGTTGTGCAATGCGTTCGCGCAGTTCGGCGTTCTCGGCACGCAGCGCGGCATTCTTTTCCTTCAGTTGCGAGATCTCGAGGCGCAGCACTTCGACCTCGGTCAGCGGCGCCGGGCGTTCCGCCGCTTCGTAATGCCCGTCGCCGGCATCCTCTTTCGGCGCTTTCGGCGGACGATTGGCGGCGCGCTGTTCGCGGATCTCACGGGCAGCCTGCTGCAGGAACTTGCGGCCGCCGGCGACTGCCGACTTCTGGTCTTCTTCCGACAGCGAAGCCACGGTGGCGGCGGCATTGATCGAGATCGTGCCGGAGCGCACGGCTTCCACCAGTTCCGGCGTAGCGCTGCGGGTGATCTTTTCGATCTGGCCCAGGGTATTGGCGCTCAGGCGCGCCGCGCGGGCAATGTCTTCGCGCTTGGCCTTGGCCTTCGGCGGAGCCGCCGGTTCCTCGGCTTCCGGGTCCGGCGGCGCAATGGCGGCATCTTCCGCCTTGGCCTGCTCTTTCACAGCCTGTTCGCGCTTGCCCAGGATTTCCTGCTGGCGCAGGGCCAGCACGCCACGCTGGAAGTCCGACACGCTGCGGCGGCCCAGGTGGTTATCGATCATCCACAGCATCACGTCTTCAATATCCTTGAAGCTCGTGTTCTGGGTGACTTTGAATGGAATGCCGTGCTGCTGGCAGATCGAATAGCGGTTATGGCCATCGACCAACACATCGTTCCACAGCACCAGCGCATCGCGGCAGCCTTCGGCCAGCAGGCTGCGTTCCAGCGCCGTGCGCTCAGCCTCGGTCAACGGCTCGATATAGTCCCGCAGGACGTCGTTAATCTTGATTTGCATGTGGTCTTTCCAGGGAATTCTGCGACCAGCATGCTACAACATTCCGCGCCGATTTCAAGCGTTGCCAGATTTGCCACTACTGGATGTTAACGAACAGTCATGTCATAATAGCGGGCTTCAGAGTGCCCCGGTGGTGAAATTGGTAGACACACCGGACTTAAAATCCGTTGCCTGCAAGGGCGTGCCGGTTCGATTCCGGCCCGGGGCACCA
>CAMLSG010000341.1 GCA_946482635.1 uncultured Duganella sp.
TCCAGAAGTCGTCCGGCAACTGGACGATGCCCGAGTACAGCAGGTCGGTGTCTTCCAGTACATGGTCGTTGAAATAGTCTTCCGCCGGCAGGCCCAGTGCACGCGCCTTGATGCGCATATTGATGTCTTTCGACACCAGCACCACGGCGCGGCCAGGCTGCTCCGCTTCCAGCGAGCGCACCACGGCCAGGATCTGGTTGTCGGCCTTGCCTTGCGGCAGGCCTTCGGGCAAATCGGCTACCTGCACCTTGGTCTGGAAGTACAGGTGGCCCTTGGCATCCTTGTTACCCAGCTTGTTCAGCGGGATGCCGGTTTCCATGTCGTCGTCGTCGGTGTTGCTGACCAGGGCATCCAGCGTACGCGATACCTGGCGCGCATTGCGGGCGACTTCGGACATGCCTTTCTTGTGGTTGTCCAGTTCTTCCAGCGTCATCATCGGCAGGAAGACATCGTGTTCTTCAAAGCGGAACAGCGAAGACGGGTCGTGCATCAGCACGTTGGTGTCGAGCACGAACAGCTTGGTGCTGCCCACCACGTCGGCCTTGCGGCTGATGGCGGACTTGAGCACCACTTCGTGGGCTTTGTGTTTGGCCGGATGCGGGGCGTCGGCCTTGATCGGCGTGACCTTGGAGCGGGCCTGCGGTGCGGCCTTGGTGCGTGGCGGGGCCGGCACGTCGTCCGGCAGCTTGACGGCCTTCAGTGCAGGCGTCTTCTTTGCTGCGGTCTTTTTCGCAACTGGTTCTTTTACTGCTTTGGCAGCAGTTTTAGTCGCCGCTTTCTTCGGCGCTGGTGCTGCCTTTTCTTCAGTAGGGAAGGGAACCGGATTTGCTCCGCTAGCCTTCGGGTAGTCTTTAGCCAGCAGCAGGGTGGCTGGCTTGCTAGGCAGTTTTGGCAGTGGCATCAGGATCTCAATCTAAAAAAGATGCATCCACGCGAGGGCGAGTGCCCGGCATGGACGAACTGTGGGGTGGTTCGGAAAAACTAAAGGATGCCTGGCGGGCGTCTGCGTCGCCCGAAAGCCGGTGGGCATGCCACCGGGGACAGTGGGTGGAAGGACTTACTCGACTCAAAATCTGGCTGACACGTTCAAATGTAAAGCTCCCGTTGAGCTAACACATTCGCAGCGAGGGCCTTGCCATCAGCCCAGGTTTGCCACGAATTCCAGCACTTCATCGACGTGACCTGGTACTTTCACGCCTCTCCATTCTTTCACCAATCGGCCTTTTGCGTCAATCACAAACGTGCTTCGCTCGACGCCGCGTACATCTTTACCGTACATTTTTTTCATCTTCATGACATTGAAGGCCAGGCATACCGCTTCGTCCGGATCGGAGATCAGTTCGAACGGCAGGCCCAGTTTCGCCTTGAAGTTTTCGTGCGAGCGCAGCGAATCGCGGCTGATGCCATAAATTTCAGCACCTGCGGCGGTGAATTTGTCGTGCAGGTCGCGGAAGGCCATGTTCTCGGTGGTGCAGCCAGGGGTGTTGTCCTTGGGGTAGAAGAACAGCACGGTGGCTTTGGCCGGGCGGCCGGAGAGCTGGAAGGTCTGGCCGCTGGTCATGGCGGCGCTGAAGTCGGGGATGGTTTGGCTCATGCGCGTTTATATGGGGGCAAAGTGTTATTTTTCAATGATCAGTGCCAGCAGGGCTTTGCGGCCTTCGCCCATCAGGATGTTGTAGGTGCGGCAGGCGGCATTGGTGTCCATGCATTCGACGCCGATCTGCTTCGAGATCAGCGGCGCGGCCAGGCGCGGGTGGACGAAGCGCTGGCGCTCGCCGGTGCCCAGGATGACCACGTCGGGCTGTTCGGCGAGCAGTTGCTCGAAGTGTTCGACTGTCAGTTCCTCGAACTTTGCCACTGGCCAGGGGCGCGGGGCGCTTTCCGGCAGGACCAGCAGGCTGTAGTCGAAAGGCTTGCCGTTGATCTCGACTCCACCCTCGAAGTAGCCGGAAACGGTTTGGTACTGGCCGGTGGTGCTGGAGTGGAGTTTCATAACGCTTAGCTATATTTAAATGCAATAGAGATCTTATTGTAACGTTTTGCGCATATCTATGGTTGATTAAACCAATTTAATTCGGCAGAATGGGTATTTTCGCATTGCAGCAATTACACGTAAGGGATTGATTTTGCGTCCGGTTCAGAAATCCAATAAGCTCAACGAGATTTGTTACGAAATCCGCGGCCCAGTGCCGGAGAAGGCCCGCTTGATGGAGGAAGAGGGCCATAAGATCATCAAGCTGAACATCGGCAATATGCAGCCGTTCGGCTTCGATCCGCCCGACGAGATTGTCCACGACATGATCGTGAACCTGCCCAATGCGGCGGGTTATACCGATTCCAAAGGCCTGTTCGCCCCGCGCAAGGCGGTGATGCACTACACCCAGCAGAAGAAAGTCGCCAATGTCACCATGGACGACATCTACCTGGGCAACGGCGCGTCCGAGCTGATCGTGATGTCGATGAACGCGCTGCTGAACAACGGCGACGAGGTGCTGGTGCCGGCGCCGGACTATCCGCTGTGGACCGCGGCGGTCAGCCTGTCCGGCGGCAAACCGGTGCACTATGTCTGCGACGAGCAGCAGGACTGGTACCCGGACATCGACGACATGCGCAAGAAGATCACGCCGAACACCAAGGCGATCGTGGTCATCAACCCGAACAACCCGACCGGCGCCCTGTACCCGGACGAAGTACTGCTGCAGATTATCGAACTGGCGCGCCAGCACCAGCTGATCATCTACGCCGACGAAATTTACGACAAGGTGCTGTATGACGGCGTCACCCATACCTCGATCGCCGCGCTGTGCGACGACGTGTTCTGCGTGACCTTCAACGGCCTGTCCAAGAGCTACCGTTCCTGCGGCTACCGCGCCGGCTGGATGGTGCTCTCGGGCGAAAACAAGAAATATGCGAAGGATTACATCTGGGGCCTGAACATGCTGGCCTCGATGCGCCTTTGCGCCAATGCACCGGGCCAGTTTGCGATCCAGACTGCGCTCGGCGGCTACCAGAGCATCAACGACCTGGTGGCTCCCGGCGGGCGCCTGCTCAAGCAGCGCGACCTGGCATACAAGCTGTTGTCCGATATTCCGGGTGTCAGCGTGGTCAAGCCAAAAGCTGCACTCTATATGTTCCCCCGCCTCGATCCGAAGATCTACCCGATCGCGGACGACCAGCAATTCGCTTACGAACTGCTGGAAGAAACCAAGGTCCTCATCGTGCAGGGCACGGGCTTCAACTGGCATAGCCCGGACCACTTCCGCGTGGTCTTCCTGCCGAACTCGGACGACATGGAAGATGCATTCGGCCGTATCGCGCGCTTCATGGAAGGCTACCGAAAACGGCACGGGCACAGCTAACAACACCAGGGAATTTGAAAGATGAAATCGATTAAAGTAGGTTTGCTGGGCGTCGGCAACGTAGGCGCCGGAACGTTCAGTGTATTGCGACGCAACCAGGAAGAGATCCGCCGCCGCGCCGGCCGCGGCATTGAGATCGTGGCCGTATCGGCCCGCAACCTGGAGCGCGCAAAAGAGCGCACCGAAGGCCAATGCAAAGTCGTGGCAGACCCGTTCGCGATCGTCAACGATCCGGAAATCGATATCGTCGTGGAGCTGATTGGCGGCTATGACACCGCCAAGGAACTGGTGATGCAGGCCATCGCCAACGGCAAGCATGTGGTCACCGCCAACAAGGCGCTGCTGGCCATGCATGGCACCGAGATCTTCGCCGCGGCCCAGGCCAAGGGCGTGATGGTGGCCTTCGAGGCTGCGGTTGCAGGCGGCATCCCGATCATCAAGGCGCTGCGTGAAGGCCTGACCGCCAACCGCATCGAATGGATCGCCGGCATCATCAACGGCACCACCAACTTCATCCTGTCCGAGATGCGCG
>CAMLSG010000342.1 GCA_946482635.1 uncultured Duganella sp.
TCAAATGAATGAGTAAATCGAGTTTGGCGAGGCCTGTTGGACATTGCTTTGCCGCCGGCACGCTAGTCCACACGAAAACAGGCCTTGTTCCGATCGAGCAGATAAAGGCCGGCGATTGGGTGCTTTCGCGGCAGGAACTCGCTGGTGAACAAGCCTACAAACAGGTTGTCCGGACAGATAGCGATCTCAGCGGCAGTATTGGATTACTTTCCATTTACACGAAAGGAGAGAACGGCCGGGTAGGACATCTGGTTGTTACGTCGGATCACCCTTTCTTTGTCAAAGATGGCGGAGAATATTCGACCCACACCGCGACGGGTTGGGTTGATGCAGGGGAGCTCGGGATAGGGAACGAATTAGCATTGGTTGATGGCGGCAGCGCCTTCGTCTGGGGATTCTGGGAGCTTCGCAATACGGAAACCCCTGGCGTTTCGTGGTTCACCTTTGACTCCACTTCCGATTTCGGCCGTCATGTTGACCTGCGAACGGCAGAAGTGATTGTCGGTGAAGAAGTGACGGAAGATTACTATGCACTATCCGCCGAAGGGGGCTTCACGAGGGTTCAAGCCTATAACCTGGAGGTCGAAGACTTCCATTCCTATTACATTGGCGCGCACGGGGTGTGGGTGCACGACGTCGGGAAAGAGCAAGCACGCGCTGGATTTTCCAGGGATACAAAGGTGCACCTTGGCGACGGCGATCCGTTCACGATGCAAATGTACGGGATCGAAGTGGAAGATTCCCATAGTTATTTTGTCGATGAGCTCGGTATCTCGGTACGCACTGCCAACCTCGAAGGGGTAGCTGCAAATGAGTGAATTGAAAGCCTGCCTGGAGTTTCTTGCCGGCGAATGGACTGGCGACGAGGAGATTGCGTCTTCCAAATGGGGCGAAGGCGGCCGTGCCGCTGCGTTGGTTTCGGCGCGGCTCGACCTGGGTGAACGCGTGCTGGTTCAAGACTACAGTGCGCAACGAGACGGCAAGACCTGGCTCAAGGCATATGCTGTCATCGCAGTTGACGAGCAAACGTCAGGGTTGGGACTTTTCTGGTTCGACAGCCTGGGTTTTACGCCAGGTGAGCCGGCACCGGGACAGTGGGACGGCTCGTCGCTGCGATTCGTGCGCACTTCGCCGCGCGGAAAGGCGCGCCACACTTACACGCCAACCGGACCCGCAGCATATGAGTTCGTCCTGGAGAGCTCTTTCGACTCCGGTGCCAGCTGGGTGCTTGTAATGAAAGGACGATATGTCAGGACTAGCGGCGGCCGGGTCTAGCCGTTACTGAGCGGTCGCGGGATGTTCGCCAGGTACTGTCGACCTTGTTGTCGAGACCGTTGAAGCGCGCGTCAAAGTATTCTATATCGCTGGTTGTCATGTCGCCCCCTTCTGGCCAGTTTAGGCCAAAGAGAGGCGATGCATATTTGCGGCGCATCAAGCGCCAGATGATTTACTTGAGGTTTGCCATCAGCTCGCCCAGGCGAACAGGGCCGGCAGGTTGCCAGTGCTGGTTGAAGTGCAGGGTGTCTTTCGGGAACAGCATGACGACGGTGGAGCCGAGCAGGAAGCGGCCCATCTCTTCGCCTTTCTTGAATACGTATTCATTCTTTTTGTAGGTCCACTCGGTGACCTTGGGCAGGCGCGGTGGGTTCACCAGGCCATGCCAGACGGTCGCCATGCTGCCGACGATGGTGGCGCCTACCAGCACCATCACGAATGGACCGAACGCGGTCTCGAACTCGCACACGACGCGCTCATTGCGTGCGAACAGGCCCGGCACGCCGCGCGCTGTGGTCGGGTTGACCGAGAACAGCTCGCCCGGCACATAGATCATGCGCTTCAGGGACGCCGCGCAAGGCATGTGGATGCGGTGGTAGTCGCGCGGGCTCAGGTACAGGTTGGCGAAGCTGCCGTGCTCGAAGTGCCTGGCGAGCGTGGCATCGCCGCCGACCAGGGCGGTAGTGGTGAACTTGTGGCCCTTGGCCTGGAAGATCTGGTCGCCTTCAATCGGGCCGAACTGGGAAATGCGGCCATCGACCGGGCAGACGAAATCGGCCTTGGCCAGTGGGCGGGCGCCAGGCTTCAGTGCGCGGGTAAAGAATTCGTTGAAGCTGTGGTAGCTGGCGATGTCCGGATTGGCCGCTTCGTCCATGTTGACGTCGTATTTGGTGACGAACCAGCGGATCAGGCGAGTCGTCATGTCGCCCGCTTTGGCGCCTGCCACGCGGCCAGCGAAATTGGTCAGGGCACCTTTCGGGAGCAGGTATTGCGGCAGTACGGCAAGTCGGGACACGGTCGGCATTCCAAAGATTTGAAGATCCCGAATTATATCCTTGCTACCGCCTGCACCATAGGGTACAGTTGCGGCCAAGAATTATTTACATTTTTTGCAATAATGAGTCGCCTGACACTCGCAGCAGCCGCCATCCTCGCCGCCACCCAGGCCATGGCCGAGGAAAGCAAACAGGAACCGGTCCAGAAAGTCGAAATCAAGGGCGCGGCCGAAACCTACAATCCCCGCAAGGACGATACCGCCAGCAAGATCATCGTCAGCAGCGATGAACTGAAGCGCTATGGCGATACCTCGATCGGCGATGCGCTGAAGCGCGTGCCGGGCGTGTCGGTCGGCGCCGGCGGTCGCGATATCCGCATGCGCGGCCTGGGTAGCGGCTATACGCAAATCCTGCTGAATGGCGAGCGCGTGCCGCCAGGCTTCAATATCGAGACGCTCGCGCCGGACAGTATCGAGCGCATCGAGGTGATTCGCGCCGCGAGCGCCGAGTTCAGCACCCAGTCGATTGCGGGCACGATCAATATTGTGTTGAAGAAGGCGGTCAAAACGGCGCAGCGTGAGCTCAAGTTCGGCGTCAGCCACAGCAAGGAAGCGACCAATCCGAACGGGAACCTGATTTTGTCGGACAAGGATGGCAATTTCTCCTATTCGATCAACCTGGGCGGCGGCCGCTACGAATTCGAGCGCAATGGCGTCAATGCTGAGGAATTGATCGACCTGACCGGCAAGCCGCAGATGGAGCGCCGCATGTTGACGTTCGACCGCGGCCATGCACGCGGCCTGGAACTGTCGCCGCGCCTGAACTGGAACCTGGAGAATGGCGATACGCTGACGTCGCAGTCCTTCATCAACCGCAATGTCTTCAAGAGCGCCATCGACCGCGTCTATGACGTCGATATCGGTGCGGCGCCATTTTTCGACGCTGTCCATATCCAGAATAAGAACAAGAGCCTGTTTGCGCGCACTGACCTGAACTGGGTGCACAAGTTCGGCGAGGGCGCCAAGCTGGACGCCAAGATCGGCGGCCACCGACTGCGTACCAATGGCAAGTGGTATGAATCCGATGCGCATGACGACGCATTGAGCCTGCAGCATGACGTGTTCAGCGGCGTGCGCGAGTGGGGCGTCAGCAGCACCGGCAAGTATTCGACGCCGGTCGGGGCCGACCACTCGCTGGCTGCCGGCTGGGACGCGGGCTACACCGACCGCGACGACTGGCGCAACCAGCGCGACCTGTTCAGCGCCAACGGCGCGCGCGACGACAAGGACGAAGGCTACCAGGCCACGTTGCGCCGTGCGGCCGCCTACGTACAGGATGAATGGAACATCAGCAAGGCATGGTCGTTCTACGCCGGCTTGCGCTGGGAGGGCGTTCATACGCAAAGCTCCGGTTCCGGTTTTGACCCGGTCAGCAATCGCAGCAGCGTTTGGAGTCCGCTGGCGCAAACCCTGTACAAGCTCCCCAACGGGAAGGACCAGCTGCGCGCGGCGCTGACCCGCACCTACAAGGCGCCGCAGGCCTCGAACCTGTCGGGCCGCCGCTTCACGTCCACCAATAACAGCCAGATCGAACCGGACTGGATCGGCAACCCGAA
>CAMLSG010000343.1 GCA_946482635.1 uncultured Duganella sp.
AACTGCGCGAGCGCCGCATTCCATTCGGCGGCAACCACATGGACCGCAGCGGCAGCCAGCCCCAGCCTCAGTACGGCGCGCGCGGGCTGGCGCTGGCTTGTTATTTCGAAGATCCGGACGGGCACAACCTGGAAATCCGCTACTAGGCCTGCCACAGCTTGCGGGCCTCTTCCGCAATGATGTCGGGGAACTCTTCCTGGAAGAACAGCTTGCCTTCAGGGATTGCGCGTATGCCTTGCGAATGTGGGAAGAGCTGGTCGAGGTAGCGCGCATCGGCCATCGTGAAAATCGTATCGCTGGCGCCCCACACCATGCGCACGGGCACAGTGCTGCGCCGCAGTTGGGCTTCGATGCCGGCCAGCGGATTGGGCGCCAGGGCGTTGTGGAACGCGTGGTATTGCGCGCGCCTCAGTGGGGAACTCACCAGCGGCGCCGCGTAGTACTCGATGATTTCATCCGTCAGTTGCGCAGGGTTGTGGAAGACGGCAGCGCCAAACGTGGCGCGGGCCATGGACTGGTCGGTCAGCCACTTGGCGGTTTCGTCGGCCAGCGTGCCCTGGCGGGCCATTTCCAGCACGGGTGCGATCTCGGCGGGAGGGCTATGCGGCTCGATGTCGCAATTGGTCAGCATCAGGCTGCGCACGCGTTGCGGGTAGCGCAGCAGGAAGAGTTGTGCGACGGCTCCGCCACTGTCGCTGGCGACAATATCAACGGCGCCGGCGCCGAGCTTGTCGAGCAAGGCGGCCAGCATCTCGGCCTGGGCGGATGCTGCCAGCGACTGGCCGGCGGGTATTTCCGAATAGCCGAGGCCCATGAAGTCGGGTGCAACGCAGCGGCGGTAGGCCGACAGTCGATCAAGCGCGCCGCGCCATTGGAAGCTGTTCAGTGGGGCGCCATGCAGGAACAGGGCTGATGCTGGGCCGGTTCCGCGCTCCGCGTAGGCGATACGGCCGAAGGGCAGTTCTGCGAAGCGGCGCGCAGCACGGAATTTGGCGGCGTCGGTGGGCCCGGCGGCACTGGACAGTTGCGGTACGGCGCTGGCGGCGATGGCGGCGGCAGCCACGGATAAAAAGTCACGGCGTTTCACTTTCGGTCTCCATGCGGTAGCTGAGTGGTGGAATCGATGCTATCGGCAGGGCCGCACGGCTGCGCGCATAATCAGCCGCTGGCGAGCACAATCGGCTGATTATTTATTGCGACTTGGCCGGAAATGGCGCACTCTCCCATTTCCTGCGTAAGAGGACGCGATGACAACCAGACCTTTGTGTTACCCAGTGCGGGACGAGGTACCGCTGCTGGATGTTTTGACCTCTCCCGTCCCGAACGGCCGCTTCGACTCGCCAGTCGACGGCCGGCACGTACTGTGCCTGCACCTAGGGGCACCGGTGCCGGTCAGCTACCGCGCTGGCCGCTACGAACGGCAAGGAACGCGGCTGCACGGCCAGTTCTGCGTCGTGCCCGCTGGTTCCAGCACGCGCTGGACGCTGACCGCGCCCGCCACGTCATTGCTGTTGCGCCTGAACCCTTCGCTGATGCAGGACACGGCCGAGCACATGCGTTTGGTGCCTGAGCTGGCGCCCGCCATCCACATCCGCGACCCGCAAATCGAGCGCATCGGCTGGATGATGCAAGCAGAGGAACAAGACGGCCATCCTGGCGGCCGCATCTTCGCCGACAGCCTGGCCAGCGCGCTGGCGGCACGCCTGCTGGCGCTGCAAACGCTGGCCACCCGGCGCCCATCCGCAGCAACCGCCCGCGCCTTGCCCGCCTGGCAGTTGCGGGTTGTCCAGGACTTTATCGAAGCCAATCTCGACCAGGACCTGAGGCTGGCCGAACTGGCTGCCTTGGCAGGCTTCGGCATTTCCCACTTCAAGGAACTGTTCCGCCAGGCAGCGGGGATGCCCGTGCATCGCTTCGTCCTGGTCCGCCGTAGCGAGCGTGCCCGCCAGCTTCTGCAGGAAGGCAAAAAGAGCAACACTGAGATCGCGCTGGAAGCGGGTTTCGCTCACCCCAGCCATATGGCCCGCAGCGTTCGCCACGTCCTGGGCCTGACCCCTGCACAATTGCGCGCCGATGGGTTGAGGAAGATCAAAAGTGCAGCTTTGGTGTCCGAATGACAGACCTGACCCCGAATTTTGTTTTCTTGTTGGCAACTAAATATCGGCCTTGCCCGAGCTTAACAAGCGGCTAAGGGGCCCCGGCTTAAGGTAAAATAGCGCTCTTTCCAACTGTGACCCCTGAGTAACCATGCTGAAATTCAACCGCCTGGAAGACCTCGTAGCGCAGAACGCGCTGCAGGGCAAGCGCGTCTTTATCCGTGCAGATCTGAACGTGCCGCAGGACGATGCGGGCAATATCACCGAAGATACGCGCATTCGTGCTTCGATTCCGGCGATTAAGGCAGCCCTGGGCGCTGGCGCGAAAGTCATGGTTACCTCCCACCTCGGCCGTCCAACCGAAGGCGAATTCAAGCCGGAAGACAGCCTGGCACCGATCGCCAAGCGCATGTCCGAGCTGCTGGGCCAGCCAGTTGAACTGAAGCAGAATTGGGTCGATGGCGTGGAAGTGGCTGCCGGCCAGGTTGTGCTGCTGGAAAACTGCCGCGTCAACAAGGGCGAAAAGAAGAATTCCGATGAGCTGGCCCAGAAAATGGCCAAGCTGTGCGACGTGTACGTGAACGATGCTTTCGGTACCGCGCACCGCGCCGAAGCGACCACCCACGGTATCGCCAAGTTCGCGCCGATCGCTTGCGCCGGCCCGCTGCTGGCTGCCGAGCTGGATGCGCTGGGCAAGGCCCTGGGCGCGCCGGCCCGTCCGCTGCTGGCCATCGTGGCTGGTTCCAAAGTGTCGACCAAGCTGTCGATCCTGAAATCGCTGGCCGACAAGGTGGACAACCTGATCGTTGGCGGCGGCATTGCCAACACCTTCATGCTGGCTGCCGGCCTGAAGATCGGCAAGTCGCTGGCGGAAGCCGACCTGGTTGCTGAAGCCAAGGCCATCATCGATATCATGGCTGCCCGCGGCGCACAGGTGCCTATCCCTGAAGACGTCGTGTGCGCGAAGGAGTTCTCGCCAACCGCAGCGGCGACCGTGAAGGCCGTGGCTGACGTGGCCGACGACGACATGATCCTGGACATCGGTCCAAAGACCTCGGCCAAGCTGGCTGCCCAGATCGCCGAAGCCGGTACCATTGTCTGGAACGGCCCGGTCGGCGTGTTCGAGTTCGACCAGTTCGGCGAAGGCACCAAGACCCTGGCCATGGCGATCGCAAACTCCAAGGGCTTCTCGATCGCTGGCGGTGGCGACACCCTGGCTGCGATCGCCAAGTACCAGATCACCGACAAGATCGGCTATATCTCCACCGGCGGCGGCGCCTTCCTGGAATTCCTGGAAGGGAAGACCCTGCCGGCAGTGGAAATCCTGGCGCAACGCGCCCAGTAACACGGTAAAAGGCGCCCGCAAGGCGCCTTTTGAACTTTTTCAAGCTCACACGAAGGAAACCTTCATGGCACGTGGTACCAAGATCGTCGCAACTATCGGCCCAGCTTCGACCGACCTGAACATTCTGATCCAGATGATCAAGGCAGGGGTCGACGTGGTCCGCCTGAATTTCTCCCACGGCAAGGCGCAGGATCATATCGATCGCGCCAACCTGGTGCGTCAGGCGGCTGCGGAATGCGGCAAGGAAGTGGCGATCATGGCCGACATGCAGGGTCCGAAGATCCGTATCGGCAAGTTCGAGAACAACAAGATCGAGCTGGCCAAGGGCGACAAGTTCATCCTCGATGCCAAGTGGGGCGAGAACGGTGAACTGGGCAACCAGGAGCGCGTCGGCCTGGACTACAAGGACCTGCCGTCCGACGTGAAGCCGGCCGACGTGCTGC
>CAMLSG010000344.1 GCA_946482635.1 uncultured Duganella sp.
GCAAAGGCTTCATTCAATTCCCACAGGCCGATATCCTCGACCTTCAGTCCTGCGCGCGCCAACAGCTTGGGCACGGCGAACACAGGACCGATGCCCATCTCATCGGGCTCGCACCCGGCCACCGCGAAACCGCGGAACACGCCGAGCGGCTGCAAGCCTTTGGCGGCCGCGATGCGGTCGCTCATCACGATGGCGCAGGAGGCGCCGTCGGAGAACTGGCTGGCATTGCCGGCCGTGATCACGCCGCCCGGCACGGCAGTGCGGATGCCGCGCACCGCTTCGATCGTAGTGTCGGCACGGATGCCTTCATCGGCCGCGATGGTCACCTGGCGCGTGCCCAGCAAGCCGGTCGCTTTGTCGGCCACGCCCATGGTCACCGTCATTGGCGCAATCTCGGCATCGAAGCGCCCGGCCGCCTGGGCCGCCGCAGCGCGCTGCTGGCTCTGCACGCCATACTCGTCCTGGCGCTCTTTCGGAATGCCGTAACGCTTGGCGACGATTTCGGCGGTCTGCAGCATCGGCAGGTAGATCGCCGGCTTGTGTTCGTCCAGCCACACATCCTTGTACATGTGCATGTTCATTTCCTGCTGCACGCAGGAGATCGACTCCACGCCGCCCGCCGCGAAGATCTCACCCTCGCCTGCCAGCACGCGCTGGGCGGCAGTGGCAATGGTTTGCAGGCCGGAAGAGCAGAAACGATTGATGGTCATGCCGGGCACGGTGACCGGGGCGCCGCCGCGCAAGGCGATTTGGCGCGCGATATTGCCGCCGGTGGCGCCTTCCGGATTGGCGCAGCCCATGATCACGTCTTCCAGCTCGCCCGCTTCAATGCCGGCGCGCGCTACGGCCGCCTGCAGTACGTGGCCGCCAAGGGTGGCGCCGTGGGTCATGTTGAAGGCGCCTTTCCAGGATTTGGCGAGGCCGGTGCGGGCGGTTGAAACGATGACTGCGTCGGTCATGGAGGTCTCCTGAGGATGATTGTTTCGAACCAGCATAGCACAGGTTTAGCACGGTCGTTCGCTAAATTATCGCTGTTGTAAGTTTTGTGTAAGTTTCAAGAAAGAATGCTGTAAGAATACAGGTCCAGACTCCATCCTGCCGTTGAAGCATTTGGAACACTAACTATTAATCTGGAGACAAGCATCATGGCAATTAGTTCTGGCACCGCCGACGGGCGGAGCATGGGCGGCGGCAAAGCCGCGCCGATGACCAAGGAAGAGAAGAAGGTCATCTTCGCCTCTTCGCTCGGTACCGTGTTTGAATGGTACGACTTTTATCTTTACGGTTCGCTGGCATCGATCATTGCCAAGCAGTTCTTCGTCGGCGACCCCACCACCTCCTTCATCTTCGCGCTGCTGGCCTTCGCTGCCGGCTTCATTGTGCGCCCGTTCGGCGCTATCGTGTTCGGCCGCCTGGGCGACATGATCGGCCGTAAATACACCTTCCTGGTCACCATCCTGATCATGGGTATGTCCACCTTCATCGTGGGCTTGCTGCCGAATTACGCCAGCATCGGCATTGCAGCACCGATCATCCTGGTCGCGCTGCGCCTGCTGCAAGGCCTGGCGCTGGGCGGCGAGTACGGAGGTGCAGCGACCTATGTGGCGGAACATGCGCCGCACGGCAAGCGCGGCCTGTTCACGGCATGGATCCAGACCACTGCAACGCTGGGCTTCTTCCTGTCGCTGCTGGTGATCCTGGCCTGCCGCAATTCGATGCCGCTGGAAGAGTTTGAATCCTGGGGCTGGCGCATTCCGTTCCTGGTGTCCGTGGCACTGCTGGGCATCTCGGTGTGGATCCGCCTGTCGATGAACGAGTCCCCTGCATTCGCCAAGATGAAGGCTGAAGGCAAGACCTCAAAAGCGCCGCTGAGCGAAGCATTCGGCCAGTGGAAGAACCTGAAGATCGTGATCCTGGCGCTGGTCGGCCTGACCATGGGCCAGGCGGTGGTATGGTACACCGGCCAGTTCTACGCGCTGTTCTTCATGATCCAGACGCTGAAGATGGATATCGCCACGGCCAACATCCTGATCGCCATTGCGCTGATCCTGGCAACGCCGTTCTTCATCTTCTTCGGCAGCCTGTCCGACAAGATCGGCCGCAAGTGGATCATCCTGGGCGGCTGCCTGATTGCAGCGGCAACCTACTTCCCGCTGTTCGGCGCCCTGACCCACTACGGCAACCCGCAGCTGGAATCGGCGATCAAGAATTCGCCGGTGGTGGTAGTGGCTGATCCTGCATCGTGCCACTTCCAGTTCAATGCGACCGGCGAGAAGAAATTCCCATCGTCGTGCGATATCGCCACTTCGATGCTGTCGAAAGCTTCCGTGGCCTATACCCGCCAGGATGCCCCTGCCGGCAGCGTGGCCGTAATCAAGGTGGGCGACAAGGAAGTCCAGTCCTTCAATGCCACCATGACGGCCGACGGCCTGAACTTCGATGCCGATTCGAAGAAGAAGGAAGGCGACCTGAAAAAGTCCGTGGCTGAAACCGTGAAAGCGGCAGGCTATCCAGCCAAGGCCGATCCGGCGCAGATCAACAAGCCGATGATGGTGCTGATCCTGTGGGTGCTGGTGCTCTATGTGACCATGGTGTACGGTCCGATCGCAGCGATGCTGGTAGAACTGTTCCCGACCCGCATTCGCTACACCTCGATGTCGCTGCCATACCATATCGGTAACGGCTGGTTCGGCGGCCTGCTGCCAACCACCGCCTTCGCACTGGTGGCATTCAAGGGCGACATCTACTACGGCTTGTGGTATCCAATCGTGATCGCGCTGGCGACCCTGGTGATCGGCGCGCTGTTCATCCGTGAGACCAAGGACAACAACATCTACGCGCAAGACTAAGCGGCACCGTTGCCGCCTGAAGCCGCCCTGCCCGGGCGGCTTTTTCTTTTAGCGCCGCTTTTCCGTGTGCTCCAGCGCGTAAGTGGCAGTGCGGTCGATGATGGTGCCGCCCAGTTCGGCAACCTGCTTGGCAAAGGCTTCGTTGCCGATCGTTTCGCTCAGTGCGACAAAGGTCAGGCCGCCGACCATCGGCAGCGTGTACTCTTCCAGTTCGTCGGGCCGTGGTGGACGCGGTGGGCGCGGACCGTGGCCCGGCCAGTTCAGCGGCGGGCGTGGCACGGTGCCGCACCAGTCGTCCAGGATGGCTTTCAGGAAGGTTTTGGTGTCGCCGCCCTGCGTGAGGATGGCCGCGGCGGCATCGACCTGGCGCTGGGCCACGTCAACAGCAGCAAGCTGTGCCTGCAGCCAGGGATGCGGATCGGGTTCGGCCAGCCTGGCCGCAAGCTGGAATTTCTTGCCAAGTGGCCCGCCACCAATCACTTCCCAGATTTGGGGATGGGTGCGGGCGATGATCTTGGCCAGGGTTGTACTGATGTGCAATAGTTCTGACATGGCGTCTCCTCCAGAACAGTTGGGGTATCGGAGACGCCGGAGCGGCGGCTCCAGCAAAAACTTTACGCCGTTAAGCGCCGCAAATACTCACTCTTTGTCACTGCGACGCGCGCGCAACAGCTTGTACGCCCAGAACAACCAGTAAAGCAATAAACACTATCAAGCCGCCGCCACCACAAAAGACGGCCAACGTCCATTTTGCTGTTTCATCGTCTTTGAATCGACGCGCTAACCATCGTCTGAGCATATCGCCTCCCCGCTAATTTTTGAAATGGGCCGCGACGTACAATGCCGCAGCGCAAACAGTCAACATCAGCGAGCCAATAAAGCATCGATAGTGGCTGAACCACGCAGTGCGGCGTACCTCGCGAATAGAAGTTTGAAACAGCGCACCGCCGCATGCAAGCAAGCTCGACAGGACCAGAACCAGCACGAGGATTCCAAA
>CAMLSG010000345.1 GCA_946482635.1 uncultured Duganella sp.
ATAGGGCGTGTTTCGACCGCATTGCCGCCTAAGCTGGCGACATGGATACCTACCCAGTCATTGAATTCCGCCGCTACACGACTGTAGAAGGCGGGCAGGCAGCGTTCTCACGCTATTTCGAAACCTATTTCCCGGAAGCCTTCCAGCAACTGGGCGCGATGGCGCTTGGCCAGTTCACGGAGCGCGGAAATCCGAACAGCTTCCTCTGGATGCGCGGCTTCACCAGCTGGGAGCAGCGCGCCGTGGTGAATGCCGCCTTCTACTATGGCCCAGTATGGAAGGAGCACAAGGCCACGCTGAACGGCTTGATGACCGACAGCGACAATGTCCTGCTACTGCGCCCATTGCGGCCCGGCAGAGGCGTGCCGGTGCTGCCTGCCGTCGATCCGGTGCTGGAGCCCGACGGCGCGCAAGGCGAAGCGGTCGCCATCCTGTGCACGGTGAAGCCCGGCCAGCTGGAACGCTTTGCCGAACTGGCAGCGCCAGCCTTTGCAGCGTGGTGCCAGGCCGGATGGAGCGAAGCCGGTACGCTGGCCACGCTCGACATGCCGAACAATTTCCCGCAATTGCCGGTGCGCGGCGACGGCCCGCACCTGGTCTGGCTGGCCAGCGCGCCTGCTGGCAGCACGCCGCCAGCATTGGAAGTGCTCACTGACGCCGCGCGCGACCTGCTGCGCGAGCCGCCAGAGCGCATCCCGCTGCGGCCGACCCAGCGTTCGCGCTTGCGGTACAAAACGAAAATTTAGGCAATAGCCGTTGTGCTACGGCATTTGGTTTGAGGATAAAATAACGACTCAGAGAAACATTGCACTCATGGAAGAAGTCATGTCTGAGTTGAAAGAATTATCCACCTACAGCAAGGACACCCCGGTTGGCCTGCCTGTCGTTGGCGGCCGTGCCGGCGTGTTCGTCCCCACCGACCTGTTCGACCTTGCGAGCTCCAGCACCATTCGCAAAGGCGCAGGCATTGTCGGCTTCGGCAATCCCGACGGTTCGCTGACCGTTTACTTCGAAGCCAACCGCTTCGACGATTCTTCGCTGCACAAATGGGAAAACAAGGCGCGCAAAGCTTACGACCGCATGGTAGCGGTAGCACCGACTGTGTCGAAAGCCAAGATGGATGCCCGGTACCTCGAACAGGTTGGCTACATCGATGGCGCCGGCATCACGCTGAAAGAGCCGGACCGACTGACCGACTGGCTGAACCTTTCCAATGCCCTGGATACGGCGCCAGATGGCCCTGTTGTACTTTGGGGTAAAAAATAGCGGACGAGCAATAGTCCTACAAAGGCATCGGCACCTATCCGATGCCTTTTTTGTTTGCTCTTGATTAAGATGAGATCATAATCATCGGCAGGAGCATCCCATGTCCCACCATCCATTTGCCAGCAGCGCTGTGCTGCTCAGCCTGGTGGCCTCCGCAACTTGGCTGCTGTGCTCGGCGGACGTGCTGACGCACATCCCCCTCTTCTTCCACTGATTACCAGCGACGGCCACGATAGCCGTGGCGATGGTTGGTAAACAGGAAGTCAAAGCCGATTGTCACCGGCGGGTACGCATAGACTGGTGCCGGCGCATAGTAAGGCGCAGGCGCGACGTACACCGGCTGCGGCGCCACATATACGGGCTGCGGCTGCTCAACATAAACCGGCTCGCTCGAATAGCTCACCGCTGCACCGGAACGCGCAGCAGTACCGTTCGGCACCGGCGTCACCGATACCGTGCGCCACTCGTATGGATTGCTGGAGGCATAGCGCACCGGCTGTTGGGTGGCGCAACCGGCCAGGCCCAGGGCCAGCACCGGCAAGATCATCAAGGTTTTCATGGCATTCTCCTTCCCAGGATTCAACTATAGGGAAAAATCGCGCGCATGTCGCAGCTTTTACAAATGCTTACCGTGGGCAACTCAAATATACGGGATATCGCACTTGTCGACGGCCCTGCCCGCGGCATCGATGCGCTGGGCGCATAGCTGGTAAGTGACCCCATAATCCATTTCGACGCGGTACACCTTGCCATAAGGCAGGGAGACCGTTTCCTGCAGCACGTGCTGGTAGCTCAAGGCCGGCACGTCGGCCGGCACGGCGATCGAAGTATGGAAGTTCCGGCGGCGGTCCTGCTGGCGACGATGCACGTCCACATTCAGGCCCAGGTCCAGGGTGACGCCGCCAGGCTCATAGGTGTAGCGCGTGACGTTGCGCGAGGCCAGCAGCACGCCCCACGCGCAAGGCAAGGCATCCGGGCAGTGCTTGAGCAGGGCAAGCGGGAAGATTTCCTCGTTACTGCTTAATTCCTGGAGCTGCCAGACGGTGCGGGTACCGTCCAGCTTGCCGCTGGCCGCATTGGGCCAGGTCATGGAATTGACAACCACAACAGACTGATTGTTGCGCGCCGGATCATTCGGGTTGCGCCACATTGCGCAACCGGATAGCAAAACGCCGGCTAGTGGAACGAGAAACAGAACTTTCATACGGGCTACCCTGACTAGATACCCGCAGATTAACAAAAAACGGCCCGCGAGGGGCCGTTTTCTTGTAAAGGAACACCGGGTCAGTCCAGTTTCCAGGCATAGTCGACCTTGGTCCAGGTTTCAGCTGGCGCGCCGTCTTTGCTGCCAGGCTTGAATTTGCAAGCGCTCAGCGCCTTCATTGCAGCCTTGTCCAGGTTCTTGAAGCCGGACGACTTGTCCAGTTTCGAATCCTTGACGTCGCCATTGGCGGCAACCAGGAAGGACATGCTCACGGTGCCCTGTTCCTCATTCATCAGGGACGCCTTTGGATACTCAGCCTTGCAATTCTTGGCATCGAACGATGCCGGTACTTCGGCCGCGAAGGCCGATGCGCCCATTGCGAGCGCTACAGCGATAACACTCAACTTGGTAATCATGATGTTCCCCTACCGAACGAGAAAAGAAATGAATTACAGCGACCAGACGTAGTCGACCTTGGTCCAGGTCTGGGCTACGGCGCCGTCCTTGGTGCCTGGCTTGAATTTGCAAGCGCTGATGGCCTTGACTGCAGCCTTGTCCAGGTTCTTGAAGCCGCTCGACTTGTCGACCTTGGAGTCCATCACTTCACCGGAAGCCGAGATCAGGAAGGACATGGTTACCTGGCCCTGCTCTTCGTTCATCAGGGAAGCCTTCGGGTATTCAGCCTTGCAGTTCTTGGCATCGAATACTGCCGGGGTCTCACCCGCGAACGCGGAAACGGAAACGATGGATGCTGCGATAAAACCAATCAGACGCTTGTTCATTTCAAATCCCAATCAAAATTTTTAAAAGACTGCGGGTGTGTCCCCGATTATTAGAATTCTTCCCATTCGTCGCTGCCGGCGGTGGCGGCGACTACTTTTTTCGGTGCTGCAGCCGCTGCCGGTTTCGCAGCAGGCGCGCGCTTCGCCGGAGCCTTCGGTACCACGGCAACAGCGGTCTGAGTGACGGCCGGCTTGGCGGCGGTCAGTGCATACTCGGTTTCGGCATCCAGCTTGAAGATCGACACCACGCGCGACAGTTCGCCAGCCTGGTCTTGCAGCGACTGCGCAGCGGCAGCAGCTTCTTCAACCAGCGCAGCGTTCTGCTGGGTCATCGCATCCATCTCGATGATGGACTGGTTCACCTGTTCGATGCCGGCGCTCTGTTCCTGCGAGGCGCTGGCGATTTCGCTCATGATGTCGGTCACGCGGCGCACGGAAGCAACCACTTCATCCATGGTCACGCCAGCCTGGCCCACCAGTTTCGAACCGCGTTCCACTTTCTCGACGGAGTCGCCGATCAGGGACTTGATCTCTTTCGCAGCGCCAGCGGAACGCTGGGCCAGGTTACGCACTTC
>CAMLSG010000346.1 GCA_946482635.1 uncultured Duganella sp.
GGCTTGACCATCACCATGTCGGCGCCTTCGGCGATGTCCAGCGCCACTTCGCGCAACGCTTCGTCGGTGTTGGCCGGGTCCATCTGGTAGGTGAACTTGTCGGCCTTGCCCAGCGCCGCTGCCGAACCGACCGCATCGCGGAACGGGCCGTAGAAGGCGGAGGCGTATTTCGCCGAGTAAGCCATGATGCGGGTGTGGATCAGGCCTTTGTCTTCCAGCGCCTTGCGCATCACGCCGATGCGGCCGTCCATCATGTCCGACGGGCCGACGATGTCGACGCCTGCTTCAGCCTGGCACAGCGCCTGGCGCACCAGCATCTCGGTGGTTTCGTCGTTCAGGATCGAGCCTTTTTCGTCGACGGTGCCGTCCTGGCCGTGGCTGGTGTACGGGTCCAGCGCCACGTCGGTCATGATGCCCAGTTCGGGGAAGTTCTTCTTCAGCTCGCGCACGGCGCGCGGGATCAGGCCTTCCGGATTGGTCGCTTCCACGCCGTCATTGGTTTTCAGCGATGGGTCGATGTTCGGGAACAGCGACAGGACAGGAATGCCCAGCTTGACGCATTCCTCGGCCACTTTCAGCAGGTTGTCGATCGAGATACGGTCCACGCCCGGCATGGTGGTCACTGCTTCGCGGCGGTTGGCGCCTTCCACCACGAAGACCGGGTAGATCAGGTCGTCCACAGTGACGGTGTTCTCGCGCATCAGGGCGCGCGAGAACGGGTCGCGGCGCATGCGGCGCATGCGGATGGCTGGAAAATCAGGAGTGATCATTCTTCGCTTTCGTCAGGAGTGGGCGCTTGTTCGTCGTCGGCGAGGCCGGCCAGTTCTTCGATTTTGGCCGTCGCTTCCTCGATGCCGATGCGCTTCAGCGCGGAAAACAGTTGCACGGTGAAGGGGAAGCCTTCGCCGTCTTCATCGACATAGCTGTCGAGCTTGGCCTTGGCCTGGCGCAGCACGTTGATGGATTCGTTGCGGTTGAGCTTGTCAGCCTTGGTCAGGATGCAGTGGATCGGCTTGCCGGTCGGGGCGAACCATTCGATCATCTGCTGGTCCAGGTCGGTAAATGGGCGGCGCGCATCCATCATCAGCACCAGGGCGGCCAACTGATCGCGGCGCTGCACGTAATCGCCCAGCAGGCGCTGCCAGTGGTTCTTGGCGTCTCCCGATACTTCCGCATAGCCGTAACCCGGCAAGTCGGCGATCAGGCATTGCAGTTCGTCCATGTTGATCGGGTCGTGGCGGTGCATCGCGACGTGCGCGCCACCGATCGAGAAGAAGTTGATGTGCTGGGTGCGGCCCGGGGTCTTGGAGGCGAAAGCCAGCCCTTTCTGGTTGCACAGGATATTGATCGCGGTCGATTTGCCAGCATTGGAACGGCCCGCAAAGGCGATCTCTGGCACCGTCGTGCGCGGCAGGTCGCGCAGATGGTTAACGGTAGTGAAAAAACGGGCTTGCCAGAGTTTGGACATGGGGAAAGCAACAAAAAGAGGGCAAAAATGCAGGAAAGCTATTGTACAATAAGGGGTTACGAATTGTTGCCATGCTATATTGCCCAATTCTTATACTACTCATTATTTACTTCTGTCCCAAGGTGTCTGAATGAATCGTGCGTTTTCGCCATTTGTAAAATCCTTGTTCGTCGCAATGCTGGCAGTTTCCGGCGTGGCCTCCGCTAATGACGCGCATGCCCCGGCAGCAGCCAAGGTTGATCCAGCCAAAGGCGCGACGCTGTACGCTGAAGGTGACAACGCACGCGGCATTCCAGCCTGCGTATCCTGCCACGGCGCCAAGGGTGCCTCGACCATCACCATCAATCCTAAGCTGGGCGGCCAGGGCGAAGCCTACGTTTACAAGCAACTGGTGGCCTTCAGCGGCGATGCCCGTCCAGGCACCGTGATGACTGCCTTTGCCAAGGCGCTGACCGAAGAAGAGAAGAAAAACGTCGCTGCCTACCTGGCCACCGAGCCAAGCAAGGCCGGCGCTGCCAAGAACAAGGACACCGTCGAACTGGGCAAGAAGATCTACCGCGGCGGCATCGCTGAAAACCGCGTGCCAGCCTGTGCATCGTGCCACGGCCCAGCCGGCGGCGGCATGCCAGCCATGTACCCACGCGTCGGCGGCCAGCACCAGGACTACACCGCCGCCACCCTGAAAGCCTTCAAGGCCGGCACCCGCAAGTCCAGCCCTGAAATGCAGACCATCGCTTACCGCATGTCCGACAAGGAAATCGAAGCGGTTGCCGACTACATGGCCGGCTTGAAGTAATTGCAATGCGCCGCCCGATGCAGGGCGGTTCTGGACATGAAAAAAGGGCGGCCGCGCAAGCAGGCTGCCCTTTTTTTGTTATTCTCCTGACTTTTCCCTGAGCTGCAATGAGCGACACCCCAAGTACCTCCGGAATCCAGCTTCGCAACCGGCGCGGCCCACTGGCCGAGACGGTCGAACTGCTGTCCTCGATGCGGTTTGCGATCGCGCTGTTCGTGGTGATCATCTTCGCTGCGATTATCGGCACCATCGTGCAGCAAAGCCAGCCGATGCCGAACTACATCAACCAGTTTGGCCCGTTCTGGTTCGAAGTGTTCAACAAGCTGGGGCTGTACGCGATTTACTCGTCGTGGTGGTTCGTCTCCATGTGCGGCTTGCTGGTGGTGTCGACCACGCTGTGCATCGTGCACAATACGCCGAAGATGCTGAAGGATATGCGCAGCTGGCGCGAGAAAGTGCGCGAAGCTTCGCTCAACAATTTCCACCACAAGACTTATTGGCAATCGCCGCTGTCGCGCGAGCAGCTTGCAGGCCAGACTGCCCAGCGCCTGGGCCATGCAGGCTACGGCACCAAAATCATTGAGAAAGACGGCGCCATCCTGGTCTCGGCCAAGCGCGGCGCCGGCAACAAGTTCGGCTATATCTTCGCCCACAGCGCGATCGTCGTCATCCTGGTCGGCGGCATGCTCGACTCCGACCTGCCGATTCGCTTCCAGCAGTGGGTGCTGGGCAAGACCGCCTTCGGCGGCACCGGCCTGATCGCCGACATCCCAGCCCAGCATCGCCTTGGCGTGCACAACCCGACCTACCGCGGCAATATCGCGCTGCCGGAAGGCACGGCCGGCAATACGGCTATCCTGGCGCGCCCGGATGGCGTGCTGATCCAGGAACTGCCGTTCACCATCCAGCTCAAGAAATTCGATATCGACTTCTACAGCACCGGCATGCCGAAGCTGTTTGCCAGCCACGTCACAGTGCGCTCCAACGACAGCGGCAAGACCGTCGATGCCGTGGTCGAAGTCAACAAGCCACTGATCTTCGAGGGAGTGGCGATTTACCAGTCGTCGTTTGAAGACGGCGGCAGCAAGCTGAAGCTGCTCGGCCACCCGATGAAGGGCACCGCTACCACCACCTTCGGCCTGGACGGCGAAGTCAACGGCACCACCAAGCTGAACGATGAATACACCGTGGAGTGGAGCGATTTCCGCCCCTTCAACGTCGAAAACATCAGCGGCCAGGACGCACGCGCCGTGACCAAGGGCGAGAGCCTGAATGAATCCTTCTCGCGCAGCCTGGACAAGCAGTTGGGCTCGGCCGCCAAGACTGCCCACAACAAGGACCTGAAGAACGTCGGCCCGTCGGTGCAGTACAAGCTGCGCGACAAGACCGGCCAGGCGCGCGAATACCAGAACTACATGCAGCCGGTGACCATCGAAGGCGATACCGTGTTCCTGGCCGGCGTGCGCGCCAACCCGTCTGACCCGTTCAGCTACCTGCGCATTCCTGCCGACGACGAGCACAGCGTACGCGAGTGGATGCGCCTGCGCGC
>CAMLSG010000347.1 GCA_946482635.1 uncultured Duganella sp.
GTGGTGCCCGGCGCCATATAAGTAGCGCTGACCGAGTACGGATAAGCGCCGGCCAGGGCGCCGACCGGATACTGCGGCGCGGCGACGGTGCCGCGGCCGACGATGGCCGTGGTCAGGCCGTTGTTTTCCTTGCTGCCGATGTTCACGTTCAGCTGGAAGCCATTCCATACCGGCGTGTTGTACCAGATCGCGTTGGAGAAACGGTTGCCGGAGTTGCCTGCCTGGCCCAGCGGATCGGAGCCGCTGCCCGACAGCGCGGTGCGGTAGCCGGCCACCATGATGTCGGTCTGGAAGCCGGCCTGGTTCGGCATGCCGGACCAGGGTTCGAACTGGGTGGTGGTTTCCTGCAGCGAAGTCAGCGCACGGCCGGCGCGGATGGTACCGAAGCCGCCCTGCAGGCCGACCCGGCTCTGGCCCTGGAACAGCGGGCGGGTCACGCCTTCGATGGTGCCGGTGTCGGGCTCGAAGCGGATCTCCAGCTGGAACAGGGCCTTCAGGCCGCTGCCCAGGTCTTCCACGCCGCGGAAGCCCAGTTTGTTGTTGTCGCGCTTGGCTTCCTGGATGGCGGTATTCGATGTATGGGTGGTCCGGGTAATGCCGGCATCCAGCGTGCCATAAATGACGACGGAGGATTGTGCAAAGGCGGCACTGCTGAAGGCGCCCATCAAGGCCAGGACCAATAACGATTTCTTCATGTGTTCTTCCTTTTTCTGTGTCAAACCGGGTATAGGGATGGTCATACGATAAGTGCAGACCGCGCCCTATCCGGGCCGATTGGTCATTTACCTGCACGAAAAAGGGTCAAAACCGGGCAGCCCTGTTGTATTTTTGAAACGCTTGCCAGCCTGTTCATTTAGTGAAAGTCCTGTAAGGAAGCCGAAAGCTAGGGCTGTCACATTTGTCACATATCAAAAAGTCCGGGAGCCATGCGCCACCGCATAGTGGTGCGGCTACACTGGACATGCAGCTTATTCCTTGGAACCGGAAAACATCGATGGCGAATCGAGACGAGCTGGTGATTATCAGGGGAGCGCGGTCAGGAGACGCCGCAGCCCAACTTGCGTTGGGCAAGCTCTACCTTTTTGGCGGGGCCAGCCTGCCGCAGAACATGCCGACAGCCTTGCATTGGCTATGCCGCGCCGCGACCCAGGGCGTGGACGAAGCCTGGCAACTGATTGGCGCCCATATCCCATTCGACGTGGCGCAACCGGCGCGGGCCCAGGCTTTGCCGTGGTTCGTGCGCGCCGCGCAGGAGGGCATCCCGGCCGCCGTGCGCGTGCTGGCGCAGTTGCGCCGCATAGACCCGGCGCCCGCTGCTGCGCCGGCGCCGGTGCGGCAGGCCGCGACGCCGGCCGCCTCCCAGCGCATGGCGTTCAGTCCGGAGGTGCCGGCCAGCGTGCCTGAGGCGTGGCGGGCCATGGAAGCCGACCAGGACGCCGACCAGGACGAGTTGCTGCGCCTGCGCACCCTGGCCGCCCAGGCCGGCGACCGCGATGCCCAGCTGGCGCTGGGCCTGCACCTGGCGCGCATGAACAGCGAAGGCGACCGCGTGGAGTCCAGCAGCGGCACGGTCAACTTCAAGCGCGCCTTGCGCTGGCTGGCCCAGGCCGGCGAGCAGGGCCTGGCCGATGCCTGGTTTGCCATGTCGCGTATTTATATCCGTCCCGAATTCTCCCAGCGCAGCGCGAGCGAAGCGCATGCCTGCCTGGAACGCGCGGCGGACATGGGACATAGCGGGGCGCAGCTGGAGTGCGGCATCCACGCCTGGCGCGCGCGCCGCGGCGCCGAAGACAACGATGTGCGGGCTGTCTACTGGCTGCAGAAAGCGGCGGCCCAGGGCAGCGCCGAGGCGCAGCAGGCGCTGGACCGGATCGCGCCGGCGCCGCCGCCGGCCGGCTGGGCCGATCCCTTGCTGCCGCTGCTCACGCGCGAAATCCTCAGCAGCCAGCCTTTGCTGGCGGCGCGCATCGAACTGGCCGCCCTGTTCCGCCTGACGCGGGCCGAGGCTTTGCTATTGGACGTGAAAGCGGCCGACCAGGGGCATTGCCTGGTGGTCGATATCCGCGCCAGCTACGGCCGCAGCAAGCGCCGCCTGGTGCTGGTGCGCACCGCGGCGGAGCGGCAGAAGCTGGACCGCATCGTGCGCCTGTTCGAGCAGGTCGATGCGGATATGGAGGGGAATTACCGCCAGCGCCTGTACCGGCTCAAGAGTTGGTTGGGCGCTGACATGATGGCGGCTGCCTGAAACCGGTAAACCGGGGTCAGACCCAAGGGTCAGACCCCAACGGTCTCGCGGTCGCGGCCCAGGTTTACCGGTTTTAAAGCGTGATCTCGCCTTCAAAGACGGTAACGGCCGGTCCGGTCAGGTAAACCGGCTGGCCTTCGCCCGCCCAGGCAATCGACAGCTGCCCGCCGCGCGCATCGACGCGCACCGGCGAATCGAGCAGGCCGCGGCGGATGCCCGCCACGACCGCCGCGCAGGCGCCCGTCCCGCAGGCCAGCGTTTCACCCGCCCCGCGTTCGAACACGCGCAGTTTTACATGCTGGCGGTCCACCAGCTGCATGAAGCCGGCATTGACCCGCTTGGGGAAGCGCGGATGGTGCTCGATCAGCGGCCCCACCAGCTCCACCGGCGCGCTGTCCACGTCGGCTACCACCTGTACCGCATGCGGGTTGCCCATCGATACCACCGAGACCTGCACCGATTCGCGCTGGCCGCCCAGTTCCAGCACCAGCGGCCACAGGGTTTCGCGGCCTTCCGGCTGGCCCTGCAGGCCTTCCGCATCGAACGGCACCTGCGCCGGCTCGAGCACCGGCGCGCCCATGTCGACCGTGATGCTGCCATCGTCTTCCAGGCGCGGTTCGATGATGCCGGCCAGGGTTTCCACCCTGATCTTGCGTGCCGTGGTCAGGCCTTTTTCGACCACGAACTTGACGAAGGCGCGCGAGCCATTGCCGCACTGTTCGACTTCGCCGCCATCGTTGTTGAAGATGCGGTAGCGGAAATCGCAACCCGGCACGGTCGATTTTTCCACCACCAGCATCTGGTCCGCGCCCACGCCGAAACGGCGGTCGGCCAGCGCCTGCCACTGGGCCGGGCTGAAATCGATGTTCTGGTTGATGGCGTCAATGACCACGAAGTCATTGCCGGCGCCGTGCATCTTGGTGAATTTGAGTTTCATCGTTTCTTGGAATAGAAGGAAGGCTGGCCTTCCGGGCGGGTCTTGAAGCGCTTGTGGGTCCAGAAGTATTCGGCAGGCGCTTCTTTCACGCGTTCTTCAATAAATTCATTCATACGGCGCGTTGCCGCGACCATATCGGGCCCTGGGTAATTCTCCCACACCGGATAGAACTTCACACGGTAGCCTTCGTAATTGGGCAGGAAGGTCGCAATCACCGGCATGACCTGGGCACCGGTTGCCGCGGCAATGCGCGCGGTAGCGGTCAGGGTGGAGGCAGGTACGCCGAAGAAGGGAACGAATTCGGCATCCTTGTCGCCGAAATCCATGTCCGGCAGCATGAAGTACGGCAGCTTCTCTTTCAGTGCGCGCAGGATGGGCTTGATGCCGTCCTGGCGCGTGAACAGCCTGACCGGCTTGAAACGCGCGCGGCCGGCGCGCAGCACTTCATCGAAGACCTTGTTCTTTTGCGCGACGTACATCGACGATGCCGACGCTTCCATGGCGATCGACGCGCCGCCCACGTCCAGGCAAACGAAATGCGGGCAGAGCAGGATGGTCGGCTTTTCCGTCATCTCGGCAACCGGAACCTTGCCG
>CAMLSG010000348.1 GCA_946482635.1 uncultured Duganella sp.
GGCCGCGCGATCGCCGACGGCTACCAGCTGCTGCAGGAACTGGGCGCGGTCGATGACGACAATGCGCTGACGCCGCTGGGCCGCAAGCTGGCCAAGCTGCCGCTCGACCCGCGCGTGGGCCGCATGATCCTGGCCGCCCAGGAATACCACTGCCTGACCGAAGTGCTGATCGTTGCTTCCGCCTTGTCGGTGCAGGACCCGCGCGACCGTCCGGTCGAACACCAGCAGGCCGCCGACGAAGCGCACAAAAAATTCGCCGACGAGAAGTCGGAGTTCCTCAGCTACCTGAAAATCTGGAAGTGGTTTGAGAACGCCATCGAGCACAAGAAGTCCAATCGCCAGTTGATGGATTCTTGCCGCGCCACCTTCCTGAACCAGCTGCGCCTGCGCGAGTGGCGCGACGTGCACTCGCAACTGCTCACCATCGTGAAAGAGCAGGGCTGGCGCACCAACGAACTGCCAGCCACCTACGACCAGCTGCATATGGCGCTGCTCACCGGCCTGCTGGGCAATATCGGCTTCAAGGGCGAGGATGAGCCGGGTGGCGCCTACCTCGGCGCGCGCGGCATCAAGTTCCATATCTGGCCGGGTTCGCACTTGTCGAAAAAGCCGGGCAAGTGGATCGTGTCCGCCGAACTGGTGGAAACCACGCGCCTGTACGCGCGCTGCGTGGCGCGCATCGAGCCGGAATGGATCGAAAAGATCGGCGGCCACCTGCTGAAGAAATCATGGGGCGAGCCGCGCTGGGAAAAACGTCCCGCGCAGGTCACAGCATCCGAACGGGCCACCCTGTACGGCCTGGTGGTCTATAGCCAGCGCCGCATCAACTACGGGCAGAAGAATCCGGCGGAAGCACGCGAGATCTTCATCCGTGACGCCCTGGTCGGCGGCGATTACGACACCCGTGCACCGTTCTTCGCCCATAACCACAAGCTGGTGCGTGAAATCGAAAACCTCGAACACAAGTCGCGTCGCCAGGACGTGCTGGTGGATGACCAGTTGATCGAGGCCTTCTACGACGAGCAGATTCCTGCCGACGTGGTGAACGGCGCCGGTTTCGAGAAATGGTACAAGGACGCCTCTGCCGACAATCCGAAGCTGCTGTACCTGATCCGCGACGACTTGATGCGCCATGAAGCGGCCGGCATCACGACCGACCTGTTCCCGAAAAAGATGATGGCGGCGGGGCTGGAGATGCAGCTTTCCTACCACTTCGAGCCGGGTACGCCGCGCGATGGCGTCACGCTCACTGTGCCGCTGTATGCCCTGAACCAGCTTTCGCGTGAGCGCTGTGAATGGCTGGTGCCGGGCATGCTGAAGGAGAAAGTGCACCTGCTGCTCAAGACCCTGCCGCAAAAGCAGCGCCGCCACATGGTGCCGCTGCCGGACTACGCAGCGAAATTCTGCGAACGCACCGAGTTCGCGCGCGGCGACCTGATCGACGCGATCATTGCCGACATCCGCAAGCAGATCACGATCAGCGTGCTGACTTCCGACTTCAAGCCGGAGCAACTGCCGGCGCACCACTTCATGAATTTCAAGGTGGTGGACGAACATGGCCGCCAGCTCGATATGGGACGCAATCTGGCCACACTGCAGGCGGAATACGGCCTGCAGGCCCGCCAGAGCTTCCAGCGCATGGCGGAAGGCGGCAATACGCCTGCCTCCGCCGCGCAACTCGCGCAGCTTGCGGGCGGTGGTATCGGCAGCGGCGGCAGCGCCAAGCCAAAGCACGGCGGCATTGCAGCCGATGCTGCGCGCGGCGCCAGCCCGGCCAAGGCGCCCGCAAGTGTGCCATCTGCTGCCGCGCCAGGCCCTGCTTCGCAGCACACCAACATCACTACCTGGAGCTTTGGGGAACTCCCTGAGCTGCTGGAAATCACGCAGGGCAAGCTAAGCCTGATCGGCTTCCCTGCGCTGGTTGACAAAGGCACGCACTGCGACCTGGAAGTCTTCGACGACCCGAACGTGGCCGCGCGCACCCACCGTATCGGCCTGCGCCGGCTGTTCATGCTGCAGATGCGCGACCAGATCAAGTTCGTCGAGAAATCGATCCCCAACCTGCAGCAGATGGGCATGCAGTTCATGTCCATGGGCACGCAGGAGGAACTGCGCGACCAGGTCATCGCCAAGGCCATCGACATCGCCTGCCTGCAGGATCCGTTGCCGACTGACGAAGCGAGCTTCATCAAGCGCAAGGACGAGGGCAAGTCGCGCATCGTATTGCTGGTGAACGAGATCGCCCGCCTGGTATCGCAAGTGCTGACCGAATATCATGGCCTGCCCAAGCGCCTGCAAGGCATCAACCAGCAGGTGGCGCAGGACATGCAGCAGCAACTGCAAGGCCTGGTGCACAAGCGTTTCCTGATCGAGAACGAGTTCTCGCAGCTGTCGCACTTCCCGCGCTACCTGAAGGCGATGAATGTGCGCCTGGAGAAGCTGCGTGCCGATGCGGCGCGCGACGCCAAAGCAATGGCCGAGTGGAACCAGGCCGCAGCGCCTTACCAGCGCCTGATGCGCGACAAGTCGGCCGGCAAGAACACCGATCCGAAACTGGTTGAATACCGCTGGATGCTGGAAGAACTGCGTGTGTCGCTGTTTGCGCAGGAGCTGCGGACACCGATGCCGGTGTCCGTCAAGCGCCTGATGAAAGTGTGGGAATCGATGCAGCGCTAAGCGGCGCTTAGTAATTGCCTTTGCTGCCGCTTTCGCTGCCGGTCGAGCCGCCGCTATAGCTGCTGCCGCCTGTGGAGCTTTGCATGGTGCTGGTGCCAGCGCCCATCACGCTGCCGGTCGAGGTGCGCATGCCGGTGGCGGTAGTGCCGTAGAAATTATGGATCTGCGTGCCGAATTCAGGGCTTGCCATGTCTGGCCAGCGGTCCTTGTCGAAACCCGGCGCGTTCTCCAGTTTTTCCTTGGTGCAGTCAAGCACGAAGCGCTTGTTCACCGTGTCAAGCTGCAATGCCTGCCAAGGCACGGCAAACAGCTTGTCGCCCATGCCCAGCACGCCGCCGAAGGACAGCACCGCATAAGCGATCTGGCCGGTCTGCATGTCGAGCATGATTTCCTTGATGTCGCCAAGATCCTCTTCCTGGCGGTTATAGACGTCTTCACCCATCAGCGTGTCAGCGCCCATCAGGCGTGGGCCTGGACCATCGTTATCGTCACGGTCGCGATAGATGCCGAATTTGTCGCGGTCTAGATAGCTCATTCTGCCTCTCCTCATTAGTGTGATCGAGTGAGGCCAGAATAGCCCAAGCCGCGTGTGCAAGGCGCGCGCTACGCTAGCGCGGCGTAGTCCTACAAGAAGAACGCGATGGCAGCAACTGCCGTCGGCGCAAGGGCTCCTGCCAGCAAGCCAAGTGCACCGATAGATTCGTCACGGAATCCTTTTCGCAGCAATGCAACGCCTGCCGGATTCGGTGCGTTGGCGATCACAGTCAGGCCGCCGCCGGCAACGGCGCCCGCCACCAGCATGTATTGTGCTTTCGGCGTGATGCCGTCAATCAGCGAACCGAGATAGGTGAGGGCGGCGTTGTCGGTGATGGCGGTCAGGCCCAGCGCGCCGAAGAATAGCGCCAGTGGCTGCAGGCTTTCGACAATTGGTTGCAGCCACCATTGCTGCATGCTGCCCAGCACCACCAGGCCGGCCAGGAAGAAGCCGACCAGCAAGGCTTCCTTCAGGATCAGCGGCGACTGGTGCTGCGGATAGGCCACGGTAAATCCGAGGAAGAACAGGAACAG
>CAMLSG010000349.1 GCA_946482635.1 uncultured Duganella sp.
ACCTGCGACCAACGGATTAAAAGTCCGCTGCTCTACCAACTGAGCTAACGACCCGTCGAAAGAAGAAGCGAGATTATAGGCTGGGTCTGCCCAGCTGTCAAATGCTCGCCAACACTTTTTACCTGATGGACTTCAGGCGGTCCTTGGCGGTTGCCGCCGCTGGCGTGCCTGGGTAATTCTTGATCAGGTCTTGCAATGTCTTTTTTGCATTATTGACGGCCTTGAGCTCGGTCTGGCAGCTGGCGATGTTCAGCATGGCGTCAGCGGCCTTCGGGCTGTCCGGCCAAGTCTTGACCACGACTTGCTGCGCGGTGATGGCGTTCTTGCAGTCGCCCTGGGCGTAGTAGGCATTGCCCAGCCAGTATTGGGCGTTAGGGGCGTACGCCGAGGCGCCGAAACGCTTCACGAAGTCGCCCAGCGCATTGGCCGCGCCTTTGTAGTCGCCGCCCTTGAACTGCGCCATCGCGTTGTCGTAGGCGTTCTGTTCGTCCATATTGACCGAGGAGGTCTGGCCGTCGATGGTTACCTGGCGCGGCTCCAGCTTCTTCATGCGCGCGTCGAGGTCGGTGTAGAAGTCCTTCTGGCGCTTCTGGGCGACCTGGATTTCGTTCAGCAAGATCTCGGTCTGGCCGCGCAGGCGTGCTACTTCTTCGCGCAACTGGTCCTGCTGCGAGATCATGTCCAGCGTGGTGTTCTTGTCGGTCTTGGTGTCGATCAGGTTCTTCAGGTCCGCTTCCAGCTTGGCGACCTTGGACTTGAGATCCATGATGGCTTTGCGCGCTTCGTCGTCGTCGAACAGGCCGGCCGATGCGGTCAGGGGCAGGGTGGCAGCGAACAGGGCTGCCATCAGGGCAGACTTAGTGAATTTCATTTTTCTTCCTTGCACAAAAAAAGAAATGGGGCAGGGCGCAGTATAAACTGCGCGCTGCCCCTTGTGCGGCATTGTTAAGCTAGCGAATTACTTAGCTTTGTAAACGATGTCAGCACGGCGGTTCTGCGACCATGCTTCTTCGTTGTGGCCTTCAGCCTTAGGCTTTTCTTCGCCCAGGGACACGGCTTCCATGCGGCCTTCTGCCACGCCCAGAGCTGCCATCGACTTGCGCACAGCTTCAGCACGCTTCTGGCCCAGGGCCAGGTTGTACTCGGAGCCGCCGCGTTCGTCGGTGTTACCCTGGATCAGGATGGTGCGCTGGTTCTTGCCCAGGTATGCAGCGTGGTTCGACACCACTTCTTTGCCGTCTTCACGCACAACGTAGCTGTCGAAGTCGAAGTACACGGAACGGTTGGCCAGCTTGCCGCCTGGGATGTCCAGCTCGTCAACTTCAGCTTTCACTGGCTCGACAGCGCGGGTGTCAGCTTGCTTGACTGGCTCGGCTGGCTTCTCAACCACTTCAACTGGCTTCTGTGGTGCTGGTGGGGTGGAGCAAGCTGCCAGCAGGGCTGCGGTGCTGAGGATGAAGGCTACGTGTTTTACGTTACGCATTTTTATTTCTCCTGGTCGTTAAAGGTGCTACTTCTCGTTTACTTCTTTTACTTCTTCACTTCATGAAAGGGCCCCAAGTGGGTTCCTTGATATTGCCCGCCTGAATACTCAAGCGTTGCTTAACCCGGCCGTCTGTCGACGCCACTGCCAGCGAGCGGCGGCCGCCGTTCTGAGTGGCGTACAGGATGTACTTGCCATTCGGAGCGAAACTCGGCGAATCGTCGCTGGTGGTATCGGACAGGCGTTGCTCTTGGCGGGATTCCAGGTCCAGTACGAACAACTGGAAGGCGCCGCCTTCGCGCCGCGAAATATAAGCCAGCGTCTTGCCGTCAGCGGAAATGCGCGGGCTGATATTGTACGAGCTGCCGAACGTCACGCGCTGCGGTTCGCCGCCGTTGACGCTCATGCGATAGATCTGCGGACCGCCGCTGCGGTCGCTGGTGAAATAGATCGACTGGCCATCGGCGCTGAACTGGGGTTCGGTGTCGATGGTGCTGCCATTGGTCAGGCGGCGGATGCCGCTGCCGTCGGCATTGACGATGTAGATCTGGGTATTGCCGGGCTTGGACAGGGCCACGGCCAGGCGCTTGCCGTCCGGCGACCAGGCCGGTGCCGAGTTGTTGCCCTTTTCGTTGGCGACCACGGTGCGCTGGCGGGTGACCAGGTTTTGCACATAGACCACAGGCTTGCGCTGTTCAAACGAAACATAGGCAACCTTGGTGCCATCCGGCGACCAGGATGGCGAAATGATTGGCTCGGTCGAAGTCAGGGCAGGGATCACGTTCTCGCCGTCGGCGTCCGCCACTTCCAGGCGGTACTGGCGGCCTTGCTGCACCACGTAGGCGATACGGGTCGAGAACACGCCTTTGATGCCGGTCAGCTTTTCATACACATCGTCGGCGATCTTGTGCGCGGCCAGGCGGCCGTACTGGTTCGGCATCGGGGCGCGGAAGCCGGACAGGTCGTTGCCCTGCACGGTCGACATCAGGCGGTACTGCACCTCGAACTGGCCGCCGCCGAGTTGCTGCACGGAGCAGGCCACCAGCGCGTCGGCGCCGCGTGCCTTGTAGCTGGTCGCTTCAACCTGCATCAGGTTGGTGGTTGGCGAGGCGTCGATGATCTTGAACATGCCGCTGCGGGTCAGGTCGGCTTTGACGATTTCCGAGATCTGGACCGGAGCCGAGGCTTCGCCGGCGCATGGGCCGACTGCTACCGGGATCTGGTTGCTGCCGACGCCGGAAATTTCGACGCGCAGTTGCGCCTGGGCCGACAGCGCAAATGCTGTGCCGGCCACTACGAACATCAATTTAGCTTTGTTCATCAAGGTACGTCCTTCAAATTGAACACGAGTTCAAGCTCGCGCGCCACCGTGCCGTCATCGCGTTTCGGCAGGGGCGAGGCCTTATAAATCGCATTCTCCACCGCAGTGTCATACGCAGCTACACCGCTGCTTTTCGTTTTTTTCACGGACATGACTTCGCCGCTAGGAAGCTGGCTGACCATGAACCTTGCTTCGATATCCTGCTTGGCGCCAGGATAGTCGATGCGGCCCATGATCTTGGTACGCAGCTTTGCGACATAGCCCTTGTCCAGGTTAGGCGCGGTTGAACGCGCCGCCGTTCCGGTGGAGCCTGCAGCTGCCGAACCCATGATGCGCTGCATTTCTGCGGCACGGGCTTTGGCAGCTTTTTCCTTCTCTTTCAGTTCCGCCAGTTTCTTGGCTTTATCTTTTTCCAGCTTGTCCAGTTTGTCTTGCTTTTCTTGTTCAGCGGCCAGTCGCTTCTTCTCGTCTTCCAGCTTTTTCTTCTGCTCGGCGATTTTCTGCTCGAGTTCTTTCTTTTCTTTCTCTTTCTTCTTCTGCAGCGCGATCTCAGGATCGGGCTGCACCGGCTTCACCACTTCCGGAGGCGGAGTCGGCGTAGGCTCAGGCTCGCGGGCAGGCGGCTCCGGCTCAGGCTGCGGCTCCGGTTCAGGTGCTTGCGGCGCGGCCATCTGTGTCGTCATGTCCCAGATTTCGGCATCCACGCCGACCGGGTCATTGTTCCACCGGATGCCAACCCACAAGAACGCAAACAGCACGCAGTGCATCGCCAGCGCGAGCGCAAACGCGCGCGTGCCGCCGTGCCGCTTCGGCACACGGTACGGTCCGCCTGCATTTGCCATCGTCATTGCCATGCCTTACTTCGTTGCCAAGCCAACGCGGTTAATCCCCATCTTCTTCGCTTCGGAAATCAGTTGGATCACATCGT
>CAMLSG010000350.1 GCA_946482635.1 uncultured Duganella sp.
CCGCTGGTGACGGTGATCCAGACCGGCAGCAAGATTTACTTCCCGAATAACGACAAGGTGCGGCACCATATCTATTCGTTTTCTGCGCCGCACAAATTCGACCAGAAGCTTTACTCCGGCACCACCGCCGATCCTCAGACCTTCGACAAGCCGGGCACCGTGGTCCTGGGCTGCAATATCCACGACAAGATGATTGCTTATGTGCGTATTGTGGACACGCCTTACTTTGGCAAGACGGACGCCAACGGCGACGTGGCTGTGGAAGCGCCGGCCGGCAGATATGTGCTGAAGGCCTGGCACCCGGACATCGTTGGCGGCAACGCGCAAGAGCAGTTGCTGCGCCTATCCGATGGCGCGGCAAGTGCCAGCTTCAGGTTTTCGCTGAAGCCATCTTCAACCGATCCCGATTCCCCGGCTTACTGACACCATGCGATTCCGCAGCCTCGAAAGCCGTATCGTCACGCTGTTCCTCGTCCTGCTGATCGTGGTGCAGCTGGTCGGGCTGGTGGTGATCCAGCGCGGCATCGACAGCAATGCTCGCACTGCAATCGCCTCCGAGCTGCTTAATGGCAGCAAGGTGTTCGCGCGCCTGATGGAGCAGAATGCGCAGAACCTGCGCAACGGGGCGCGCCTCCTTTCGCGCGATACCGGCTTCCTGTCGGCGATCGGCAATACGGACGACGATGACCGCGCCACCATCGAGTCGGCGCTGGCCAACCATGGCCGCCGCATCAAGGCGTCGATGACAATGCTGGTCAGCCCTGAACGCAAGGTTGTCGCTTCGACCAGCGATGCGCAGGCGGCTGGCCTGGAGCACATGGTCATGGGCATGCTGGACAAGGCCGGGCAGGACGATGGCGCCAATGGCATAGCCATCGTTGAGCGCCTGCCTTACCAGGTTGTCGTGGTTCCGGTGAAAGCCCCGGTGACTATCGGATTCGTGGTGATGACATTTCCGCTGGACGAACGGCTGGCGCGCGACATGCGGGAAACCACCGCCCTGCAAACCTTGCTGCTGACGCGCGATCCGAATGGGCGCTGGCTGCCGGTGGCATCCAGCCTGTCGCCTGCGGCCGTGGGCAGCATCATGCTGCAGCTGCAGGGAATGGGCGGCATGCCAGCTGAAGCCTTCGACGTTGATATCGGCGGCGACAAGCTCAGCGTGCACATGACCAGGATCGGCGAGGACGATGGCAATGTCGCAATGGCGATGCTGGGCCGCTCGATCGACGAGGCGACGGCTGAATATGCGCGCCTTGAGCACTGGCTGCTGGGGCTGACCGTGGTTGGCATGATCGTTTGCGTCATCGCCAGCGTGATAACCGCCAAGCGCATTGCACAGCCGCTTCGCCAATTGGCCGATACCGCCAAAAAGCTGGAGCAGGGCGATTACAAGGTGGACATCGCATCCTCGCGCGCCGACGAAATCGGCGAACTGGCGCACGCTTTTGGCAGCATGCGCGACGGTATCGCCAAGCGCGAACAGGAGATTCGCCGCCTGGCGTACTGGGATCCCCTGACCAACCTGCCGAATCGCGCACAGTTCCTGCTCCTATTGAATGACGCTATCGGAGAAGCGCGCAAGCGCGGCGGCTCCGTTCATGTGCTGATGATGGATCTCGACCGCTTCAAGCACGTGAACGACGTGATGGGCCACAGTTTCGGCGATGCCTTGCTGAAGCAGGTGGCAGGCCGCCTGTTGCAAAAGCTGGCCAACCGCCGCCATCCTGCACAGGTGGCGCGCCTTGGGGGCGATGAATTCGCGGTATTGCTGCCCGGCTCGGATCTGGACCAGGCAGTGGTGGTCGCCGCTGAAATCCTGCAAGTGCTGGAATCGCCGCTGTCGCTGGACGAGCAGATGGTCGACATCGGCGCCGGGATCGGGATTGCCGGCTTCCCCGAAAACGGCGTGGATGGCGAGGAGTTACTGGGTAAGTCCGAGATTGCCATGTACGCAGCCAAGCAGCGCAACGAAGGCGCCGTGGTGTACGAAGAAGCGATCGACAAGGGCAGCCAGCAAAGCCTGTCGCTGCTGACGGAACTGCGCCAGGCCGTCGAGAACAATGAATTGCGCCTGTTTGTACAGCCGAAGGTGACCCTGGCAACCGGCCAGGTAGTAGGCATGGAGGCGTTGATCCGCTGGCAGCATCCGGTGCGCGGAAATGTCTTCCCCGACCAGTTCATTCCGTTTGCCGAGCAGACCGGCTTTATCCGCGTGATTACGCACTGGGTGCTGGAGCGTTCGGCGGAGTTATGCCACGAGCTGGCGCAGCGCGGCATCCACCTGAAAGTATCGGTCAACCTCTCCACCCGCGACCTGCTGGACCAGGAATTGCCGTTCAAGTTCGGCGAAATCTTCATGCGCCACCACGTTTCGCCCGGTGCCTTCTGCCTGGAGATTACGGAAAGCGCAATCATGGACGACCCGGTGCGCGCGCAGCAGACCCTGGAGCGCCTGCACGGCATGGGCTGCGATCTGTCGATTGACGATTTCGGCACAGGCTATTCGTCGCTGGCCTACCTCAAGCGCCTGCCGGTCGATGAGCTCAAAATCGATAAATCGTTTGTACTGAATATGGTGAACGATGTTGGCGACGCGAAGATTGTGCGCTCCACGATCGACCTTGGCCATAATATGGGCCTGCGCGTGGTGGCCGAGGGCATAGAGAGCGAGGCAGCGTGGAACATCCTGGCGGAAATGGGATGCGACCAGGGCCAGGGCTATTTCATGAGCCGCCCGATACCGGCCGACCAGTTGGCGAGCTGGGTCGAGAACTGGAAAGCGTCGGCATTGGCCGAATAATCAGCGGCGCCGAAGGCTCCGGAGAGTTACTTATTTGTTAAAGTTCAAGTTATGATCGCTGCCGCATCATAACTACTCTCTACGGAAGACAAATGCCATTCAAGCGCGCCACCCTTGCACTTTCCCTGATCGCAGCCTTCTCCGCACAAGCCTTTGCCCAGACCTGTCCTGCAGGTGCCCCCGGCGTGAGCTATCCGGCGACCAAAAAGGTCGACCAGCAGGACAACTACCACGGCACGATGGTGGCGGACCCTTACCGCTGGCTGGAAGATGCCAACAGCGATGAGACCAAGGCCTGGGTGGTGGAGCAGAACAAGGTCACGCAAGCGTGGCTGGCCCAGATTCCCGAGCGTGAAGCGATCAAGGCGCGCCTGACCAAATTGTGGAATTACGAGCGCTATGGCGTGCCATCGAAGAAAGGCGGCCAATACTTCTACAGCCGTAACGATGGCCTGCAAAACCAGTCGGTCCTGTACACTGCCAAAACCCTGTCCGAAACCCCGCGCGTGCTGCTTGACCCGAACACCCTGGCTGCCGACGGAACCGTGGCGCTGGCCGGTACTGCCGTGAGCCCGAATGGCAAGTTCCTGGCTTACAGCACTGCCGCATCCGGCTCCGACTGGAATGAAATCAAGGTGCGCGACATCGCGACCGGCAAGGACACCAGCGACCATATCAAGTGGGTCAAGTTTTCCAACACGGCTTGGGCTGCCGACGGTTCCGGTTTCTACTACAGCCGCTACGACGAGCCGACCGAAGAAAGCAAGCTGGCCGGCGTGAACTATTTCCAGAAGGTCTACTTCCACAAACTCGGCACCCTGCAAAGCGCGGATGCCCTGGTCTACCATCGCCCGGACCAGAAGGAATGGGGCTTTGGCGCCGAAGTAACCGACGATGGCCGCTACCTGGTGATCAACGGCTCGCA
>CAMLSG010000351.1 GCA_946482635.1 uncultured Duganella sp.
GTTCTACTTCCTGGCCAACGGCTCCAACTCCTCGTCCTCGAGCGAGATGTACAGCTCCTACCTGAACAAGCAGCCGCTGGCCATGACAGGCATCGGCAGCGACAAGGCGTTCCGCATCTGGTTCAAGGCCAACACCACCAAGTTCACCGCCTCGACCAACTATGCCAACGCCCGCCTGAAGATGATCGAGTCGGCCGAACAGCTGTATGGCGTCGGCAGCGCTGAATCGACCGCCGTGAAGCGTGCTTACGCTGCGATCAACGTCGGTACCGACGTGGATGAAGCCAATCCGAACACCGTGACCATCACCACCCAGCCGAACAACGTCACGGTGGCTCCTGGCGGCACCGCGACCTTCACGGTGGCGGCGACCGGCGGCACTGCGCCTTACAGCTACGCCTGGTACCGTAACGGCGCCCAAATTTCGGGCGCTACGTCGGCGACCTACTCGTTCACTGCGCAGACTGCCGACAACGGCGCCGTGTTCAAGGCCATCGTCAGCGATTCCTCGTCGCCGGCGAAGACCGCTACCTCGAACAACGCCACTCTGACCGTGGGCACGACTCCTCCGCAGAGCGAATTGATCGTCAACGGCGGCTTCGAGTCCGGCACCTCGCCATGGGCCGGCACTACGGGCGTGATCGGCAACTACAGCGGCCAGACTGCGTACGAAGGCAGCCGCTTCGCCTGGCTGGGCGGCAATGGCACCACGGCTACCGAAAGCCTGTACCAGACCGTGACCATTCCAGCCACCGCAACGGCGGCAACCCTGTCGTTCGCGCTGCATATCGACACTGCGGAAACCGGCAGCACCGTGTACGACAAGATGGTCGTGACCGTGAAGAACTCTTCCGGCACCACCCTGGGCACCCTGGCAACCTACAACAACACCATGCCTGCCAGCGGCTACCAGATCCGCAGCTTCAACCTGCTGCCTTACAAGGGCCAGACCGTGCGCATCCACTTCAACATGACGGAAGACTATTCGCTGCAAACCTCCTTCGTTGTTGATAAGGTAAGCCTGCAAGTCCAGTAAGCGTCATCACCCCGGCCGGTATGCGGCTATCGTCATCGCCCGATACGATAGCTGCATAGCCGGCTTTTTTACGCCTGTGCGGTGCTATGATGTTCCCCTTGTTTTTAAGGAGGGCAGCATGGGCATTGGTATTGGCGGCAAGACTATCGAAGAGGCATTGGCATCCCTGTCGGACATGACGGCGGGCGCTGCGCCGATCGGCAAAGACGAACACCTGGCGCGCATCGAAAAAGCGCAAGCCTACATGCGCCAGCAAGGCATTGCCGCCATCTACATCAATGCGGGTTCCAACCTGCTCTACTTCACGGGCACCAGGTGGTACCCGAGCGAGCGCATGGTCGGCGCCATCCTGCCTGCCAGCGGCGCCGTCGAGTACATCGCCCCGGCGTTTGAAGAAGACACCCTGAACGACTTCATGCTGGTGGAAGGCGCAGTCAATTGCTGGCACGAACATGAAAGCCCCTATGCCCTGTTCATCGCGGTCCTGAAGAAAATGGGCATTGTGCCGAATGCCGCACAGGCACCCCGCATCGGCATCGACGAAAGCGCTGCCTTCTTCATTTACGACGGCATCCGCCCGCTGGCCGAAGGTTATGCGCTGGAAAATGCACGCGCGGTCACGGCCCACTGCCGAACCCGCAAATCGAAAGCTGAAATCGCCCTGATGCAGCGCGCCAAGGACATGACCCTGGCCGTGCATATCGCCACCGCCAGCATCCTGCGCGAAGGCATCACCACCACCGAAGTAGCGGAATTCATCGACAAGGCGCACCGCAAGGTCGGCGCGCCTGCCG
This sequence comes from uncultured Duganella sp., assembly GCA_946482635.1. The sequence goes on from CAMLSG010000351.1 coordinate 1,831, forward strand.
GCTCCTATTTCGTGATCGTGCTGTTCGGCGTAGCCAGCTCGTTCCCGCACGGCGTTTCGTACGTGCAGACGCTGAAGCAAGGCGACACGGTGCTGATCGATACCGGCTGCAAGCTGCACAACTACATCTCCGACATCACCCGCACCTATGTGTACGGCGAAGCCAGTGAACGCCAGCGCGCCGTGTGGAATGCGGAGAAGGCGGCGCAACTGGCCGCGTTTGAAGCAGCCCAACTGGGCGTGCCCTGCGAAGAAGTGGACCAGGCCGCGCGCCGCTCACTGCAGGCGGCCGGCTTCGGCCCGGAATACAAGTTGCCAGGCCTGCCGCACCGCACCGGCCACGGCATCGGCCTGGACATCCATGAATGGCCTTACCTGGTGGGCGGCGACAAGACCCCGCTGGACGTCGGCATGACCTTCTCCAACGAGCCGATGATCGTGGTGCCGGGTGAATTCGGCGTGCGCCACGAAGATCACTTCTACATGGCGGAGGACGGCCCGCGCTGGTTCACCAAGCCGTCCCATTCCATCGACGATCCTTTCGGCCTGGACGCCTGATCAATCAGGTTTTGCGGCGCCGGTGAAGTTCAGGGCAGGCAGTTCCCTGCGTGCTTCTTCGGCGCTGACCAATTCCGGCACGATGCGGCCAACCTTCTCTTCAAACTGCGCCCTGGTGCGCACGTACTTTGTTTCCCCGGGTTCGAGAACGAAATTGAGCTTCCTGGTAACCCGGGTGGTGGCAGATGCTTCATGCTTGCCTGCGGCGGCATCGACAAAGAAATAGCCGCCAGGTAGCGAATCGCCTACCACGACCCCATCCAGCTTGAGCGGGGCGCTCATGCCGCCGCCGGTAAAGGCGTCAACGCGGTAAAAATACACGCGGCCCTGGTCGGGCGAGAGCTTTGGCATGGCCGCTTCCTGCTGCGCGAACCTTGTGCCGGATACCGAAGTGCAGCCCGCAACAAGGGCCATGGCGGCAATTGCCGCCAGCGATACAAATTTCATTACAAACCTTAAGAAGTTGAGGGCAACGTAGCCTGCAGTGTACGTCACCAGCCGGCTCCCCGCGGTTCTAACGTTGGGGCGCTCCTTGCTGCGGCGGCAGCGTGCGCAGGTAGGCGACGATGGCGGCCATGTCGCCGTCACTGATATTGTGGTACCAGTCGAACGCCATCGGCGGCTTGTAGGGCTGTCCATTGCGGTCCTTGCCGGTGCGGATGGCGGACATGATCTGTTCATCGCTCCAGTCGCGCAGGCCTTCGGCGTGCGATGTCAGGTTGCGTGAGATGCTGTCGCCCCAAGGGCCTTTGATATTTTGCCCACCTGCTCCCATCCGGGCCTGCACCAGCATGCCTTTCTCGTCGCGTGGCGTATGGCATTCCATGCAGTGCGCGATCGCAACCAGGTAGCCGCCGTATGCCACTTTGTCTTTCGGCGCGGGCGCGCTGACCTTCTTCAGCGGCGGGCCATAGTTGGGGGGCAAGGGAAAGTTGAATGCAGACTTGGGCACCTTGTTTGCGACCGCGGGCTGGGCGCGCAGATATTTGATGGTCGCCGCCAGGTCGGCGTCCGATATCGAACGGTAGAAATGAATCGGCATCGGCGGCCCGATGGTGCTGCCATCCGGTCGGATGCCTTCGCGAATGGCCTTGCCCAACTGGGCATCCGTCCATTTTCCGATGCCGGTCTCGCGGTCGGGCGTGATGTTTGATGCATAGGACTTGAACATCGCATCCGCGAATTCAAAGCCGCCGGACATGCCTTTGGACGCAATCACGGCGCCCTTCTCGTCCCGCACCGCGTGACAGTTGGCGCAGGCCAGCACGCCCTCCACCAAGTA
>CAMLSG010000352.1 GCA_946482635.1 uncultured Duganella sp.
TTGCCGGTGGTGGCGGTGCCGGTCAGCGGGTCGATATCGCCGGCGATGGTCTTGATCAGCGTCGACTTGCCGGCGCCGTTCACGCCCAGCAGGCCGATGCGCTGGCCTTGCACCAGCGAGAAGGTCACGCCGCGCACGATGGTCTTGTCGCCTTGCTCGGTGTGGTAGCCGCAGTCGACGTCTTCCATCACCAGCAGCGGGTTCGGCGCGCTGACCGGGTCGCGGAATTCGAAGCTGAATTCGGCGGCGGCGCGCAGCGGCGCCAGTTCTTCCATCTTGGCCAGCTGCTTCATGCGGCTTTGCGCCTGGCGGGCCTTGGTGGCCTTGGCCTTGAAGCGGTCGATGAAGGACTGCAGGTGAGCGCGGGCGCGCTGCTGCTTCTCGATGGCGGAAGCCTGCAGTACCAGTTGCGCGGCGCGCTGGCGCTCGAAGCCGGAATAGTTGCCCGAGTAGCGCTTCAGCTTGCGGTCGTCGATGTGGACGATCACGTTCACGATCTCGTCGAGGAAATCGCGGTCGTGGGAAATGATGATCAGGGTGCCCGGGTAGCGCTTCAGCCAGTCTTCCAGCCAGATGATTGCGTCCAGGTCCAGGTGGTTGGTCGGTTCGTCCAGCAACAGCAGGTCGGATGGGCACATCAGCGCCTGCGCCAGGTTCAGGCGCATGCGCCAGCCGCCGGAGAAGCTGGCCACCGGCTGCTGCATCTGCTCCAGCGAAAAGCCCAGGCCAAGCAACAGCTGCTCAGCGCGCGACTGCACGGTGTAGGCGTCGGCGTCGGCCAGTTCGGTGTGTACGTGGGCGATCTCGATGCCGTGTTCCTGCGAGTCGGGCAGCGCTTCCAGGCGCGCCAGTTCGGCCTGCAGATGGCGCAGGTGGGCGTCGCCGTCGATGGCGTAGTCGATGGCGGTACGCGGCAGGGCAGGGGTTTCCTGCGCCACGTAAGCCATGCGCCAGCTTTTCGGGAAGTCGATATCGCCCAGGTCCGGGTGCAGCTCGTTGCGCAGCATCGCGAACAGGCTGGATTTGCCGGCGCCGTTGGCGCCGATCAGGCCGATCTTGTCGCCTGGGTTCAGGGTCAGGTCGGCGTTTTCCAGCAGCGGCTTCAGGCCGCGCATCAGGCTGACGTTGGTGAAGCGGATCATTTTCTTGGTCGTTTCTTTAAAACCGGTGACTTGCATTGAGGGACGAGAGCTGGACCTAGGGCCAGTTCTCGCCGCCTTGCCGGTTTAGATTTTCAATTGGTCAGCAGTCAGCAGGAACACCATATCATCGCCCTGGCTGGTGGTCAGCCAGGTCAGCCCCAGCTCCCCAAACGCCGCCTCGGCAAACTCTTTCTCGTTGCCGATTTCCACGATCAGCAAGCCGTCGTCGGTCAAGCGCTCGGCTGCACCTGCAACGATCTTGCGCACCAGGTCCATGCCATCGGCGCCGCCGTCCAGGGCGATCTGCGGCTCGTGCAGGTATTCCTGCGGCAGCTTCGACATCGACGACGAGTTCACGTAAGGCGGGTTGGTGATGATCAGGTCGTATTTCTTGCCAGCCGGGACGTTCGCGTACAGGTCCGACTGGATCAGGTTCACCCGGTCTTCCAGCTTGTAGGTCTCGACGTTCTTGCGCGCCACTTCCAGTGCATCGGCGGAGATATCGACCGCATCCACTTCCGCATCAGGGAAGGCGTCGGCCATCATGATCGCCAGGCAGCCGGAGCCGGTGCACAGTTCCAGGATGTTCGACACGTTCTCGGCATCGTTGACCCACGGCGCGAAGTAGTTCGGGATCAGTTCCGCGATATAGGAGCGCGGCACGATGGTGCGCTCGTCGACGTAGAAATTGTAGGTGCCCAGCCAGGCCTCGTTGGTGATGTAGGCTGCCGGCACGCGCTCATTGGCGCGGCGTTCGATCACTGCCAGCACTTCAGCCACTTCCTCCGGCTGCAGGCGCGCATCCATGAACGGCTCCAGGCGGTCCAGCGGCAACGCCAGGGTATGCAGGGTCAGGTAAGCCGCTTCATCGTAAGCCTCGGCGCTGCCGTGGCCGAAGAACAGCTTGGCCTTGTTGAAACGGGTGACTGCGTGGCGAATCAGGTCGCGCGGGGTGGTGTACAGGGTGGTATCCATAGTGTTCTTGTTAGCGCAGGAGGTTTTCCAGGGTGCGGCGGTAGATGTTCTTCAGCGGATCGATGAAGCGGACTTCGATGTGCTCGTCGATCTTGTGGATGCTGGCGTTCGGGGGGCCAAATTCTATCACCTGGGGGCAGATCTGGGCGATGAAGCGCCCGTCGGAGGTGCCGCCGGTGGTGGACAGTTCGGTGTCGACGCCCGTTTCATCCTTGATGGCATGGCACAGCGCTTCGGACAGCGTGCCGCGCGGGGTCAGGAAGGGCAGGCCGGACAAGGTCCAGTCCAGCTGGTATTCCAGGCCATGCTTGTCGAGGATGGCATGCACGCGCTGGCGCAGGCCCTCGTGCGTGGACGCGGTCGAGAAGCGGAAGTTGAAATCGATGTGCAGGTCACCCGGGATCACGTTGTTGGCGCCGGTGCCGGCCTTGATATTCGACATCTGCCATGACGTCGGCAAGTAGTACTCGTTGCCGTGGTCCCAGACTTCCGCCACCAGGTCGGCCAGTGCAGGCGCGGCCAGGTGGATCGGGTTCTTTGCCAGCTGCGGGTAAGCGATGTGGCCCTGCACGCCCTTGATGGTCAGGCTGCCCGACAGCGAACCGCGGCGGCCGTTCTTGATCATGTCGCCGAGGGTCTTGTCGGAAGTCGGCTCGCCGACGATGCAGTAGTCGATGGTCTCGTTGCGCGCCTTCAGCTTTTCCACCACCTTGATGGTGCCGTCGGTGGCAGGACCTTCCTCATCGGAGGTGATCAGGAAGGCGATCGATCCCTTGTGGCCAGGGTGCGCTGCCAGGAATTCCTCGCAAGCGACCACCATCGCGGCAATCGACGTCTTCATGTCGGCAGCGCCGCGGCCATACAGCTTGCCGTCGCGGTGGGTCGGGTAGAACGGTTCGGACGACCATTTTTCGACCGGGCCGGTCGGCACCACGTCGGTATGGCCGGCGAACACCAGCACCGGACTCTCCGTGCCCTTGCGCGCCCACAGGTTGGTGACTTCGCCGGAGATAATGGTCTCGCAGTGGAAACCGAGCGGTTCCAGCCACGATTTCAAATGGTCCTGGCAACCCTTGTCGTCAGGCGTAACGGATTCGCGGCCCAGCAGCTTCTCGGTCAGGTCGAGGGTACGGGAAGCGCTCATGCTGCGAAGATTTCCTGGTACATGGCGTCGTTGAAGCCGACATGGACTTTCGGGCCGGCGCCAACCAGCACCGGGCGCTTGATCACGGACGGATTTTCCAGCATCAGGGCGACGGCGTCGTCGGCGCTGGTAACGGCGGCCTTGCGCTCGTCGGGCAGCCCGCGCCAGGTGGTGCCTTTCTTATTGACCAGCACTTCCCAGTCCAGGGTTTTCAGCCAGGTGCGCACGGTGGCTTCGTCCAGGCCCTGTTTCTTGAAGTCGTGGAAGTTGAAGTCCAGCTGCTGGCCTGCCAGCCATACACGGGCTTTCTTGACGGTGTCGCAGTTGGGGATGCCGTAGAGGGTAATCATTCGGAAAATAGTGTTGTGCGGGGGCGGCCCAGCGGCCGAAGGACGACATTATATCG
>CAMLSG010000353.1 GCA_946482635.1 uncultured Duganella sp.
GCGCGGCGTATAAAGCATCTGAAAATGACCAATAACACTGCTAATCAAGTCCCTCCACGAATCCTTCGCAGGCAGACCCTGGCCCTGGTGCTGCTGGTAGCGAGCGGCGTCATTAACTACCTTGACCGCGCCACCCTGGCGGTCGCGAACGAGTACATTCGTGCGGACCTGGGCCTGTCGCTGGGCGAGATGGGGCTGCTGCTGTCGGCATTCTCGTGGAGCTATGCCTTGTGCCAGCTTCCGGTCGGCGCCCTGGTCGACAAGATCGGTCCGCGCTGGCTGCTCGGCATTGGCCTGGTGGTGTGGTCGGTGGCGCAGGCTGCTGGCGGGCTGGCTTCCACTTTTGGCTACTTCGTACTCGCGCGCATTGCACTCGGGATCGGGGAGGCGCCGCAGTTTCCTTCAGCGGCGCGCGTGGTGAGCAATTGGTTCCCGCTGCGTTCGCGTGGAACACCGACCGGCATCTACAACTCGGCATCGCCGCTGGGCGTGGCCCTGGCGCCGTTGCTGCTGCCGCCACTGATTGCGGCGACCAGCTGGCACTGGGCGTTTTACGTCACGGGTGCGCTTGGACTGGTTGCGGCAATCGTATGGGTGAGCGTCTATCGTGACCCGGTACGTGAAGAATTGAGCGCGGAAGAACGCGCCTACCTGGAGGCTGGCGAGAGCACCGACTCGGCGCCGAAGACCAGTTTCGCCGCCTGGCGGGCGCTGTTCCGCCATCGCGTGACCTGGGGCATGATGTTCGGCTTTTTCGGTTCGGTATACCTGAATTGGGTGTACCTGACCTGGCTGCCCGGCTACCTGCGCACCGAACGCCATATGGACCTGGCAAATGCAGGCTTTGCATCTGCAATTCCTTTCCTGTGCGGGTTTGCGGGCGCCCTGATTGCAGGCTGGGCTTCCGACCGTATCGTGCGTTTTGCGAGTTCTCCGATATCCGGGCGGCGCAATGCGGTGGTGGCGGCCACCTTGGGCATGGTGGCGTTCACTATTCCCGCTGCACTGGTGGAGAGCAATGCCGTGGCGGTGGCCTGCATTTCCATCGTGATCTTCCTCGCCAATGCTTCGTCGGCTTGCGCGTGGTCGCTGGCTACGGTGGCGGCTCCGCGCAGCCGTATCGCTTCCCTTGGCGCGATCCAGAATTTCGGCGGCTTCCTGGGCGGCGCACTGGCGCCAGTCCTGACCGGGTATATCGCGCAAAACTGGTCTTTCGTGCCGGCGCTGCTGACCGGTGCGGGAATCGCCTTCCTTGGCGCCATGTCCTACCTGTTCCTGGTTGCACGCCCCATCCCTGAAGAGGACGAGTTCAGCAAACCTTAGACCCACCATGACCTATCCACGCCGACTTGAAACCGCGCTTGCGCAACTCGCCGCCACTGGCATCATGAAAAGCAATTACGCGCCGCCGCTTTTCCGCATCCTTTGGAGAATGGGCGTCTATGTGCGGCCGCCGCATTTCGCCAGTTTCAGCTCCAACTTCCTGTTGACCGGTACCTGGTTTGGCCTCGCGTGGGGCGTGCTGATGTGGCTCTTCGTCTGGCCGGCAACCGGGCGAATGCCTCTTGCCGCCTTAGCCGCAGCCTTGTTTGCAGGAGTGATGTTTGGCCTTAGCATGACGCTGTATTACCGGTACGGAGCGCGCAAACACAAACTTTCCGATTGGTCGCAGATTCAGGAGAAATCCTGAAGCGCAAAGCGTGGTCCGCAGTCACATACAATCTGCAAGTCAACATGAAAACTCAATTCTTCTCCGCCACCAGTCTCGATGGCTTCATCGCGACCGAGGACGATTCGCTGGACTGGCTGTTCCCACTCGGCGACGTCAATGACAGCAGCTATCCCGAATTCATCGCGCAGGTAGGCGCCATTGCCATGGGCTCGTCCACCTACGAGTGGATGATGCGTAATGCCGATACGGTGGCAGCGGAGGTTGGGGCGGCCTGGCCTTATAGCCAGCCGACCTGGGTTTTTTCATCGCGTGTATTGCCGGCGATTCCGGGGGCAGACCTGCGCTTCGTGAAAGGCGATGTGCGCCAGGTGCATGCCGCAATGCGCGAAGCGGCCGGCAGCAAGAATATCTGGATCGTTGGCGGCGGTGACCTGGCCGGGCAATTTCATGATGCCGGGCTGCTGGATGAATTGATCATCCAGGTCGGGTCGGTCACGCTGGGGCATGGCAAGCCTTTGTTCCCGCGGCGCCTGACCAACCCGCCGCTGTTGCTGCAGTCGGCGCGGCGCATCGGCAGCGGCATGGCGGAGTTGCGCTACCTCGTTCCGAAAAGCTGAAACCATGCTGATCCGTCCCTACCTTGTCGACGACTGGCCGCACATCTGCCGGTTTTACGTACGACGAGGTTACATGGCTTTATGTTGATCCGGCGCGTCGCTACCGCCGGGGCATTGGCCGCGCGCTGCAGGGCGTCGTGTTACGCAGCCGGGCGGGCAATGAGCAGTTTTTCGTGACCTCCCATGTTCTCCTTTATTCGAATTGAAAGCGTTCACCTATGATCATACGTTGGCTTGTGACCCTGTCTGCAATGGTAATGATGGCGTCGGCGCAGGCGCTCACTGTCGAAGAAATCGGGGATGGCGCTGAGCGCTTGCTGAGGGAGGGCAAGTATGACGAACTGGACCGTTTGGCGGCTGAATATGCCAGGAAAGACACCCGGCTGTTAGGCGGCAACGCAGCGCTCTATCATTTTTATGATGCATTAGGCGGTTTCAAGGAGAGCGGCAATCGCGGCTATCCGAGCGTCATCCCGCGTTACAAGAAAGATGAATTGCTGTCGCGTTGGCTGGAGAAGAATCCGGGGTCGGTTGCGGCACGGGTTGCGCTGGCCGAGTTCTGGACTGCAGATGCGTGGCTTACCCGCGGCGAAAAGGCCGCCAGCGAGATTCCAGAACCTGTCTGGAAGGCGTTCCGGTGGCGCATGAACCAGGCTCGCAAGTTTCTCGATCAAGTGAAAACGAGGGGTGATCCTCACTACTATTTCATGCGGATCGACACGGCCCAGGGGCTGGGCGACAAGGCGGCCATTGACGCAAATTTTGAGGCTGGAAGCAAACGATTCCCCAATTACTTCCACTACTACTCACAGCGAGCAAACTTGCTGCAGGAGAAGTGGTTCGGCGACCCAGGAGAATTGCAGGCCTATGTGCAGTCGCTCTTGGCAAAACCCGGTGGAGACAATGGCCTGGTCGCTTACTCCTATGTGACTTGGGAGATGATGAAGTACATGGGCGGAAAGAAGGCAATGCAGGAGGCGGGCCTGCAATGGCCGTCGATCAAGGCTGGCTATGCAGCGCGCGAAAAACGCTATGGGCTGCGCAACCGGGACTGGAACGTATTGTGCGCGATGGCCGTCACGGCCGGCGACCGGCCGGCAGCCAGTGTTGCGCTGGCGCAGATAGGCCAGGAATGGACCGGCGCCGCTTGGGGAACCCAGCAAGAATTCAACAAGTGGGTGGAATGGATTCAACGCGGTGACACGCACCCATCAAGAAAATAGCCCGAGCCAGCTTCAAGCAACGGGCCGCAGGATCACCTTGCGGCATTCCTCTTCCTTCTTGTCGAAGATGCGATAAC
>CAMLSG010000354.1 GCA_946482635.1 uncultured Duganella sp.
AACGGCAAAGCGTTAAGGATCAGCGGGCGAGCTTGGGCAGCAGCACCCAGATATTGCCGCGCTGCTTCATGCGGCCGGCAAAATCAGCCGCTTCCGAGCCGAAGCCGAAGAACAGGTCGAGGCGAATGGCGCCCTTGATGGCGCCGCCCGTATCCTGCGCCAGCATCAGCCTTTGCAGCGGCAGCTCGTCGTCGCCCGGCAGTGTGGTGTTCAGGTAGACCGGCGCGCCCAGCGGCAGCTGGCTGCGGTCGATCGCGACCGAGCGTTGCGGCGTCAGCGGCACGTTCAGCGTGCCCTTCGGGCCGACTTTCGGGTCCGGCAGCTTTTCCTCCTTGAAGAAAACATAGCTCGGATTGGCGTTGAACAGTTCCTGCTGGCGCGTCGGGTGGCCATCGATCCAGGCCTTGATGCCTTGCGCAGTGGCTTGCTCGGTGGTCAGCTCACCCTTCTGCACCAGCCATTTGCCGATCGACTGGTATGGGCGGCCATTCTGGTCGGCGTATGCGACGCGTACCGTTTCTCCGTCAGGCAGTTGCACGCGGCCGGAGCCCTGCACTTCCAGGAAGAAGGCTTCGACAGCATCGTCCACCCAGATCAGCTCATTACCAGGCAAGCCCGAACGGGAGATTTCTTCGCGCGCCGGATACGGCACGACACGCTTGCCCTTCAATCGGCCGCGCACCCGCTTGTTCGCCAGTTCCGGGTAGACCGAGCCGAGGTCGATGATGACCATATCGTCCGGCACCTTGTACAAAGGAGTCTGGTAAGGACCGCCCTTCTTGCGGGAGCCGCGCAGCAGCGGCTCGTAATAGCCGGTAATCAGGCCTGAATTGCTGCCGTCGGGCGCAACCACCCGGTGCGGATCGAAGAACGATTCGAAGAACAGGCGGATCGCAGCCTGGCTATTCGCATCCACTGTCTTGGCAATGGCGCAGGGCTCTTTCCAGTCCGCGCCATTGGCCAGCTTGGAGCAGGACAGCATGAAGGCGGGCCAGGCGGCGCGCAGGTCGTCACGGTCCCATCCCGGCAGGTCGGCAAAGCGTGCGGGGATGAATTCAGCCTTGGCGGGCGGCGTTGGCGCGGCGGGTACGGTCGGCTGTGCCGGCGGCTGGGCTGGCGTGGCAGGCACGGTTGGCGTGACCGGCGCAGGCTGCGCTGGTTTTGCCGGCGGTGGCGGTGGCGTGGCGCAGCCGGCCAATACTAATGCGACGGCGGCGGCGCAAACGGGTAAACTACGGCGTGTCGAAAACATGAGGTGTTATCTATGATGTATCTGATGCTTGAAGCGCTGGTGGCGCTGTTTCTTCTGGTGTTTATCGTCTGGTGGACACTGCCATCCAACAAAAAGAAGAAGGACGGCGACAAGTAATTAGTGCAGGGTTCGCGGCAGCGACAGCACGAATTCCGGGATTTTGGTCTCGAATTGGTGGCCGTCTTCCGCCACGCAGAAATACTCGCCAAACATCGAGCCCTGCGGGGTGCGCAGTTGCGTGCCGCTGGTGTACTCGAACACTTCGCCCGGCGCCAGCAAAGGCTGGTGGCCGACGACACCCAGGCCGCGCACTTCCTCAATATGGTTGTTCGCATCGGTGATCACCCAGTGGCGGGAAATCAGCTGGGCCGGCACGGTGCCGGTATTTTTGATGGTAATCGTGTAAGTAAACACGAAATTGGTGCGGTCCGGATTGGACTGTTCCGGCAGGTACTGGGTGCGTACCTCGACCGCAAACTCATACTGGGCCATAAGGGTTTCCTTCATAACAATTGGGCAATTCTAGTCCAAGCAATCGGACAGCGTCCGCACAGCAGCGTAAAATAACGCATCTTTTTTACCAGCCGACCAGCCATGACCACTTTCCGTATCGCTCCGAGCATCCTGTCCGCCGACTTCGCCCGACTGGGTGAAGAGGTTCGCAACGTTGTTGCCGCAGGCGCCGACATCATCCACTTCGATGTCATGGACAATCACTACGTGCCAAACCTGACCGTCGGCCCGCTGGTGTGCCAGGCGATCCGCCCGCACGTTCAAGTACCGATCGACGTGCACCTGATGGTCAAGCCGGTCGACCGCATCATCCCTGATTTCGCCAAAGCTGGCGCCAACATCATCACCTTCCATCCGGAAGCGTCCGACCATATCGACCGTTCCCTGCAACTGATCCGTGACAACGGCTGCAAGGCCGGCCTGGTGTTCAACCCTGCCACCCCACTGAGCTACCTGGACCACGTGATGGACAAGATCGACATGATCCTGATCATGTCGGTGAACCCGGGCTTCGGCGGCCAGTCCTTCATCCCGCAGGCGCTGAAGAAGATCGCAGAGGCGCGCCGCCGCATCGACGAATCCGGTCGCGACATCATGCTGGAAGTCGACGGCGGCATCAAGATCGACAATATCAAGGCCGCGGCAGAAGCTGGCGCCGACACCTTCGTAGCCGGCTCCGCGATCTTCGGCCAGCCTGACTACAAGGCCGTGATCGACGCAATGCGCGTCCAACTGGCTTCGGCGTAATTGTATGGCGGCGGTCCTGCGCGGCGTAAGGGCCGCCATCATTGACCTCGACGGCACCATGCTCGACACGATGCCGGACTTCGAGGTGGCCATCAACCTGATGCGCGAAGAACTGGGCCTGGCGCCCATTACTGCGGCGCAGATCGAACTGATGGTCGGCAAAGGTTCGGAAAACCTGGTGCGGCGCGTACTGGCGCTGGACTTCGATGAAGAAGGCGTGGAGCGCATGTTCGGCCAGGCGATGGAGGCTTACCAGCGCCATTATCTTGTGATCAACGGCCGCCATAGCGAGGTTTATGCCGACGTGGTGTCCGGCCTGCAGGCCATGAAGGCCAACGGCCTGCGCCTGGCCTGCGTGACCAACAAGCCGGTCGCTTTCGCCAGGCCGCTGCTGGCACTGAAAGGCCTGGACGGCTATTTCGAAGTGCTGTTCGGCGGCGATTCCTTCGAAAAGAAGAAGCCTCACCCCATGCCGCTGCTGAAAGCCTGCGAACATTTCGACCTGCCACCATCGCAGGTAGTGGCAATTGGCGACTCTTCGAACGATGCGGAAGCGGCCCGCGCGGCAGGCTGTCCGGTGCTGACTGTGCCATATGGATATAACCACGGAGTGGGTATACACGAAACAGATTCCGATGGTATAGTTGACACGCTGCTTCATGCAGCTGCCTTGATTAGCACGCAAAACGACGCTATCTGACCGAAATGTTTCTCAACAAAAGACACAATGTAACCCACCGGGGCTCGATTGAGGCCTGGCTGTGGCGACGCTGGCAATCCTGACTTAGTCCCGATTGCTGTCGGCGCACGCCCATGTGTTCCGACAGGTTTTTTGTAACCTTACCGCCACCACCCTAACCCTGGCGGAACGGAGAGAACATGACCGAACTCGAATTCAAATCCCTGGCCGCGGAAGGCTACAACCGTATCCCCCTGATCGCGGAAGCTTTCGCCGACCTGGAAACCCCGCTCACCCTGTACCTCAAGCTGGCCCAGACCCAGAACTACGGCAAGAACACCTTCCTGCTGGAGTCGGTGGTGGGCGGCGA
>CAMLSG010000355.1 GCA_946482635.1 uncultured Duganella sp.
TTGCAGGGCTTCCCGTCGTATTGCAAGCTGACCTGCTTGTAAGCGCTGCCGTTCCAACGCTCGATCGGGAAGCAGAAGCCGGGGCCGCCGATCTCGATGTCGGGCCAGCCGTCCTTGCCTTTGGTGGGCAGCACAGTCAGGATGCCGATACCGTGGGTCACCACCTTCCAGCCGCCATCGGCTTGTTTGCTGACCAGGGCATAGCCTATCCCAGTGTCGCCGTAGCATCCGGTTCCACCTTCGCTTATAACAACTTCAGGAAGGCCATCACCGTTCAAGTCCTGGACTTTTTCGATATTACCCGGAACATAACTGGCACCAGAGTCTTTACATGATTTCCAATGCTTTCCATGCTGTTTGAAGCCGGCAGCCTTAAACGCGGCGGCTTCATCGGCTGCGGACAGGGAATTTACGCCGGCCAGTGCGGCCTGGCTGAATATCAGGCTTATTATTACGACAATAGGTTTCATATTGCACCTCACGCAGACAGGATACGCCACCGTCCTGCCCTCGGCAACTTATGGCTGAGTTGCCAGCCAGCGCAGTAACTCGTTTTGGCGCCGTTTCGGCACCGCCAACGCATTAATCATCGCGCGTAGTTGCTTGCGCCGGGCACCGTCCTGGGGCTCGAGAACGAGCGCCTCAAGGACAGTCGCCATGCCATCCGGCCGAATCGCCGGAGCGGCCTCGATTAACAAGCTCATTTTGTAATTGGCGACTTCGTGCGCCGCCTTATAATCATCCTCGTTCACGAAGGGAATGAGCTTTTGCAGCATTTCTTTCGAATCCCAAGTTTTGGCAATGCGCGAATATGAGACGATCGCGTCCCGGTAAGCAGGGTCATCCGGCTGAAAATGGAACAACAGCCCAGGCAACTCGGGATCGTCCGGGGCGATCTTTTCCATAGCTTCTATCGCAGCAGATGCGTGGATGGAGCCAGGCACCAGGTGTTTCTTCAACGCCGGTGCCAGAAACCGCCCCCGACGTCCCATTCGGGAGGCAGTGCTGATGGCATCGCTTGCAGCATCCGGCCGCAACCCGTCCAATATGGCGGAAATCTTCGGAACCATCCGCTCCATCCGTTCCATCAACATGCCGCTCAATGCGTCGTTGTCGCGCGTTAGCAGAATCATTTCGTCATACGCATTCAGGCCCTTCCTCAGCGTTTCCGGATCTTCAAAATACTGCTGTACAGTTTCAGCGAACACGCTGATCGCCTTCTCTTCCTGGCCGGACTGTTGTTCAAGATAGATCCCTAACATGGAAGACGCGCAAGCCTTGGTCTCAGGCCGGTCATGCAGCAACTTCTCGACCAATGCGAATGGAGGCAGTTTGCGTTCGCCATTGGTAATGTCATTTGATGAATCAGCCCACAACTGGCAGGCCGCATATGCCGCATTATCGTAATCTTCGGCTTGAAGCGATTCATTTAGCATTGCTTGCGCCGTACAGGCATTGCCCTTCACCGATCCAAACGGAACCTGCCGCGTGTCGACCAGGCGCAGCTTGCCGTCGACTTCGGGAAACCCGACCCACCCGCGCAACGTCAACGATGCTGGCGCATTCGAGCAACTGGCCACGGCAAAATCGTTTAAATCTGCTGTCGCGGTGACTCCGAACTTCGGACTACTGCAAATTGAAGCCTGTATGACAGTCGATTCGAATCTTCCAGGCAGCTTTTCGCTTTCGATCTCCGACAAGAAGGTCAATGCGTCCTGGTAGGGCTTTAATGCAGGGGGCACTTCAAAATGGAAGTCCTGAACCAGCTTCAGCTCACTGGCAGTGCAGCTCCCACGCCCCGATGCATAAGCCACCATCCGGCGGCTAGGAGCGCCATTCAATACCAGTCGGACGGGTTCGCCAAGGTCCACTTCTTCACGTGCAATTTCATGCACGACAGTCGCCCGGGGCTCGTCACTGCCAGGCGCCACTCGCATAATGGTATATGTTTCGCCTGGTTTAAAGCCATCGACGGGCCCAACAAGGAACAAGCGTCGCTCGTCCGCCAGCAATGACGATACGTCTTGCAGTTTTCCTTGGCGCAGGAGTGTCGCGAGGCCCAACTTCTTGCCGCCCTTGATGAATGCCCGCTCTGCCTTCGCACTCGAAAACACGTAGTAGTGGCCACGAAGGTTTTCAGGCAGTTCGTCGTCGGCTCTCAGTCCAACCGGCGTTACCCGGGCCGGCAACCGGTTTCCGCGGCCGTCCCTGACCTCGAAGTCCGAAGCGTCCAGCCTGACTTGGGGCTTGCTGACGATCGCAACGTCGTCTTCGAAAAAATACTTAATGTAGCCAACCTTCGGGAACGGCGCCAGGAACAGTGCACCCTTGGCGTTCGCGGGTAGCCGAGGGACTCGGTCATGCAGGAACTGTCCGTATTCATTCCCCGCCGGCCCGCAACTGCAAGCGGAGGCCGTGGAGACAAGGCACGCCAGGGATATCGCCAGTGCTACCCGGCTCAACAACTCAATTATCATGACAGCCCTTCTGCCTGGAGAGGCATTCCGGCCCGCTTTGGCCACGCCAATCCATGTGGAAGCTCAACCGGGCCGAAGAGGAAATGCAATACACGACGCCGGCTGGCGCCTGTTGCTTTGGAGGAACGATGTAAAAGCAGGGGGCGCATCACCAGCACATCGCCAACCTGCGCGAGACAGGCCTGCTCATACTGGCGCATGGCAACGGCCTCCTGCGCTGAAATGACGCCTTGCAAGTGGGAGCCTGCCACAACGTGCACAGGCCCATCTTCAGCGCAACATGGGTCGAGATGCAAACGCACCGCAACTAGCTGTTCCATCACGCCGCAAGGCGGCTGCACATACCAGCCATCCTCCTTGCGTGACCATCCGCGCAGGGCCGCATCCTCGACGCGCTCGCGCACTGGAATGCCCAGGTCCTGGTGCACCGGCACCAGCCAGTTCACGGTACCCGACTTCTCGAAGAAGGTGCATTGGACGGCGACGTGGCCGACAGGCAGGAAGGGCCGCAGTGTGGGGCACTTAAGCAGGAATTCCGCCAGTTCGGCGCACCAGGCCTGCGACAGCAAGGTCCGGGAGCCGGCGGTACCGTGGGCACTGATCTGCGCCGCATACTGCGCGCATTGCCCTGCGTCGGCGACATCTGGAACAACTGCAAACCCACGCTGCGCAAAATCAGCAGCGACAGACATGGTTCAGGGTTTTTCGTAGAAAACCAGCGAACTGCCCAGGGTCAGGGATTCTTCAATATGGGCATGCAGGTCAACGAAGGGTTTCTGTTCCAGCATTTCGGTCTGCAGGATGCTGAAGGCATCCATCGCGACTTCCTCGAAGCCGAACTTGCTGGCCTCGATAATCGCAGAATCCCACAGGGCATCCGCGCCTTCCTGCAGCAGGAACAGCATGCACTTGTGCAGCGCGTGCTCCTGCGGATGCGCGTATTCGTAGACCGGCTTGCCTTCGAAAATCCCTTCGAAGGTATAAATCCCCAGGACACTGTTATCGCTCATGAGCTATTCGAATTAACTGGAAGTGCCTGATTATAC
>CAMLSG010000356.1 GCA_946482635.1 uncultured Duganella sp.
GATCAACGGCGCCGTCGTCATCGGATAATCGAGCCCCAGGCCCACAAAGCCCTGCGCCTGGACCGCCTGCGCCGCGAGCAGCGCGAGGCACAGCGTCAGCCTCGGCAGCAGGCGGCTCATGCGCTCATGACCTGGCTAGGCAGCAGGTCGGACATGTTCTCCGCCACATTGCGCGCATTGAAGCAACGGAAGCGGAACTCGCCCCCATCGTCCAGTTCAACCACCACGATGCCGGTCAGGATGCCGAATTCGCGCCTCACCGCACGCACTTCACGCAGCGGGATATGCACCGGCAGCAAGTCGTCGTGCACCGCCGTGTTCATGATGTTGGGCACCCAATCCAGCGCGTCGGCCGACACAGTGACAGTACCGCCCACCCACAATCCGCCGATAGCGGCGCCGATCGTTTCCACATTGCGCGCCGCCATCCCGCCAATGCGGCGATTGACCACGGCGTCCGTGATGAAAGCGTTACACAGCTTCTTGATAAAGATCGTCATTGGAACCTCATGCCGTTTTTGTCGATGAACAGGTTGGCGGGATCGCCCTTCAGCACCAGCTGCAGGTTTTCGCGGGCGGCGTTGCGCATGTTTTCGTACACCGCGGGCGGCTGCGGTTGCTGCTGGTGCGACTTATAGGCCAGCGCCATGAAGGCGCCGATCATGGCGCTCTGTTCGAACACGTCGCGCACCTTGTCCGCTTCGTTGCGGTCATTGATGTTCTGGAGCTTGTTCTGCGCGCGAATCTGCCGCGCGACGGCATTGAAGTCCTCATCCGAGACTTCGGTGTTCTTCAGCACCATGTAATTCCCTACCAGGAAAGCAGCCAGGCCGCCCGCCATATCGCGCGGTGTCCACCCCATTTTCTTCTCGACCTGGAGGTAGACGTCCATGCTTTGCACATAGATCTTTTCCATTTCAGCGCGCTTTTCAGGCGGGAAGTGCTGGGCAAGCTTGTGCGCATTGGCCTTCACCGCGGGGCTCGATTTCGGCAGGATGGGCGGCGCCTTCTTCGCGTTGTTCGACGGCGGCACCGGAATGCGCAAGTCCGGCTGCGGCCAGACCACGACGTTGTCGTAGCTCATGCCAAAACCACAGCATTGGCTATGCGCAGCGGGCGCCATCGCAATCGCCAGCGCTCCCAGGATCAACTTGCACTTCATGGTCCACCTCGACTTTTGCACAAAACGTTGTCGGAGAATATACAATTTTGCACAACGCGCCAATCGAATCGCGGTGCGTGAAAGTCACTCGGCGCGGGAGGTATCGCAAATGAAGATTCGCACGCTGGCTATGCTGGCTATAGCGCTGCACGGCACCGTGCAGGCCGGCGAAGTACTGCTGGATATCCCAACGCGACCGGGCGCCGCAGTGCGGGTACTGGAGATGACAGGTGAACGCGCCGCCAGCCATGTGGTGCTTTACCTGGCTGGCGGTTCAGGCCAGCGCGGCTTGCAAGGCGTATGGCCGGGCAGCCTGCCGTCCGATCCGGATACCTTGTTCGGCGCACAGCGCCAGATGGCGGACCAGGTGGGCGCCATGGTGGCGCTGGACACCGCCAGCGACCATGAAGTCCTGGATATCGGCAGCCGCCAGGGGGCCGCGCACCGGCAGGACGTCACCGCTGTCGTCGATTTCATGCGCAAGCGCCACCCGCAAGCGCGCATTGTCCTGATGGGAAGCAGCGACGGCGCCTTCTCTGCCGCCTATCTCGCGAACCGCTTGCCGGCCGTGGACGCTGTGGTGCTAATCAATGGCAGCGCCGATGCCTGGGCCGAAGTGCCGCACCTGAAACGCCCTGTGCTCGGCGTGCATCACCGGCGCGACGCCTGCCTGCCTTTCCGCGACAGCTATCCCAAGGCGCGCTTCTTCCCGTTGATCGTGGTGGACAGCGATGCGTTCCCGCCGGTCTACGCCGGCACACGGCGCGACTGCAGCCGCGAAAGCGCGCACGGCCTGCAAGGCCAGCGCACGCAAGTCTATCGGGCGATTGCAGACTGGCTGCTGACCGGCGAGGCGCCGGCACAACTGCACTAGCCGCCCTTCGTGGCCAGGCATCAGGAATGCAAGCATGTTGCGCAGCTTTATGCTGCGCGGCGTTCGACCAGCAGGCGCACGGGGTCCGGCAGCCATTGGCGAAGGCTGGCGCCGATCGCCGCTTCGCGCCTTTGCCAGAATACGCCGGCGGCGATGATGGCGATGCCGATGGCAGTCAGGGCGACCGGGAACAGCAGGCTGTCGCGGAAAACGGTGTACGACAAGTGGCCCAGGTAGCCTGCAATGCCAAAGCCGCCAAATACCGCGAACACGCGGCGCGACAATGCTGCGCCGATGCCGATCATCAGCACGTTGATCAGGCAGTACACCAGCTTGCCGAATTCGCTGCCGGAATCCATCGACGACAAGGCGCCCCAGAACGTCAACACGCCCCAGATGTAGAGCCAGAACGCAAAATCCTTGCTGCTGCGGTTGCGCAGGTCGATCCACAGCGCGAGCAGCGTCATGGCAACGCCAAATACTGCCGAAATAACCTTGCCTTCGTGGGAAAACAGGCTGTAATGGCCAAGCAGCATTTCGGTGACGTCCATGCTCATGTACCAGAGCGTGACGGCCAAGGGCATCACGGTGAAAGGCATGCGGTAGCGCCACAGCACGACGGCGCCGGCAGCCAGCGTGGCCAGCTCCATCAGGATCCAGCGCCAGTCGATGTAGTAGTGGTAGTTGCGGTATGAACTGCCGGCGCCGCCGTCCGCCCACAGGCCGAGCATATGCTGCAGGCCGTAAACCGCCAACGGCACCAGCACCACCGCAAAGGCGGCCAGTACGCCAGCCGGCAGCATCATGCCGCGCGCGCGCAGCCACTCGACCGCACCCAGCGCGGCCGCCATATAGCAAATGGATATGAACAGCAGGCCGGTGCCGCCGAACGACTCCCAGCCCAGCGTCATGAACAGCGACATGGCGCCGATGGCGATCAGGCCGCCCAGGTAGTACAGGATGTGCGCCGGCTTGAAGCCGGGCGTGTGCTGTTCACGCTCCACCAGGAACTGCCACAAGCGCCCCGCCTGGCCTTCATCCAGCAGGCCCTGGCCTGCTGCTTCGTCCAACATCGCGCGTGTCAGCTTCATTGCGTCTCCCGGTGGTTAATGGCCTTTGAAGAATTCTATGACATCCGCCGCTTCGCGCGTGCGCTTGAACGGCGGCAGGCTTTGCCAGATGCGGCGGCCGTAGGGCTTGGAGATCACGCGCGGGTCGCACAGCATCAGCACCCCGCGGTCGCCTTCGTCGCGAATCAGGCGGCCGGCACCCTGCTTCAGGTTGATGATCGCTTCCGGCAAGGTATGGCCCATGAAGCCGTTCAGGCCCTGGCGCTCCATCACCTCGATACGGGCAGCCAGCACTGGATCGTCCGGCGGCGCGAATGGCAGCTTGTCGATGATCACCAGCGACAGCGCGTCGCCGCGCACGTCCACGCCTTCCCAGAAGCTCTGGGAGCCGATCAGCACGCCGT
>CAMLSG010000357.1 GCA_946482635.1 uncultured Duganella sp.
ACCTCCAAAAGTAAAAAACCCCCGTCGCCGACAAGGCCACGGGGGTTCAAGCCGCTTATCGGCGGTTTATTGTTGCATTTCTGCCAGCTTCTGCCAAGTGTCGATGACCGAGTCCGGATTCAGGGACATGGTTTCGATGCCCTGCTCCATCAGCCAGATCGCCAGGTCCGGATGGTCGGAAGGACCCTGGCCGCAGATGCCGATGTACTTGTTCAGCTTGCGGCAAGCCGAGATGGCCATGCCCAGCAGCGCCCGCACCGCAGGATCACGCTCGTCGAAGTCGGCTGCCAGCAGCTCCATGCCGGAGTCGCGGTCCAGGCCCAGGGTCAGCTGGGTCAGGTCGTTGGAACCGATCGAGAAGCCGTCGAAGTGCTCGAGGAACTGCTCTGCCAGCACGGCGTTGGAAGGCACTTCGCACATCATGATGACGCGCAGGCCGTTCTCGCCGCGTTTCAGGCCGTTCTTGGCCAGCAGGCCGACCACTTTTTCCGCCTGGCCCAGGGTGCGCACGAACGGCACCATGATTTCGACGTTGGTCAGGCCCATCTCTTCACGCACGCGCTTCATGGCGATGCATTCCATTTCGAATGCAGCGGCGAAGTCCGCCGACAGGTAGCGCGCGGCGCCGCGGAAGCCCAGCATCGGGTTTTCTTCGTCCGGCTCGTAGCGGGAACCGCCGATCAGCTTCTTGTACTCGTTCGACTTGAAGTCGGACATGCGCACAATCACCTTCTTCGGCCAGAAGGCTGCGGCGATGGTGGCGATGCCTTCCGCCAGCTTGTCGATATAGAACTGCTTCGGCGAAGCGTGGCCGCGGGCGACCGATTCCACTGCCTTCTTCAGGTCCGCATCGATGTTCGGGTATTCCAGGATCGCTTTCGGGTGCACACCAATATTGTTATTGATGATGAACTCGAGGCGGGCCAGGCCCACGCCGTTGTTCGGCACGGACTGGAAGTCGAAGGCCAGCTGCGGGTTACCCACGTTCAGCATGATCTTGGTCTTCAGCGGAGGCAGTTCGCCGCGCTGGACTTCCGACACTTCGGTTTCCAGCAGGCCGTCGTAAATCTTGCCTTCGTCGCCTTCGGCGCAAGACACGGTCACGAAGGTGCCGTCTTTCAGCACGTCGGTCGCGTCGCCGCAGCCCACGACTGCCGGCACGCCCAGCTCACGCGCAATAATCGCTGCGTGGCAGGTACGGCCGCCGCGGTTGGTGACGATGGCGGAAGCGCGCTTCATCACCGGTTCCCAGTTAGGGTCGGTCATGTCGGCTACCAGCACGTCGCCCGGCTGTACGCGTTCCATTTCGCTTGGATCGCGGATCACGCGCACAGGGCCGGCGCCGATCTTCTGGCCGATCGCGCGGCCGGAGGTCAGCACGGTGCCGGTCGACTTCAGCTTGAAGCGCTGCTGCGAGTCGGTGGCTTTCTGCTGCGATTTCACGGTTTCAGGACGGGCCTGCAGGATGTACAGCTTGCCGTCGCGGCCATCTTTGCCCCACTCGATGTCCATCGGGCGGCCGTAGTGCTTCTCGATGATCATGGCGTACTTGGCCAGTTCGACGATTTCTGCATCGACCAGCGAGTAGCGGTTGCGCATCTCGATCGGCACGTCGACAGTCTTCACCGAGCGGCCAGCCTTGGCTTCGTTGGTGAACTCCATCTTGATCAGCTTGGAGCCGATATTGCGGCGGATCACGGCGGACTTGCCCTGCTCCAGCATCGGCTTGTGGACGTAGAATTCGTCCGGGTTCACGGCGCCCTGCACCACGGTTTCGCCCAGGCCGTAGGAGGAAGTGATGAAGACCACGTCCTTGAAGCCCGATTCGGTATCGATGGTGAACATCACGCCCGAGGCGCCCGTATCGGAACGCACCATGCGCTGCACGCCGGCCGACAGCGCCACTTCGGCGTGGGTGAAGCCCTTGTGCACGCGGTAGGAGATCGCGCGGTCGTTGTACAGGGATGCGAACACGTGCTTCATCGCTTCCAGCACGTTGTCGATGCCGACCACGTTCAGGAAGGATTCCTGCTGGCCTGCGAACGATGCGTCAGGCAGGTCTTCGGCGGTGGCGGAGGAGCGCACTGCGAAAGACACTTCAGTGCTGGAGTCTGCGACCAGTTTGTCGTAGAAAGCGCGGATCTCGGCTTCCAGGCGTGGCTGGAATGGGGTGTCGACGATCCATTGGCGAATTTCCGCGCCCGATGCTGCCAGGGCGCGCACGTCGTCGACGTTCAGGTGTTCAAGGCGGTCAGCGATGCGCTGGGCCAGCGATGGGCCACCGTCAACGCTGTGCGACAGGAAGTCGCGGAAGGCTTGTGCCGTGGTTGCGAAGCCGCCAGGCACCCGCACACCGGCGCCAGCCAGCTGGGAGATCATCTCGCCCAGCGACGCGTTCTTGCCGCCGACGGATTCGACATCCGTCATTCGCAAATTCTCGAACGAGGCAACGTACACCCCGTCGGATTGCTCCTTCAATGCTGCGTTAGTCATAAAGACACCTTTTTGATGATAAAAATCTTTACGCAGGCATGCTTGGCATCGTTCTTGTCATTCTTGGCGCCGTGCAGCACAATCTTACCGTTGGCAAGCATTTTACAGCCTGCGCAGCAAATTGACGATTCATCCATTGGAAAAGCTTTTTTGATGCCACAAGATCAACGTTTATTGCCGGCTTCTAGCCGCACCGTCTTTTTTGTCTCTGACGGCACGGGCATCACTGCCGAAACTTTCGGCCATTCGGTGCTGACCCAGTTCGACCTGCGCTTCCGCCAGATCCGCCTGCCCTTCATCGATACCTGCGACAAGGCCTATGATGCAGTGCGCAAAATTAACGAGATCGGAGCTGAAGACGGCGCCAAGCCGATCGTCTTTTCGACCCTGGTGAAGGCCGAGCTGTCGGAGGTGATCCAGCGTGCCAATGCCATGCATATGGACCTGATCCAGACCTTTGTGGCGCCGCTGGAACAGGAACTGGGCGTTAAATCCACCCACACCATCGGCCGTTCCCACAATGTGGTGGATAGCGAGGAATACAAGAACCGGATCGAGGCGATCAACTTCTCGCTGGCCCACGATGATGGCCAGTCCAACAAGAACCTGTCGTCGGCGGACGTGATCCTGGTGGGCGTCTCGCGTTCGGGCAAAACCCCTACTTCGCTGTACCTGGCCATGCAATATGGCGTCAAAGCGGCCAATTACCCCCTGATACCGGACGATTTCGAGCGCGGCAAGCTGCCATCGGCGCTGTACGCCTTCAAATCCAAGATTTTCGGCCTGAGCATCGAGCCGCAGCGCCTGTCGGAGATCCGCAACGAGCGCCGCGCCGGCTCCAAGTACGCTTCGCTGGAAAA
This sequence comes from uncultured Duganella sp., assembly GCA_946482635.1. Next base: position 3,354 of record CAMLSG010000357.1, read on the forward strand.
TTGCCGCTATGAGGTGAACGAGGCGGAGGCGATGATGCGCCGCGAAGGCATCCGCTGGCTGTCGTCGACCACCAAGTCGATCGAAGA
>CAMLSG010000358.1 GCA_946482635.1 uncultured Duganella sp.
GCATGCTTATAGCGACACACAGCGGCAAGTTCCACGCAGACGATGCGTGGGCAGTCGCTGTATTGAATGTTTTATATCCCGGCGCCGACATCATCCGCACGCGCGACCAGGCCATTATCGATACGGCCGACTTTGCGGTTGATGTGGGAGGCGTGTGGGACCCGGCTGCAGGCCGCTTCGACCACCACCAGAAGGGCTTCGATGTGGCGCGGCAGAGCGGCGTGCCTTACGCCAGCGCGGGGCTGGTGTGGCGCGAACATGGCGCGCGCTGCGTGAGCGCACTGGCCCTGGCCCATACCGGCCACCAGCTGGCGGACGGGCAGGCGCGCGAGATCGCCTACGGCATCGATGCGGACGTGGTGCAGTACCTGGACTTGTCGGACGTGGGCGCGGCGAAAAGCGCGCCGGGCGGCTACGGCTTGTCGGCAGTGATTTCCGGCTACAACACCAATTGGCTTGACGAGCAAAGGCTGGGTTATGGCGCGGCGGCGGAAGAATTCCGGCTGTCGCAGTTCCGCCGGGCGATGGACGTGCTGACTGATGTCATGGTCAATGCCGTCAAGTACCGGGTCGGCGCCTTGCTGGCTGTGGAGCAGGTGCGCCAGGCCGAAGTGCTGGAAGACGGCAAGGTCGTGTTCCTGAAAAACGGTGCGCTGCCGTGGAGCCAGGTGGTGCGCAAGGAAATGCCGAAAGTGCTGTTCGTGATCAGCTATAGCATCGCCGAGCAGCGCCACCTGTTGCACACGGTCCCAGTCAGCCCTGAAAGTTTCGACGCGCGGGCAGACTTGCCGGAAGCGTGGGCCGGTTTGCGCGATGCGGAACTGGCGGCGGTGACCGGCGTGCCGGACGCCGGCTTTTGCCACAATGGCAGGTTCATCGCCTCCGCCAGCTCGTACGAGGGAATCCGCGCCATGGCATCCCTCGCCCTGAAAGCACTCGCTCCCGCTTAATTGTTGCAGCCCATGGTGCGGATGCGGTCGTATGCGGCCTTGGCTTGTACCAGGCCATAGCCGTAGTACGGATCGCGTCCCGGCGCGCCCAGGTCCTGCGCGGACTTGTCGAGCGTGCTGCGGATCTGGCTGGCGCTGCATTTCGGGAAATAGCTCCACACCAGCGCCGCGACTGCCGACACGTGCGGCGTCGCCATCGAGGTGCCGTTGAACAGCGCGTAGCTGCTTGCGTTCACCTGCAGCACCGCCGGCTGCCCGACTTGCTGCAGCAGGGCAGCGCCCACGGTATCCGATACGCCGACCGAAGGGATGCTGGTGGCCGTTCCGCCCAAGGTGCCGTTCAGGTCGCCCGCCACATTGTTGTACACCACCGCGCCGATGCCGCCGCTGGCCTGGCAGTTGGTGACTTTGGCTGCGAACGAGATCGAGCCGCGCTGGATCAGGCAGATCTTGCCTGCCATGGCGCCGTCGACTGCGGTACCAAGCCCGAAGTTGGCCAGCAACCCCGATGCCGTGCCGGCTGGCGTGCCGTCCATCGGTATCGGTGTGTAGACAACGTCGGTCACCTGCAGCGTCGCAGTGCGGCCGCTGTTCATCGGTACCGTCGACAGGACGCTGACGCCGGGCGCCGACAACTCGACCTTCGGCGTGAACTGGGAGAAGGCTGCGATCTGCTTGTTCTCGTCCAAGGCGCCGATCGACATCACGCTGCTGTAGCCGGCGGGGTAGGACTGGGTATTGTTGCCGTCGTTGCCGGCGGCGGCAATCGACAGGACGCCGCGCTTGGCCAGGCCGGCGAAAGCGCGTTCTTCGGCAATGCTCGGGTCGCCGCCGCCAAGCGACATGCTGATCACGTTGGCGCCCGCGGCACCGCACTTGTTGGCGGCGCCGATCAGGGTGGACGTGTAGGTCCATTCGTCGGCGCTGAACACCTTGACGATATGGATGTTCAGCTGGCGCCCCGGGTTGACGCCGACCACGCCGACGCCTGCATTGTTGATGGCGGCAATGGTGCCGGCGACGTGGGTGCCGTGGTGCAGCTCGTCGGTGAACCAGTTGCCGGTGCCGGGGTTGCTGTTGCCGGCCAGGCGGTTGCCGTTCAGGTCTTCATGCGCCAGGTCGATGCCGGAGTCGATGATGCACACCGTGCGGTTGCTGGCATAGGTGTCGGGCAACTGGTCAGCCTGGACCATGCCAATGCCATACGGGACCAGCTGGCCCAGCAAGTAGGGCGTGCCGGTGGAAGGCGTGCTGGTGGCGAAGGGAAAGCGTTTCTTGTCCTCTTCCACGAATTCGATCTGGGCGTTCTTGCGCAGGGTGGCCAGTTCGCTGCTGGGGACCTCGGCTGCCGTAGCGCTGATTTCCGCCATGTCCTGCACCACTTTGCCGCGCGCGGCCGCGATGGCGGCCTTGCCGCTTGCTGCGCCGCCGGCCTTGAAGCCTACGATGACGCGCACGTCGCCGGGCGCGGCGCTGGCAGGAGAGAACTGGGCACTGAGGGCCGCCGCCAGCACGGTCATGGCGAATGTGGCGCGGGAATTTCTGCTCTGTTTTTTGAACATGATGAGTCCTGGGATCGAGTGTGGAATGAGTGGCCTTGGACAACAGAAAAAGACAGCCGCTGGTGGCGGCTATCGAAAGTGATGCTAGGTTGCTTCAATCCCAAGGTCAACCGGAATACTGGCTTTCTTCGCAAAACTGACCAGGAAACTACACATATTCCATGCGGAAACAGGCAAAAAAAAACGCCACCCTAAGGTGGCGTTTAGCCTCAGGAGGAAGCTTAGAACTGGTTCATGGTGTTGTCTTTGCCGGCCGCCTTCAGCGCTGCTTCGCCGCTGAAGTATTCCTTGTGGTCGTCGCCGATGTCGGAGCCGGACATGTTCTGGTGCTTGACGCAGGCGATGCCCTGGCGGATTTCCTTGCGCTGCACGCCGGCCACGTAGCCCAGCATGCCCTGGTCGCCGAAGTATTCCTTGGCCAGGTTGTCGGTCGACAGGGCCGCGGTGTGGTAGGTCGGCAGGGTGATCAGGTGGTGGAAGATGCCGGCTTCGCGGGCTGCGTCAGCCTGGAAGGTGCGGATTTTCTCATCAGCTTCGATCGCCAGCGCCGTGTTGTCGTACTCGACGTTCATCAGGGCAGCGCGGTCGTAGGCCGACACGTCCTTGCCTTCGGCCTTCATGCGGTCGTAGGCTTGCTGGCGGAAGTTCAGGGTCCAGTTGAACGACGGGCTGTTGTTGTACACCAGCTTGGCGTTCGGGATGACCTGACGGATGCGGTCAACCATGCCCTTGATCTGGCCAACGTGCGGCTTCTCGGTTTCGATCCACAGCAGGTCGGCGCCGTTCTGCAGCGAGGTGATGCAGTCCAGCACGCAGCGCGCTTCGCCGGTGCCGGAGCGGAACTGGAACAGGTTGGAAGGCAGGCGCTTAGGACGCAGCAGCTTGCCGTCGCGCTTGATGATCACGTCGCCGTTGCCCAGTGCGT
>CAMLSG010000359.1 GCA_946482635.1 uncultured Duganella sp.
GTTGGCATAATAAAAAAGCGCCCCTTGGGGCGCTTCATCAAGATGGCCGGCGAGGGCGCATCCGGGATTACTGCACTTTAGCCTTGGCAACCAGCTGGTCGCGGTAAGCCGCAACTTTGCGCTGGGTCAGGGATTCGGCGATCTGTGGCTTGATCTCTTCCAGGCTAGGCACCTTGGCGGCGCGGGAGCCTTCCAGTTTGATCACGTGGTAGCCGAATTGCGATTGCACTGGCTTCTCGGTGATCTGGCCGTCTTTCAGGGCAACCATGGCGTCAGCGAATGGCTTGACGTAGTTGCCTGGAGCTGCCCAGTCCAGGTCGCCACCGTTGGCAGCCGAGCCTGGGTCCTGCGAGGCCTTGGCCAGTTCTTCAAACTTGGCGCCGCCCTTCAGCTTGGCGATGATGTCGGTCGCTTCCTTTTCGGTCTTCACCAGGATGTGGCGAGCGTGGTATTCCTTGTCGCCTTTGGAAGCTTTGAACTGGTCGTAAGCGGACTTGATCTCTGCGTCGCTTACCGGGTTCTTCTTGACGTAGTCAACCAGCAGGGCGCGGATGATGATTTCCTGGCGAGCCTGTTCCAGGGCTTCCTTCACTTCCTTGTTCGCAGCAACGCCTTGCTTGGTGGCTTCCTGAACCAGCACTTCACGGCCGATCAGGGATTTCTTGATCATTTCGCGCAGTTGTGGCGAGTCAGGCTGGCCTTGGGCCGCGGCTTGCTTGACGGCGGCTTCCATCTGGGCCGAAGGAATGGCTTTGCCGTTCACGGTAGCAACGTTCTGGGCAAAAGCAGGAGTAGCAGCAACTGCGATCAGGGCCAACAGCAGGGTGGCTGGTTTGAATTTCATTGAGTATTTCCTTAGTTAAAATAAATCCGGCGCCGCTTGGGCGCCGGATCGGGTCCGTGACGGATTATTGTACTTTGGCTTTCTTAACCAGGGATTCCTGATAGGCCTGCAGTTTCGCGCGCATCAGGGAATCGGCGATACGAGGCTTCACTTCTTCCAGGGTAGGCAGCTTGACTGGACGAGTGTCGTCAACCTTGATTACGTGGAAGCCGCTTGGGGTTTGCACTGGCTTTTCGGTAACCTGGCCTTTTTGCAGGGCAGTGAATGCATCAGCAAAGACCTTAGGGAAGTTGCCTGGGGTGCCCCAGTCCAGGTCGCCGCCGTTGGCAGCGGAACCGGTGTCCTTGGAGTTCTTGGCCAGGTCTTCGAACTTGGCGCCGCCTTTCAGCTTGGCGATGATGTCGGTAGCTTCTTTCTCGGTTTCCACCAGGATGTGGCGCACGTGATATTCCTTGTCGCCTTCGGCGGCAACGGCGCGGTCGTATTCAGCCTTGATTTCAGCGTCGCCGACAGGATTCTTCTTGATGTAATCAGCAGCGAGCGCGTTCATCAGGATGTCCTGGCGGGCTTGTTCCAGAGCAGTGGTAACGTCCTTGCTCTTGGCCAGGCCTTGCTTTTCGGCTTCCTGGATCATCACTTCGCGGCCGATCAGGGACTTCTTGATCATTTCGCGCAGTTGCGGGGTGTCTTGCTGCTGACCTTGGGCAACGACTTGCTTGACCAGGGCGTCAACTTTGGCGGTCGGGATGGCTTTGCCATTGACGACAGCGGCGTTCTGGGCGAAAGCTGGTGCAGCGGCAACGGCGATAAGTGCGAGCAGCAAGCGGGCTGGCTTGAAAGTCATTTAGTTTAATTCCTAGGGAAAGTTTACTGAATTGCGGGGATTTTGGGCTGGTTCGCCGAGATGTCTCTACTATTCAACGATTGAGGTTCTTTTTGATGTTTCCCAAAAACTCCGCGCATATCATACTTCGGACGGTGCCAGTGCGGTAATGGCCAATGCATGAATTTCTTTATGCATCATATCGTGCACGGAATCATACACCAGACGATGGCGCATGACGAGTTTCACACCTTCGAATTTAGTAGAGACAATTTTCAGTCGATAATGGCCCCCGCCGGAGGCGGCGCCGGCATGGCCGGCATGCAGGGCGGACTCGTCATCGAGCACGATTTCGGAAGGGGCCAGCGCCGCTTCCAGGCGCTCGCGAATCTTGGCCAGGCGCGGGTCGCTCATGCTTCATCCTTAATATGTTTAGAGAGGTAGAAAGCCTGGGCGATAAAGAATACGAGCATCAAGCCGGTAACACCGAATGCCTTGAAGTTGACCCAGGCGTCGTTATCGGACTTGAACAGAATGAAGGCGACAAACAGGTTCACGAAGCCCAGGACGAGCCAGAAGGTGATCCACATGAAATGCAGGCGCACCCATACATGCTCAGGCAGTTGCACCTGCTTTTCCATCGCCAGGCGAATCATGTTTTTATCGAAGAAGCGGTACGCGACCAACATCGCTGTCGCCAGCGACCAGTAGATAATGGTTGGCTTCCATTTGATAAAGTCATCGTCGTGGAAATAGATGGTCATGCCACCGAATACGATAAACACTACAAGGGAAACCCATAGTGCACCGTCTACTTTCTTGCGTCGCGCCAGCAAATATAAAACTTGGGCGGCGGTTCCGATAATACCGACGATTGTCGCAACCACGATCGGCGCCTGGGAAGCGGGAATGGCGCCGCCGGATACCAGGCCGCCGAGGTTGGCATTCAGCCAGGCATGTGCTGCCTCCTGGTGGCTACCGGCGAATTTGTAGCTGACGAAAAACAGAATCAGCGGAAACAGGTCAAAAATAATCTTCATCTTATTTGGGCTGTGGTTCAAAGCGCAGCGACGCCGAATTGATGCAGTAGCGCAATCCGGTGGGCGGCGGACCATCCGGGAAGACGTGGCCCAGGTGGGCGTCACAGACAGCACAGATGATTTCGGTGCGCAGCATACCATGCGAACGGTCCGTTTTCTCTATGATATTCGCTGGATTGAGCGCCTTGAAGTAACTTGGCCAGCCGCAGCCGGAGTCGAACTTGGCGTCCGACTCGAACAAAGGCGTGTTGCAGCAAACACAGGTGTAAATACCATGCTCGTGGTGGTCCCAGAATTTGCCTGTAAACGCGCGTTCGGTGGCCGCATGGCGTGTTACCTGGTACTCCATCGGATCGAGTTGCGCGCGCCATTCGGCATCGGTCTTGACTACTTTATCGCTCATTTTGATACCTCACGAAGAGCAGCTTACCGAGAGCTGGCTGGACCAGTCCGGCGGGAAGCCTGCGTAATGTTCATTTTCGGGTTGCTCGTCGAATGGACGCTCGAGCAGGGCCAGCAGCCGCTCCACTTCGGAAAAGTCTTTATTCTGCGCTTTTTCGATGGCGACCTGGGCCATATAGTTTCGCAGCACATATTTGGGGTTGACCTGATCCATCGCAAGCTTTCGCGCGGCGTCGTCGCTGTGTTCGGCGCGCAAGCGCGCGCGATAAGCCTCGGCCCAGTTATCGAAAGCCGGGCGGTCGATGAACAGGTCGCGCAAGGG
>CAMLSG010000360.1 GCA_946482635.1 uncultured Duganella sp.
CGCTGCTGCGCGAGCCCGTGCCCTACACCCCGATCTGGCTGATGCGCCAGGCGGGCCGCTACCTGCCCGAATACCGGGAGACGCGGGCCCGGGCCGGTTCCTTCATGGGCCTGGCTCAGAATCCGGACTACGCTTCGGAAGTCACGCTGCAGCCGCTGGAGCGTTTCGACCTGGACGCGGCCATCCTGTTTTCCGACATCCTGACCGTGCCGCACGCCATGGGCCTGGGCCTGGACTTCGCCGAAGGCGAGGGGCCGCGCTTTGCCCGTCCGGTGCGTACCGAGGACGACGTGGCGCGCCTGGCGGTGCCCGACATGGACAAGCTGCGCTATGTGTTCGATGCCGTCGGCACCATCCGCCGCGACCTGGACGGCAAGGTGCCGCTGATCGGCTTTGCCGGCAGTCCCTGGACCATCGCCTGCTACATGGTCGAAGGGCAGGGCAGCGACGATTACCGGCTGATCAAGACCATGCTGTATTCGCGTCCGGACCTGCTGCACCGCATCCTGGAAATCAACGCCGAAGCCACGCTGCAATACCTGAACGCCCAGATCGCGGCGGGCGCGCAGGCCGTCATGCTGTTCGACAGCTGGGGCGGTGTGCTGGCCGACGGTCTGTTCCAGCAGTTTTCGCTGGCCTACACCCGCAAGGTGGTGGCCGGCCTGACGCGCGAACACGAAGGCCGCCGCGTGCCGGCCATTGTCTTCACCAAGGGCGGCGGCCAGTGGCTGGAAGACATCGCCGCCTGCGGCTGCGACGCCGTGGGCCTGGACTGGACCGTCGACCTGGCGGCGGCGCGGCGCCGCACCGGCGACTGCGTCGCGTTCCAGGGCAACCTCGACCCGATGGCCCTGTTCGGCGGCGCCGACGCCATCCGCGCCGAGGCTCGCCGCGTGCTGGACGCTTTCGGGCCGGTGGGCAAAGGTGGGCATGTGTTCAACCTGGGGCATGGCATTTCGCGCTTCACTCCCCCAGACGCGGTAGCGGAATTGGTGGATGAAGTCCACCGTCACAGCCGTTCGCTCAGAGGGTAAGTGAGTGAACGCTTCGGCCCGCAGGGCCGGGCGTCGAGGCCTCCCGAGCGCAGTTGTGCACAGCAAGATTGCGCTCGGGGAAAACCCTTTATAAGCTATTTTACAATCTTGGAAGTTTGTACAAGTCGTTGTTTTTAATGGAATAAAATAAGTTTTCAACAGGATTGCAAGACTTGATGCAATCTTGCCTTATTCCAATATTTAACGTTGCCCCGGCCTTTTCCCCAAAGTTATCCACAGGCTTCCCCTGGCGTTCTGGAAGGGGTTGAGGCGACAATCCCCTCTGGCCGGCCCGGCCCATTTTCCCGACACCGTTTTCCCGACTTGCGGGCCCGCACCGTCCATGTTCCGTTTTCTCCTCCATGTCTGAAGTCTTCGCGCTGGTCGAATCCACGCCGGCCGCGCCCGCGGCGGTCTGCTGGGTGCGCGTCGCGCTGGACGTGCCCTTGCCCGGCCCATTCGATTACCGCCACCACGAGCCGATCGCCGCCGGCCTGCGGGTGATCGTGCCGTTCGGCCGCCGCAAGCTGATCGGCGTGGTGGTGGACAACCCGGCCGAGCCGTCCTACGAGCCCAGGCAGATCAAGCCGATCGAGGAAGTGCTGCGCGACCTGCCGCCCTTTGACGAAGGCTGGCTGCGCCTGGCGCGCTTTGCCGCCGAGTACTACCAGCGGCCGCTGGGCGAGGTGATGCTGCCGACGCTGCCGCCGCCGCTGCGCAAGCCGACCGCCTACCAGGGCAAGCGCTCGGCCGGCGGCCCGGTGGCGCGGCTGGACGGACGCAAGCGCAAGGCGGTCCGCGACCCGGCCACGGCCGACCAGCCGCCCGAGCTGAACGATGCGCAGCGCCAAGCGGTGGACACCATCGCGGGGCTCGCCAGGTTCAAGCCCGTGCTGTTGTATGGCGTGACTGGCAGCGGCAAGACCGAGGTCTACCTGCGCGCCGCCGAAAAAGTGCTGGCCACGGGCCGCCAGGTGCTGCTGCTGGTGCCGGAAATCAACCTGACGCCGCAGCTGGAAGGCGCGTTGCGCGCCCGGCTGGAAGGCCTGCTGGGGCCGGACGGCCTGGCGGTGCTGCACAGCGGCCTGTCCGATGGCGAACGGCTGCAGGCCTGGGCGCGCGCGCAGCGTGGCCAGGCGCGCATGCTGCTGGGCACGCGCATGGCGATCTTCGCGCCCATGAGCGAGCTGGGCCTGATCGTGGTCGACGAAGAGCACGACGCCTCGTACAAGCAGCAGGACGGCCTGCGCTATTCCGCGCGCGACCTGGCGGTGTGGCGCGCCCATGATCTCGACATTCCGGTGGTGCTGGGCTCGGCCACGCCGTCGCTGGAAACCTGGCAGCATGCCGAGCGCGGCCGCTACCTGCGGCTGGCGCTGCCGGCGCGCGCCCGCGCCAGTTCGCTGCCGGCCATGAAGCTGGTCGACACCCGCCGCCTGCAGATGAAGCACGGCATGTCGCCGCAGTTGCTGGAGGCCCTGGGCGAACGGCTGGCGCGCAAGGAACAGTCGCTGATCTTCCTGAACCGCCGCGGTTACGCGCCGGTGCTGCATTGCCAGTCCTGCGGCTGGGTCAGCAATTGCCCGCGCTGCACCGCCTTCACGGTGCTGCACCGCGCCGCCGGCCGCGGCCACCGCCTGCAATGCCACCACTGCGGCTACCAGGCGCCGGTGCCGCATGCCTGCCCCGAATGCGGTGACCAGGATCTGGCGCCGATGGGGCGCGGCACGCAGCGGGTCGAGGAACACCTGGCCGAACTGTTCCCCGAGGCGCGCATCCTGCGCATCGACGCCGACAGCACCCGCAAGAAAGGCAGCGCCGAGGCGTTGTTCGCATCGGTGCATGCGGGCGAGGTCGACATCCTGGTCGGCACGCAGATGGTGTCCAAGGGCCACGACTTCGCGCGGCTCGGGCTGGTCGGCGTGCTCAACCCCGATTCGGCATTGTTCGCGCATGATTTCCGCGCGCCCGAACGCCTGTTCGCCCAGTTGATGCAGGTGGCGGGCCGCGCCGGCCGCCACCAGGGCAACGGCCAGGTCATCATCCAGACCGGCTATCCCGAGCAGCCGGTGTACCAGGCGCTGCTGCGCCACGACTACGCGGGCTTTGCGCGCCATGCGCTGCAAGAGCGCGAAAGCACCGGCCTGCCGCCGTTCGCCTACCAGGCCCTGCTGACGGCCGAGGCGCGCGAGCTGGCGGTGGCGCAGGCTTTCCTGCAACAGGCGCGCGCCCTGCCCGAAGGCGAGTGGGCCGCCGATTTTCCGGGGCTGGACGCGATCATGCTGTACGACCCGGTGCCGTTGCGCGTGGTGCGGGTGGCCA
>CAMLSG010000361.1 GCA_946482635.1 uncultured Duganella sp.
AGCGAATAGCCGCCCTCTTCGGATATGCAGCGACAGAAAGCGGCCATCATTTCTTCGGCGCCGCCGGCATGCAGCAGGGCTGCACGGCTGCGCGATGCCATGCGCAAGGCGCGATTGGCACGCAGCAGTTCATCGGCATTGGCTTCAGCTTGTCGGCGTTCGGTTTCGCGCGTCCGCATCCATTTGAGCGTCGCCGCGGAGAAAGCGGCCAGCAATCCGGGCAAGATGTAGGGTTCCATGGCGTCAGTCCAGGTAAGGTACAAAGTCAAATGCCGACAGGATGCCGTTCACTTGGGCGGAAAGGCAGAAGGCGAAAAAACTCCGTGCGACGCCGGTTGGCGCATCCCTGCTTGCCAGGGTAAGTACACGGCAGATCGGATAACTGCCGTTGCGGATATTCGCAGTGCTGGCGGCGACGCCGGAGATCGGCAGCAAACGAACCGAAACGCCCTGCGAGATTGCCCGCTCGGCAGCGCCCACCGACACGTAGGCAATCGCGTTTTCGCACGACGCCACCACTGCCAGGCGTTCGATATTCGACTCGACCGCCGCATTCAGGTTGAAAGCATCGAGCGGCTGCCGCAGGAAGCGCGCAAACAATGCACTGGAAGCGCCGTCGCGCAGTCCGCCCAATGCGTACACTGATTCGTCGCTGCCGCCGGCCTCGCGCCAGGCGCGCATGCGGCCTGTGAAGATCGCCTGCAGTTCCTCGATGCTGAGTTCGCGCAGCGGATTATTGGCATGCACGACCACGCCAACACCATCGCGCGCAATAGGAATGCCGTACAGGTCGCGTTCGGACGGCGCAAGTGCGCGCGACAACATCGCAATATGCGCGTGGCCGGAACGCACATCATCCAGCCCGCGCGACGATCCGCCGAGTTCTACTTCAATCGCAATTTCGGGATGCAGCAGGTGGTACTTGGCAGCGATCTCCTTCAACAACGGGCCCATGGTGCTGGAACCGGCGATATGAAGCTTTTGCGCACGCTTGCGCGGCGGGACCGGGATATGGCCACGCGTGATGCCATTCAGGCCTAGGGCGGCTAGGACGAAACCCATTGCGACTCTCCTTGCTGGGAAGGGAACAAGCCGCAGGGAAGAGGCGACGGGAATTGTGTGTTGGGATGGGCGCGGCGCAGGTTTTGGGCCGCACGTGACCAAGTATAACGTGATAGTGCTCGCGGTCAACAGTCTGCGTTCGACTGTTGCGCGCGCACAGCAATTAGCATTAACCGCCTGTCACAGGTGGGAAAAAGGCAACTTCATCGCCCGGCGCAACCTGCGCGCCGGCGTCGCACATGCGCTGGTTGCACGCCATGCGCAAGGCGCGGCCTTCGGCCAAGGCGCTGGCCCACGGCTCGCCGCGCGCCAGCAGCCAGGCCCGCACATCGCCGACCGTCTGCGTCTGCGGCGGCAGGACGACCTGTTCACCGCTGCCGAGCGCTTCACGCACACTGGCAAAATATTTAAGGTTGATCAGCATATCAATACATCAGTTCACTGAAGGGGATGAAACGCACCAGGTCGCCGGGCGCGATCGGATTGCCCGGCGGATTGTCGACCAGGCCATCGCCCCATACCGTCGAGGTCAACACCCCGGAACCCTGGTTCGGAAACAGGTCCAGGCCTCCCTGCCCGTTCAGTTTAGCGCGCAGGAATTCATTGCGGCGGTCCGCTTTTGGCCAGTTGAAATCGGCACGCACCAGCATGCCGCGCGGCTGGGCCGGCGCATCCGCACCCTGCAGGCGCAGCAGGAATGGCCGGACGAACAGCAGGAAGGTAACGAAACTCGACACCGGATTGCCCGGCAATCCAAGGAAGAAGGCCTGCCCTACTTCGCCAAAAGCCAGCGGCTTGCCCGGCTTGACGGCGATCTGCCACATGTTCAGCTTGCCTTCCGCCTCAACGGCCGGCTTGATATGGTCTTCTTCGCCGACCGACACGCCGCCGGAGGTGATGATCAGGTCATTGCCGTCCGCTGCCTGGCGCAGCACGTTGCGGGTCGCCTCCAGCGAGTCGGGCACGATGCCGAAATCCCGCACTTCGCAGCCGAGGTTTTCCAGCAAGGCGCGCAGCGTAAAGCGGTTGGAATTGTAGATGGCGCCAGGCGCGAGCGGCTCGCCTGGCATCGTGAGTTCGTCGCCAGTAAAGAACACGGCTACGCGCAGCTTGCGGCGCACGCTCAGCTCCGCCATGCCGATGGAGGCGGCAAGGCCCAGTTCCTGGCTGCGCAGGCGGGTGCCCGCGGCCAGGATCACACTGCCAACGCTGATGTCTTCACCGGTGCGGCGAATCCATTCGCCCGCTTTAGGCGTGTGGCGGATGGTTACCAGGCCATCGTTCGCCTCGCACTGCTCCTGCATGACGACGGCGTCCGCACCCTCGGGAATCATGGCGCCGGTGAAGATGCGCGCGGCGCAACCGGGCAGCAGCGGCTGGCCGACGTGGCCCGCCGGGATGCGCTGCGCGACCGTCAGCGTAGCGTCGCCGGCGGCGCAGTCGGCAGCGCGGACCGCATAGCCGTCCATCTGCGTATTGTCGTGGCCTGGCACGTTCATGCCGGACACCACGGCGCTCGCAAGCACGCGGCCATTGGCTTCCAGGGTTGGGATCTTTTCCACCTCCGCCACGGGGCGTGCAGCGGAAAGCAGGAAATCGAGGGCTTCGCGTACGGCGAGCATTGCCATGTTTTACAGTCCTGTATTGGCGGCGATGTAAGCCTTCATTTTGCTCACATCGGCCGGCATGACTTCAAAGCGCTGCGGCAGCGCTTCGATATTTTCAAAACCCGCCGGACGCTCGGCGTCTTCGCCCAGCGCTTCCAGGATGGTTTCGTTGAATTTGGCGGCGAGTGCGGTTTCCAGCACGATCATTGGGACGCCCGGCTCCATGTATTCCTTCGCGACCTTGATGCCGTCGGCGGTGTGGGTGTCGATCACGATGCCGTAATCGTCGGCCACGTCGCGGATGGTCTGGACGCGGTCTTCGTGGGTCGACTTGCCGGACTTGAAGCCGTAGTTGGCCACCAGCTTGAACTCGTCGCCATCGCTGCCTGGTGCGCCCGACAGGTCGAAGCCGCCATCGGTTTCCACTTTCCTGAACAGCTCACGCACACGCTTGCCGTCGCCCTTTACCAGGTCGAACACGAAGCGCTCGAAGTTCGAGGCTTTGGAAATGTCCATCGATGGGCTGGAGGTGTGATACGTCTCGGCCGACTTGCGCACGCGGTAAATGCCGGTGCGGAAGAACTCGTCCAGCACGTCGTTCTCGTTGGTGGCGACCACCAGCTTGTCGATCGGCAGGCCCATC
>CAMLSG010000362.1 GCA_946482635.1 uncultured Duganella sp.
AGCCTCGAAAACGCCAACGCCTACCTGGCTGGCGACATGTTTACTGCCGATGTTGTCGGGGCCCTCAAGCCGCTGATGGAGGCAGCGCCCGACATCCGGATTTACCAAAGCTACTGAACGGAGGATTCAACAATGATGCAAGACTGGAACAGCTATCGCGATGCCTTGCTCGCCCGTGCCGGTGACTATGCCCAGCAAAGCCCCGAAACGATACGCGGCATCATGGCCCTGGATAACGCGGCTGGCAAGAGTGGCCATCTGGAACCCAAGATCCACGAGCTGATCGCGCTTGCCGTGGCGGTCACCACGCGTTGTGATGGCTGCATTGCGGTGCACACCAAAAAGGCAGCAGGGCATGGCGCGAGCCTGGCGGAAATCGCGGAAGCCTTGAGTGTTGCAATCGCCCTGAACGCCGGCGCTGCGCTGACCTATTCGGCGCGCGTGCTGGAAGCGCACGCGCAATTGCCAGAGTAAGGCGATGCTGGTCAACGCAGACTTTACACGCCGCGCATTTGTCGACGCCGCCCGCTACCGTTGGGTGGCGTCGCCGCAGCCCGGCGTGGAGCGCGTCATGCTGGATCGCCTGGGCGGCGAGCATGCGCGGGCCACAAGCATCGTGCGCTATACGCCGGGTGCTTCCTATCCTGCGCACAGTCATCCTGGCGGCGAAGAGATCCTGGTCCTTTCCGGAGTCTTTTCGGAAGAGGAGCGGCACTACCCGGAGGGCTGGTACCTGCGCAACCCTCCGGGATCGTCGCATGCCCCCGCCAGCGCAGGGGGCGCCATCATTTTCGTCAAGCTGACACAGATGGTGCCTGAGGCGCAGCAACAGGTGCGTATCAACACGCGCCTGCCGTCCGCGTGGCGGTGCCAGCACGGGAGGGAAACCTGTCCGTTGTTTTCCGACGCTGCGGAGCAAGTCAGCCTGCAACGGCTTGCGCCGCGCGAAGCGCTGTTCGATGGTGCGATCGAAGCGGCCGAGGTGCTGGTGATATCCGGTTCCCTGGACTGCGAGGGGCAGGCGTACGTTCGCGGGAGCTGGGTGCGTTTGCCTGGAGGGACATGTCCGGAGATTGCTGCCGGCGCCCGCGGTGCGACGGTCTATTTGAGGGTCAGGCAATGAATACTAATACAAGCAAAGTGGCCATCATCGGCGCAGGCCTTGCCGGTATGTATGCGGCATTCCTGCTGGAGCGCAAGGGAGTCAAGGATTATGTCGTGCTGGAGGCGCGCGATGCCGTTGGCGGCCGGATTGCCTCGATTGAGGGTTTTGACCTGGGGCCGGCCTGGTTCTGGCCAGGTTACCAGCCCCAGATGGATGCGCTGGTGAGCGAACTTGGCTTGGCGCGTTTCGCGCAGTTTGAAACCGGCGTCATGATGATGGAGCGATCTCGCGACGAACGGCCATTCATGGCGCCTGGCTATGTGAACTCGCCCGCCGCAATGCGGCTGGAGGGCGGCATGGGCGTATTGGTGGATGCATTGCGCCGCAGGGTGGAATCCGGGCGCATCATCACTGGACAGGCTGTGCGCCGCCTGCGCTGCGGTGCCGATACTGTGGAAGTCGAATGCGATGGCGGCGCAATGTCCTGGCGCGTCGATCACGTCCTGCTGGCGCTGCCGCCGCGCCTGGCGGTCCAGTCGATTGAATTCCTGCCGGCTTTGCCGCAAGCCCTGACCGCCCAATGGTACGCAACGAATACCTGGATGGCGCCGCATGCCAAATACCTTGCCGTCTACGACAGTCCGTTCTGGCGCGACATGGGACTGTCCGGCGAGGCGAGAAGCGCCGCCGGCCCGCTTGCGGAAATCCACGATGCAGCACTGCCCGGAGGGCGCGCCGCCCTGTTTGGCTTCTTCGGCGTGCCGGCTGGTGTGAGGAAGCGTGTGCCGGACGAGGAAATGCGCCTGTTATGCCGCGCGCAGATGGCGCGCCTGTTCGGGCCCGCTGCAGCTGCGCCGCAAGCGGAATACATCAAGGATTGGGCGCTTGAACTATTCACCACCACGGCAGCCGACCTGGAAGGTGCAGGACAGCATGCCCTGGCACCCGCTGCGGCGCCCACCACCGGAGCATGGCGAGGCCGCGTGACGGGCATTGCGAGTGAATGGTCGCCGCAATTTCCCGGTTACCTTGCCGGGGCAATTGAAGCAGCAACCCTTGGAACTGGAGCGATCTGATGAAAAACACATACCGTGCAATGCAGATTGCCCGGCCCGGCGTACTTGAGCTGGTGGAGCGCCAGGTGCAGGTCCCCGGTACTGGCGAAGTACTGATAGCGGTCGAGGCGTGCGGCATCTGTGGTGCCGACGTAGCTGATATCGAAGGCGCCGATTCCAGGTTGCAGCCGCCGCGCGTGCCGGGGCATGAGGTGGTCGGCCGGATCGCAGCCATCGGCGTTGCAGTACCCGCCATCTGGAGGCTCGGCCAGCGCGTGGGTGTAGGCCGCCTTGCCGGCCACTGCAACGAATGCCGCCAATGCCGCCAGGGGCGCTTCCAGTTATGCGTGAACCAGGGATTTACCGGCGCCTCGCGCGACGGCGGCTATGCGGAGATGATGCTGGCCCGCAGCACAGGACTGGTGTCGATCCCCGATGAACTGGAGGCCGAAGAAGCTGCGCCCATCCTGTGCGCCGGCATTGCGACCTTCAACGCGCTGAGGAAGTCGGGCGCGCAAGCTGGCGACACGGTGGCGATTTTCGGCATCGGCGGGCTGGGACACATGGCCGTCCAATATGCGCGCCGTATGGGATTCAGGGTTGTCGCGCTGGGCCGTGGCAGTGCCGCCGATGATGCACTGGCGTTGGGCGCTCATGCGTATATCGACACCGAAAGCGAAGATGCCGCCGGCAAGCTGCAGGCCATGGGCGGTGCGCAGGCAATGATTGCCACTGCGAGCGACCCAGGCACTGTGGCGTCACTGATGCGCGGGCTGGCGCCGCATGGGCGCCTCGTCCTGCTTGGCGCAGGCAAGGCCGCGTTGCCTGTTGCGCCAGGCCAGCTGGTGGTGGGCGAGCGCAGTTTGCTGGGCTCCATCACCGGTACGCCTTACGAGAATGAAAAAGCATTGGACTTCAGCGTGCTGTCGGGAGTGCGTGCCATGGTGGAGACTATGCCGTTGGAGCAAGCCGATGCGGCGTATCAACGGATGAAGTCAGGTGGCGCCAGGTACCGCATGGTGCTCGTCATGGGCGAATGACGGTATATCATGCAGGTAGTTTCAACGATTGGACTACGCATGCTTATAGCGACACACAGCGGCAAGTTCCACGCAGACGATGCGTGGGCAGT
>CAMLSG010000363.1 GCA_946482635.1 uncultured Duganella sp.
GTAGCGCGCACATTATGCGTTTTACACTGATCGGTTGTCGTCGCATAATGGGCCGTCAATCCCAACCTGGAGTTCTTACAATGAAAAAACTGATCGCCTTCGCACTCGCCGCTGGTTTCTCCCTCGCCGCATCGGCCGCACCGGAAACCTACAACATCGATCCTACCCATTCCTTCTCCCGCTTCGAGTACAGCCACTTCGGCTACTCGACCCAGGTCAACAAGTTCAATAAGACCACCGGCAAGATCCAGATCGACCGCGCAGCCAAGACCGGCTCGGTGGAAGTGACCATCGACCCGAAATCGGTGAACACCGGCTACGACACCTTCAACGAACACCTGCAAGGCCCAGACTTCCTCGATTCGGCCAAATACCCGGCCATCACCTACAAGTCGACCAAGTTCCTGTTCAACGGCGACAAGGTGGTTGGCGTGGAAGGCAACCTGACCATCAAGGGCGTGACCAAGCCGGTGAACCTGGAAGTGACTTCCTTCCACTGCATGCCGCACCCGATGCTGAAGAAAGACGCTTGCGGCGCCAATGCGATCGCCAAGATCAAGCGTTCCGACTTCGGCGCCGGCAAATATGCGCCGCACGTCAGCGACGACGTGACCCTCGGCTTCTCGGTCGAATCCGTCAAGGAATAAGCCAATGAAAAGATCGTTGCTGGCCGCAGCCTTGCTGGCTGCCGGTCTGTCGCACGCCCATGCGACGGACATGATCATCACCAATGGCAAAGTCGCCACGATGACGCGTGAAGACAGCTTCGCGCAGGCAGTAGCCATCAAGGGCGGCGTGATTACTGCGGTGGGTAGCAATGCCCAGGTGCTCAAGCTGAAGAAGCCGGGCACGCAGGTCATCGACGCCGGCGGCCGCACGGTCATTCCGGGTTTGAACGACTCGCACCTCCACATCATCCGGCAGGGCTTGAACTACAACGCCGAACTGCGTTGGGATGGCGTGACATCGCTCAAGCGCGCGATGCAGATGCTGCGCGAGCAGGCTGCCCGCACGCCGGACGGCGCATGGATCAAGGTGGTGGGCGGTTTCAACGAATTCCAGTTCGAAGAAAAGCGTTTGCCGACGCTGGAAGAACTGAATGAGGCGGTGCCGGACAAGCCGGTATTCATCCTCTACCTGTACGGCCTTGGCTTCGTCAACAAGAAGGGCATCGAAGTACTGGGCTACGACAAGGATACGAAGTACAAGGATGGCGTGGTGGAGCTGGGTGCGGACGGCAAGCCGACCGGCCTGCTGGTCGCCAAGCCGAACGCGATGGTGCTGTATTCCACGCTGGGCAAGACTGGTGCGCTGCCACGCGAGCAGCAACTTAATTCCACCATCCAGTACTACCGCGAGATGAACCGCCTGGGCGTGACCAGCGCGATCGACGCGGGTGGCGGCGGCCAGGCCTATCCCGACGATTATGCGGTGAGCCTTGAGCTGGCCAAGGGCGGCAAGCTGACCGTGCGCACTTCCTACTACCTGTTCGCGCAGAAGCCGGGCAAGGAGCTGGAGGACTACCAGCGCTGGCTCACGATGGCCAAGCCGGACCACAACGACCACATGTTCTACCCCAATGGCTACAACACCGAAGGGGCAGGGGAGAACCTGGTCTGGAGCGCAGCCGACTTCGAGAACTTCCTCGAGCCGCGTCCGGAAATGCCGGGGCATATGGAAAGCGAGCTTGAACCGGTGCTGCGCCTGCTGGTGAAGAACCGCTGGCCATTCCGCATCCACGCCACCTATGGCGAGTCGATCGAGCGCGACCTGGCCGTGATCGAAAAGGTCAACCGTGAGATGCCGTTCAACGGCTTGCGCTGGTTCTTCGACCACGCAGAGACGATCACCGACGACCAGCTGGCGCGCGTGAAGAAACTTGGCGGCGGCGTGGCGGTGCAGGACCGCATGTACTTCCAGGGCGAGCACTACTGGAAGCGCTATGGCGAGCAAACGCGCCAGATGCCGCCGATCCGCAAAATGCTGGAGATGAAGATTCCGGTCGGCCTGGGAACCGACGGCACGCGGGTGTCGAGCTATGGGCCGTGGCCATCGATTTACTGGGCAGTGACGGGCAAGACCGCGGGCGGCATGCCGATGTGGCAGGCCAAGGATCGCCTGACTCGTTACGAAGCCCTGAAGCTGATGACCCAGGGCAGTGCCTGGTTCAGCGGGGAAGAAAAGCTGAAAGGCCAGATCACGAAGGGCCAATATGCCGACCTGGTGATCCTGCCGAAGGACTATTTCAGCATCCCTGAAGCCGAGATCAAGACGCTGGAAAGCGCGCTGACGGTCGTCAACGGCCGCATCGTCCACGCCGGCGCCGACTTCGGCCAATACGCCCCCGAGCAAGCACCCGTGCAGCCCGAATGGAGCCCCGTCAAATACTACGGCGGCTACCAGAACCGCTAAGCTGCATGGCACAGCCTGTGTCAACCTTGGGGTCAGGCGCCGAGGTTGACACGGACTCGACGCTACACGGATGAGCTCGTGTCAACCAAAGAGCCTGACCCCAAGGTTGACACGGGCTCGGCTGTAGGTGTTGCGGGCGGGCCATTGACTTATTGGCGGCATGGTCAATACTTCCTTGACCCGCCCATCCCGCCCGAAGGTGTTCCTATGGATCTGCTGCAATTCCTGCCTCGCGTCGATTCGGCGCGCAGTGAAATCGTCGACCGAGGTATCGAGGTGCAAGCCAGCTTTAGCACCTTGTGCGCAGTGGAGTATCTGAAGTCGCATAACATCGCTCCCCACATCATCCAGCGCGTCTTGCTGCAACCGGCTCAGCGGCGCGCTTCGGCTCAGGTTATGCACAAGAATTGACGACAAGTAACGCGCGACTTTAATTAGTTAAAGAATGCGTGTGAGAATTCGTGAGATTTTAAGTCCTTGATTTTGTTGGGACTTTTTTCTGCACATTGAACGGGCAGTTTATTGGAAATGGCGTCGTTGAGGGCTGTTTGCCTTGTCAAGACCCCCTTATCAACAAAGATATCCACAAACAATGTGGATAATCGGAAAAGCCCTTTTCAATCCGCCACTTACGGCGATTTGTCCGGAATTCGATGGGAGATGGCTGCAAAATAACTACTGTACGCGTGTACAGTAGTTATTTGAGGATGCGCCCGGATGCCTTGAAACTGCCCGGTTCGGCGCCCGGCTGCACCTGGATATCCACAGTTGAGGCAGGCTGGCCGATGACCAGCTGGCCCGACCAGGCTTCACCGTTCTGCAGGCCCTGCAGGATGGCTGCGAATTGCTCACGGTGGTGGTTGTACTTGGCCAG
>CAMLSG010000364.1 GCA_946482635.1 uncultured Duganella sp.
GCGCCCTCAACCTGCGATTTTACCTTAGAAGTTGGCCAATCGTCCATAAGATGGATCTAGCAATGAGCACTTCTTTCACATGAGTTTCGGGAATGTGTTGTATGCCTTCCGCTTTTTTGTAGTGCGAAAGCAGATACTTTTTGTTTCCACATGGCAATTAATGGTAAATTGGCCAGCCAAATTTAACTAGCTTGTGCTGACAGCACTTTTACCATGTCTTTTTACCTGTCCGAACGACGCCGGCCCCTGCTGGCGACCATGGCTCTCGCCTTGCTGCTGGCTGCTTGCGGCGGCGGCGGTGCCGACAAATCCGGCGATTCCGGCACCACGCCG
The DNA here is from genome assembly GCA_946482635.1 of uncultured Duganella sp. The sequence goes on from CAMLSG010000364.1 coordinate 334, forward strand.
CCGCCCGGCCAAACCCTGCCGGACGCGAAAGCCGCGCTGGATGCCGCCCTGCCAAGCGGCGACGTAAGCAAGCTGAACGACAACAATGCCGAACTGCTGAAAGCCATCAAGGCGGAGTTCTCGCTGCGCGAAACCGAGCAATCCGACCTGCTGGCCCAGGTATGGGGTTCCGAATCGATCGCTTACGCGCCTGGCGCCAACAGCCAGTTCCTGGTCCCGCAAACCACACGAGAATCGGCGCGTACTTATCCGCTGGTAGTCGGCAAGGATGGTGAAAGCCTGGCGATGGCGGGCAAGGTGCAGGGCACCCGCGTCTCCGCCTTCGGCGCCAACGTCATCGGCGGCGACTTCCCGGGCATGGTGGCGCCGGCGCGCCGCCTGCTGTCCTGGCTGCTGCTCGGCCAACAGAAAGATATCAGCGCTGCGCGCGAAATCAGCCTGCTGCGCTATTCCAGCGGCGAGCAGACCGCCCTCAAGGCCTGGTTCAAGACCCAGTTCCCGAACTGGACCGTCACTACCTGTGCCGACGACAGCCAACTGGCCAGCTGTACCCAGAACAGCCAGTTGCTGCTGGTCGGCAGCGCCGGCACGAGCCTGAATGATGGCAACGCCGCCATCCTGGCCTTCCTGAACAAGGCGCTGGCAGCCGGCAAGCCCCTGTTGTACCAGCACACCGGAAGCTGGGGCGACGGCGGCCTGCCGCAAATAGCCGGCCTGCTGGGCCAGGCGCCGCTGCCCTATGCCGGCAACTACTTCAGCAACGACAGCGCCAACTGGCCCAACAAGGATGCCATGATTGCTGCGCAGCCAGGCGCGCTGAAGCCGATGCAATCGATCAGCCGCGTGGTCGACCACCTGGCGGCCGCCGACTACAGCTTCAACCTGGCCTCGTGCGAAGACGGCCGCCGCTGCGCCGCGATCCCGGCGCTGGGCGTCGAGTTCTTCGAAGGTGCCGAACAACTGCAGTCGTGGATTGCCAGCGTCGAGACTTCCGGCAAGCGTCCCTTCGACGCGGATGCACCGAAGCTGTTGAAGTACCTGGTGCTGCTGGGCGACTACTTCCGCAGCCACACCACCTACCCAATGAGCAAGGCCACCACGAAGGTCAACGTGTTCCTGAAGGCCCTGTTCGCCGACCATGCGCTGGTCAACAGCCGCGACATCCAGCCAGCCATGAACCTGCAAGGCAGCAGCTTCCCTTCGCTGTCCGGCAGCACGAGCGAAACCACGGCCGGCCGCAGTTTCACCACGCGCAAGGTCGCAGTTACTACCAGCGCCACAACTTATGCGCTGCCCGGCAAGACTTTCAGCGTAAGCCGCAACGACAGCAGCGCAGCCAAAGTCACGGTGTTCGTCAACCAGCTGCGCAGCGGCGCAGCCCATATCTTCGGCGAGCAGTACGACCGCCCGCAATTCCTGTGGGGGAACGAGATTCCGCTTGAACCAGGCCAAACGCTCAAGTTGAGCAGCCCGACCGGCGGCATCATCTACGTTCGCATGCAGGAAACCGACACACCCTTGAATGTCAGCCTGCAGTTCAGCGGCGTCGGCCAGCAAGCGGCGTACACCGGCCCGGAAAGTGCCGCCACCTTCGCCAGCGCGGTACGCAGCACCACGATTGGCTGGTCTGAAATCCTGACCCCGGCACTGGAGATCCACTCCACGACGGAAAAGATGCGCAAGACCGTGACCGGCTACGGCGACAATGTCGACAAGCTGCTGAGCGACATCGACACTTACCTGTACAAGGATACCTACAACCTGGCTGCATTCAATGGCCGCGACCTGGCGCTGCCGGCCGGCGTGACCAGCTTCTGCCAGGGCAAAGGCTGGGACTGCACCAGCTGGGATATCCATGGCCTGGGCGGCGTGCAGCATTTCAACGCCGACCAGGCGAATTGCGGCTACCTGTGCTCGGGTTATCCGATCGACAGCTATGCCGTCTTCTCGCCGCTGGGATGGGGTGAATCGCACGAAATCGGCCACAACCTGCAGCGCGGCCGCCTCAAGATCTATGGCAGCCAATCCACGGAAGTGTCGAACAATATCTTCCCGATCCATAAATGGCTGCTGTACAACCGTAATAATCCGACTGCCGAGCAATACGGCCGTGACATCCAGCAGAAAGAAACGTTCGACCTGCTGCAAGCTGCCCAGAAACAGGCAGCCCCGGCGGACCACGTAAAGACCAATATGTGGTTCAGCGACAAACTGTCCTCGGGCCGCCTGCAGTTCTATTGGCAGCTGGTGATGGATAACAGCAGCATCCTGGGCGACAACGGCTGGGACCTGTATCGCCTGCTCTACCTGCACGACCGCCTGCTCTCCAAGGCGCTGGGCAGTGACGCCACCTGGAGCAGCGAGCGCGCCAAGCTGGGCTTTACGGACGCAGGCTATACCAGCCGCAGCACCGTGCAGTCCATCACGGCCGAAGACAGCATGCTGGTCGCAGTCTCCTTCATCACCGGCCGTGACCAGCGCAGCTTCTTCGACATGTGGGGCATCACGTACAGCGCCACCGCCTCCGCCCAGGTCGCCGCCTACGGCTTCCCGGCCACCGCCAAGCGCTACTGGGTGGTACCGTGCGAGAAAAATGGCCTGAAGGCCCCGCTGCCGGCGCCAGTAGCCGTGGACGGCGTCAGCGCCTGGCCGGTGGCAGGGAGCTGCCCACTGTAAGCGGCTCTGGCATATACTTCCGGTGATACCCTCACCGGAAGTTTTTACTATGCACGCACCGCAACGATTTGAAGGCTCCGACAACTACGTCGCCACCAATGACCTGAAACTGGCCGTCAACGCCGCCCTGACCCTGCAGCGTCCCCTGCTGATCAAGGGCGAGCCGGGCACCGGCAAGACCATGCTGGCGGAAGAAGTCGCCGCCGCCCTCGATATGCCGCTGATGCAGTGGCATATCAAATCCA
>CAMLSG010000365.1 GCA_946482635.1 uncultured Duganella sp.
CACGGTGCTTTCGCTATCGGCCTGGCTCGTATTTTTCCAACATTAAGGTGACGTCATGAAGAAAACCAGGAACTCCCGCCGCTGGACCGCCATCGTTCTGGCCCTGACGCTGGCGGCTATCGGCCTCGCCATTTATGTGGTGCGCTCGATCGACCAGGCGCCGCGCACCGACGACGCCTACGTCTACGCCGACACCATCAACGTAGCGCCGGAAGTGAACGGACGAATCGTCGAATTGCCCGTGGCGGACAACCAGCGCGTCAAGAAAGGCGACCTGCTGTTCCGCATCGATCCCCAGCCATTTGAAGAAACCCTGGCCAAGGCCGAAGCCAGCCTGAAGGCGCTGGACAGCGAAATCAGACTCACCCAGCGCTCGGTGGAAGCGCAGAAGTTTGCCACAGCGGCGGCACGGGCCAATGTGGAGCACGCCCAGGCTGCCGACCAGCAGGCCGGCGATTCGCTGGCGCGCCTGGAACCGCTGCTTAGCAAAGGATTTGTGTCGGCCGAACGCATCGACCAGGCGCGTACCGCCAAGCGCAGCGCGCAATCGCAGCTCAGCGCCGCCCTGCTCGACGCCCGCCGCGCAGAAGCAGCCGTCAGCGGCGTCGATGCGCTGGTCGCCAAGCGCGAAGTGGCGAAAGCAGAAATCGCGCTGGCGCGCCTGAACCTGTCCTATACCGAGGTGCGCGCACCGGGCGACGGCATCGTCCTCAACCTGAAAACATCGGCAGGCCAGTTCGTCGCCGCCGGCCATCCGGTCTTCACCATGGCCAGCTCCAACCGCTGGTACGTGGTGGCCAACTTCCGCGAGACTGACCTGGCGGGCATCAAGGCGGGCCGCCACGCCCAGATCTACCTGCTTGGCGATACGTCGAGACGCTACAACGGCACCGTTGAATCGATCGGCTACGGCGTGTTCCCCGACGACGGCGGCAGCGAAGTGGCAGGCTTGCCGCGCGTGCCGCGCTCCATCAACTGGGTGCGGGTGGCGCAGCGCTTCCCGGTGCGCATCCTGATTGAACAGCCTGACGCGGCATTCCGTATCGGCGCCTCCGCCGTGGCCATGCTGAACGCGAAGTGAACATCATGGAAGCCCTGCTTGCACGCATCCGCAGCGAACTGGCGCCCTTCCCTGGCCGCATGGATGCGGTGTGGCGCCTGCTCGCAAGCTGCACGGTGGTCATCATCTGTTCGATGGCCCTGCAGATTCCTTCGCTTTCGCTGTCATTGATCATGGTGTTTTTCACGGCCCAGGAGAACACTGTCCTGACCCGCATGAGCGGCATCGTGCTGATCATCGGCAGCATCCTTTCCGTAGTCGCATCGATCCTGCTGCTCAAGTTCTTCATCAACGCGCCAATGCTGCGCATCCTGGGCGCCGCCCTCGTTGCATTCTGCGGCATGTACTTCATGAGGACCAGCAAGCTCGGCGCCATTGGCTTCCTGGTGGCGCTGATCGTGGTGTACGGGCAAAGCATGGCCGATATCTACGAAGATCCGGAAGTGATGACGCGCGCACTGTTGTGGGTGGGCGTGGCGACAACCTACCCTATCGTGGTGACGATGATCGTCCAGCGCCTGTTCCGGCCGGCATTGCCGGTCAGGCTGCTGGTAGAGGAATACAGCCGGCAGCTTGACGAAGTCGAGCACCAGCTCGATGCGCGCATTGCAGGCGTTGCGGCGCCGGCATTTCACAGTGGCCGGGTTGGACGTGGCGTGCTGGCCTTACAGCGGCAACTGGCGTTTGCCGCCCTGGGAAATAAGGAACGCACTGCTGCACGGGCTGCGGCCGTTAGCCGCCTCCATGCGGCAGCGGCGCAACTGGCCAGGCTCGCTCCGTTTGAGGCTTCGCAAGAGGAGCGCCAGAAGATGATTGCGATCCGCGAAGCATGCGCGTCACTGCGCGAGTGCCTCGGGCACGATGCAGCTTTCAATCTCACAGGCGCGGCGCCCACCCCGGCGGACCAGCCTGGGAGCGGGCATGGAATGCTCGCGCACAGCGCAATCCTGCGCGAAATGGCGCGGGCCCTGCGCTCTGCCGCCGATGCCGGCGCAGCCGGCGCCAATGGCACGCCGTCCGCCGCACAGGGCGCTCAGCCCGCAGCGGCCAGCGCTGCCGGCAGTCCGCTGAACATCGTCTACCTGCAATTCGCCTTCAAGGCAGTGCTGGCCGCGATGGTCACGTACGTCATTTACACCGGCCTGCAATGGCCAGGCATCCATACTGCGATGCAGACCTGCATCATCCTCGCCCTGCCGAGCCTCGGCGCGACCACGCACAAAGGAATCACCCGCTTGCTGGGCTGCTGCCTGGGCAGCCTGGCAGCGCTGGTGGCGACCGTGTTCGTGGTACCGCACCTCGACAGCATCGTCGGCCTGCTGGCCATGTCCCTGCCCGTCATCGCGGTCGGCGCCTGGATCGCCGTCGGTTCGCCGCGCTCGAACTACATCGGCGTGCAGATGATGTTCGCCTTCGCCCTGGCACAACTGGGCAGCTTCGGCCCGGTCACCGACGTCACGGAAATCCGCGACCGCCTGGTCGGCATCCTGCTTGGACTGGCAGTATCGATTACCGTTTACACGCTTCTTTGGCCGGAACGCGAAGGCCAGGCGCTCAAGACGGCGCTGTCACGCTTGCGGAAAGCCGTCGCCGCCTGCGCGCGCGCGGATCACCAGGGCATCGGTGCTGCGCGCTTGCAAGCATGGGCTTTGCTGAACCAGTGCCGCGAACTGCAAGCCAGGGTAGCGCTGGAGCCGGGCTGGCGCGACCGCAACTCACGCCGCATTGCAAACGTGCTGGCTCAGGCGGAAGAAAAGCTGGCCATGCAGCAGGCCAGGCATTAGGCCAGTCAGGCTAGGACAGGTCAAATACCACCGGCAAGCCGCAATCCATTTTCATCTTAACGGCGGGGATTTCGTGCGGCGTAGGCTTCGTAGATCGTCTTGGCGTCTTTGTGGGCCTGGTCGATGTTGCGGAGCTTCTTGTCGTCGTCATGGCGGACGAAAAACTCTGCATCCTGGGCATCCATCACCAGTTTGACCGCGAGGGTGTCTTTCAGGTTGTATTTTTCGAAGATAAGCGTGGTTACTTCGTCGAGGTATTCTTCGTAGGTCATGATCGGTTCCTTCCGGCGCCGATTATACGCGCCATGCGGGCACTTGCCGAAACGATCCGGACTCTATATAATTCGGGCCCTTCGGGTCGTTAGCTCAGTTGGTAGAGCAGCGGACTTTTAATCCGTTGGTCGCAG
>CAMLSG010000366.1 GCA_946482635.1 uncultured Duganella sp.
GGCTGACCGGCAGTTCCTTCCCTTGCCCTTTCATGCGTACGAACAGGCGGCTGGCCTCGTCGCGCCGCGTGCCTTCCAGGAAAGCCAGGTTAATCAGGGTGGAGCGATGGACTTGCCAGAACTGGTCCGGATCGAGCTGTGATGCCAGGTCTGTAATGGTAGTGCGGATCAGGTGCTCGCCGGCGGCGGTGGCGACCACCGTGTATTTGTCGTCGGCATGGAAGAACATGATGTCGTCGACTGCCACTTGCGTCGTCAGATCGCCGCGTGCCGCGCGGATGTAGCGCAGGCGCGGTTGCTGGGGCGGCGCCATCAGGCGTGCCAGCGCCTCCGCCAGGCGGGCATCGGGTTGCACGGAAGCGCGAGTCGCCTTGATCCGCTCCAGGGTACGTGCCAGCCTTTCGTTCTTGACCGGTTTGAGAACATAGTCCAGTGCCGCGTGATCAAATGCCTCGACCGCGTATTCATCATAAGCGGTCACGAACACCACGCGCGTTGCTCCTTCGATTCCCTGAGCCACCTCGAGCCCGTTCATGCCCGGCATCTGTATATCCAGGAATGCCAGGTCGGGCGCGAGCGCAGCGATACGTTCGGCGGCTTCAATGCCATTGCGCGCGACATGCACGATTTCGAGCTCGGGCCATAGCAATGCCAACTGGCTGCGCAAGTAGTGCGCCAGGTGCGTCTCATCATCGGCGATCAAAGCGCGCCATGGTGATTGCGTAGCAGGATTAGATGTCATGGCGGCATTGTAGCCATTCGTCGGCTCGATTGTCGATTCGTCGCATGGCGCGTGGCGCCGCGAGCGAGTTCTGGAATCCTTCTTTCATCTCAATCCACGAAGAAGGAATGCAATGCCAAAAAATATCGTCCTGATGTCTGCTTTGCTTATGGCAATGCCCGCTTTCGCAACCGACAAGGTCATGCCGATCGAACCGCCGATGGTCACCATCAAGGCCGGCGAGTTCATGATGGGAAGCGATCGCAAAGCCAACTCGCAGCCAGTGCATGCGGTGGCCATCAAGTCGTTCAGGCTGGGGAAGTACGAAGTCACTGCCGCTGAATTCCAGCGTTTCGTCGAAGCCACCGACTACCGCACGCCGCGCATGTGCACCCAAATGGCGTCGAGGACCTGGTTTCTCAGCGTTCCGGGAGAATATCCAGTGGCCACCACGCTGCAATCGATGAGCAAGTTTGAACCGGCCACCTGCATCGGCTGGAACGGCGCCGACGCCTACGTCAAATGGCTGGCCAAGGAAACCGGCAAGAAATATCGCTTGCCGACCGAGGCTGAATGGGAATACGCGCATCGCGCCGGCAGCGCCCAGCGCTACTTCTTCGGCAACGACGAAGCCCAGGCTTGTCGCTATGGAAATCTGGGCGACCGTTCGGCTGAGGCGGCGATCCGGCGCGACTTCGGGCTGGAGTCGGCCAACCACGTCGGCGTCATTCCGTGCAATGACAAAGCCGAGTACGCCAGTATTGTCGGCATGTACGAGCCGAATGCCTTCGGGCTGTACGATACTCTTGGAAATGTCGCCGAATTCCTGCAGGACTGTGAACACGATGACTATAACGGTGCGCCGAAGGACGGCAGCGCCTGGGTGAGCGGCGCCTGCAAGGCGCGCGCGCTGCGCGGCGGCACTTGGCACTGGCGCGGTTTCCACGCCTCGATGCGCGGTTTCACTGCGCCTGATTTCATCGGAGGACTGGAAGGCTTCCGCATCGCCGAAGACTTGGGGGCGGCGCAGGCTTCCGGCGATAAGCCGAGCGCCTTCGAAGTGGAGCTGGCGCAGGCACAGCGCATCGAGCGCGAGCGGCGCGGCGCTCTTGCGGAAATCAAGCCGCCTAACGGCTGAACCGTTACACTGTCGCCCATGCCGATCAAGCAAACGCTGACATATTCGCTGCGCACCTTCCTGGCCCTGAAGAAGGAGCGCAGCGATCCGTTGTGGGCGCGGTTGCTGGTCGGGAGCGCCCTGGCGCTCAGCGTTGCAATGGGACTGATGGTGCTGTCGGTCTTCCTGATGGGCAGCGATGCCCCCGGCTGGATGGCCTCGTCGCTAAGCAACAATCTGCCGCTCGGACTGTGCGCGGCATGCGCAATGATGTTAATGCTGCGCGGCTTCGAACTGCTGATGCCTGGGCCGATGATCGAGGCGCTGTCGGCCCGGTCGGACTGGCGCCCGGCAGCGGTCGTGAGCGTGCTGTTGATCGCAGGCATGGTCGTGGGCGTGCGCCTGGGCTATATGCTGTTGGGGTATTCGTACAGCCTCAACCTTTGGAAGAAGTTGTCAGATGTTCCCATGGTCCAGCTCAAGTTCCTGATCTTTGCGCTATTCATTTTGGCAGTGAACTGGATCTGGTGGCTGTTGCGCGCAAAGGAGAACGAGTTGGCGCAGCAGGCGGCCGAATCGCAATTGCGCATGCTGCAGGCGCAGATCGAGCCGCATTTCCTGTTTAATACCCTGGCCAACGTACATAGCCTGATCGCCAACGATGCGCCGCGCGCGCAGTTGATGCTTGAATCGTTTACCGACTATCTGCGCGGCAGCCTCGGCCAAATGCGGGTGAGCGACAGCACGCTGGACGTCGAGCTGGAGACCGCACGCAACTATCTGCAATTGATGCAAATCCGGATGGGAGACCGCTTGCGTTTTTCGATCGAAGTGAGCGAACAGGCGCGCAAGGCGCTGCTGCCGCCGCTGCTGCTGCAGCCGCTGGTGGAAAATGCCGTGCATCACGGGCTCGAACCGAAGCTGGAGGGCGGAATAGTGCGCCTGTTTGCCGCAGTCAAGGACGGACGATTGGACATTCGGATCGAGGATGATGGGCTGGGATTACACCATGCGCGACGTCCGGCGCGGGCCGGTAGCGGCGTCGCCCTGGCGAATATCCGCGCGCGTTTGTGCACCCGCTACGGGGCGCAAGCCTCGCTGGTGTTGGCGTCGCTGGACGAAGGGACGCGCTCGTCGCTGACTTTGCCTTACTCCGCCAGTGGACAGGTTTCCAGAGAAACATCAGGCTCTATTTAGAAAAGCCCGTCAGGCAACGTGCCAGCGGGCTTTTTGCTTTTGCTCGTGCGACTTGCCACTGGTTGGACCAGTCAGGTGGCCTCCAGCTTGCCTGCCACATAGTCGATATGCCCCTGCATCGCAGTGCGCGCGGCTTCAGGCCGGCGGGCGCAAATGGCCTGGCAGATGGCGCGGTGCTGTTGAAGCAACTGGCCGGACACTTCGGCAT
>CAMLSG010000367.1 GCA_946482635.1 uncultured Duganella sp.
GGGCCAGCAAGCCATCGCCGCCGGCGACGCCGAACTCAATGGCTGAAATCTCGGGTATTCCCTGGCGTTTTGCCTGTTGTGCGGCAGTCAGCAAGCCCAATAAATACGCCGGACGCGAAGAGAGTTCCCAAAGCGCTCGCGTATATATCGAAGGATTAAAAGATTTCAATATGGCCCGAACGAAGATCCTGAATGGGGGCTCCATTGCCAAACGGTGGACGAAATCCGGGATAGCTGGACGCATGGGGTTACCTCTTTAATTAACAAGTGGTAATACTTATTGTGCGCTTGTTAGTATTGTCGTCCACAAGTAATAAATATGGAACCCAGAAAACATTTTTTTCGAGTTGCCTGTTGCTTTTTGTGAGAATTGAGGACGGCCGTTACCCGGAAGTGAAGGGAGAGGCACGGACCTGGGGCTCAAGCTCGCTTGGAGCTTTCCTTTACAACCAACTGTGCTATAATCCGAGGTTCCCGTGAGAGTAGGCACCAAAAGTGCAGCGAAGGGCTGCCACCTACAATCCGGTCATTATTGGAGCATTCACATGCCAAAAATGAAAACCAAGAGCTCCGCGAAAAAACGTTTTCGCGTGCGCCCAGGTGGCACCGTTAAGTCGGGCATGGCTTTCAAACGCCACATCCTGACCAAGAAGACCACCAAAAACAAGCGTCAACTGCGTGGCACCCGTAACATCAATGCGTCCGACGTCCAAAGCGTCTACCGCATGATGCCATCCGCTTAATCTCACAACATTATTTAAGGAGCTACTATGCCTCGAGTAAAACGTGGGGTTACCGCGCGTGCCCGTCATAAGAAAGTACTGAACCTGGCCAAGGGTTACCGCGGTCGTCGCAGCAAAGTATTCCGTATTGCCAAGCAAGCAGTGATGCGCGCTGGCCAGTACGCATACCGCGACCGTCGTAACAAGAAGCGCGTCTTCCGCGCCCTGTGGATCACCCGTATCAACGCGGCTGCCCGCGAACACGGCGTTACCTACAGCGTGTTCATGAACGGTCTGAAGAAGGCCGCTATTGAACTGGACCGTAAGGTCCTGGCTGATATGGCTGTGATGGACAAGCCTGCATTTGCAGCGATTGTCAACGTCGTCAAAGCCAAGATCGCTGCTTAATTGCCAGTGATGCGCGCTGTCTTCGGGCAGCGCTCATAAGAAGCGGGACATGGCTTAGCTATGTCCCGTTTTTAATTTCCAAAACAGGAAAAACGTCGGATGAACTCGCTCGAACAACTCGTCGTCTCCGCGCAGGCTGACTTCCTCGCCGCCGTAGATGCTGCCGCACTTGAAAACGCCAAAGCCAAGTACCTTGGCAAGACTGGCCAGATCACCGAAATGATGAAGGGCCTGGGCAAGCTGGACCCCGAAGAGAAGAAGGCGCAGGGCGCCCTGATCAACGTTGCCAAGCAGCAGATCGAGACCGCGCTGACTGCGCGCCGTGATGCCCTGGCGGAAGCGCAATTGCAGCTGCGCCTGAATGCTGAAGCGATCGATGTCTCGCTGCCGGGCCGTGGCCGCGGCAAAGGCGGCATCCATCCTGTGATGCGCACCTGGGAACGCGTGGAAGAGATCTTCCGCTCGATCGGCTTCGACGTCGCTGCCGGCCCTGAAATCGAAACCGACTGGACCAACTTCACCGCACTGAATTCGCCTGAAAACCATCCGGCGCGTTCGATGCAGGATACCTTCTACGTTGAAGGCAACGACAGCACCGGCAAGCCGCTGCTGCTGCGTACCCACACCTCGCCGATGCAGGTGCGCTATGCCCGCAACAACAAGCCGCCGATCAAGGTGATCGCGCCGGGCCGCACCTACCGCGTGGACTCCGATGCGACCCACTCGCCGATGTTCCACCAGGTCGAAGGCCTGTGGATTGCGGAAGACATTTCCTTCGCCGACCTGAAGGGCGTGTACCTGAATTTCGTGAAGGCTTTCTTTGAGACGGATGACCTGCAAGTGCGCTTCCGTCCTTCGTATTTCCCGTTCACCGAACCGTCGGCGGAGATCGATATCGCTTTCGGCAGCGGCCCGCTGAAAGGGCGCTGGCTGGAGGTTTCAGGCTCGGGGCAGGTGCATCCTAACGTGGTGCGCAACTTCGGCCTGGATCCGGAAAAGTACATCGGCTTCGCGTTCGGCTCCGGCCTTGAGCGTCTGACGATGCTGCGCTATGGCGTCAACGACTTGCGCCTGTTCTATGAAGGCGATTTGCGCTTCCTGAAGCAGTTCAACTAAAACCGGTAAAGCGGTGTCTGACCCGCAGGGTCAGACACCAGTCTGCCGAAGCCACGGGCCAAGTGTCTGACCCTGTGGGTCAGACACTGGTTTACCGGTTCTAAAAGATACGAAAGCTGACTATGCAATTCTCTGAAAACTGGCTGCGCACGATGGTCGATCCGAAGATGACTTCGGATGAACTGGCACACATGCTGACCATGTCCGGCCTCGAAGTGGAAGACATCGATCCTGTCGCGCCGCCGTTCACCAATGTGGTGGTAGGCCACGTGCGCGAAACCGCCAAGCACCCGAACGCCGACCGCCTGAACGTGTGCCAGGTCGACGTGGGCACCGGCACCTTGCTGAACATCGTCTGCGGCGCGCCGAACGTGCGCCCGGGCCTGAAGGTGGCGTGCGCCATGGCCGGCGCCGTGCTGCCGCCTGGCGCCGACGGCAAGCCATTCGAAATCAAGGTAGGCCAGCTGCGCGGCGTCGAGTCGCAAGGCATGCTGTGCTCCGCGCGCGAACTGAAGCTGTCGGAAGACCACGGCGGCCTGATCGAGCTGCCTGACGACGCGCCGATCGGCCAGAACATCCGCGACTACTTCGCGCTGAACGACCTGAAATTCACCATCAAGCTGACTCCGAACAAGGCGGACTGCCTGTCGGTGCTGGGCGTGGCGCGCGAAGTGGCTGCGCTGACCGGCTCGCCACTGAGCCTGCCGCAAAACCGCATCGTGCCGGTCACGCTGGACGAAAAGCTGGCGGTGAAGGTGAGCGCGCCTGAACTGTGCGGCCGCTTTGCCGGCCGCGTGATCCGCGGCCTGAACGCGAAAGCCGAGACTCCGGCCTGGATGAAGCAGCGCCTGGAGCGCAGCGGCCAGCGCCCTGTGTCGGCACTGGTGGACATTTCCAACTACGTGATGCTGGAGCTGGGCCGTCCGTCGCACGTGTTCGACCTGGACAAGATCCACGGTTCGCTGGACGTCCGCTGGGGCA
>CAMLSG010000368.1 GCA_946482635.1 uncultured Duganella sp.
GAAAAGTCGGGCGCCAAGGTCGAATTCCGCAAGACCGAAGACTTCCCGATGGCCGACGAATTCCTGCAAAAACTCGACGAACATCCAGCCCTGGCGGAAGCCTTCTACGCCCTGACACCTGGCCGCCAGCGCGGCTACCTGTTGCACTTCTCTTCCGCCAAGCAGTCCAAGACCCGCGAATCGCGCGTCGAGAAATGCATGCCGCAGATCCTGGCCGGCAAAGGCCTGGACGACTAAAGCTTGAGCCGGGCGAAGCGAACCGCTTCCGGCAAGGCATGCTCCTGCCGCCCGGCCAGCAAGCCTTCCATGAACGATAGTTCCGCCTCGTGACCGGGCAGGCGGTCCTGCAAGGACTGCAGCAATTCACGCGCAATGCGACCGTCATTCAGCGTGCCTAGCAGCTCCTGCGCTTCTGACAGCACCTTCGCGCGTGCGTCTATGCCGAAGAACTCGCGCATGTAGCGCTCCTTCTTCACCGCGATGCGCAGCCGGTGCAGGCTGGCCGGTCGCTGCGCATCCAGCCGGCGAACCCGCTTCACGACCCGCTCGCGCGCCTGCCGCACCAGGGTCCGAGCCACCTTGCGCGCATCCTTGTCCCAAGGCTGGATGCGTGCCGGATCGCGCCAGAGGCGCTCACTGCGCCACAAGGCCAGTTCTTCCATGAGCGCGAGATAACGTGGTCCTTCGAGGAGATGGCGAACATGCGCGTGCTGCCGCGACGCTGCTTCGCACGCCGCCGACTGCACCGCTTGCGAGCCCCCGCCCAATGCAGGCAAGGTCGACTCCAGGAAGACATCCCAGTTTCGGGCGCGGCCAAGCTCCTGCCCCAGCCAGCGCAGCTTGCCCGCCGTACCTTCAGGCATTGCATCCCATGCTTGCACGCCCGACAGCAGGGCGCGCAAGCGGCGCACGCCCACGCGCATCTGGTGCAGGCTTTCGATATCGCCTGCCAGCACGCCGGCGACGTTGGCGCGCACCTGCGCCAGGCAATCGCCCACGATCGCCTCAAAGGCCTCGCCAAACCTCGCTTTGCGACGGATATTCATCGGTCCAGTATAGGCCGACTGGGGAATGCTAAGATTTCGATATGACAGTCCGCATTGAAGCAAGCTGGAAAGCCCAACTGGAAGAAGAATTCGCGCAGCCTTACTGGCAATCGCTAACCGGTTTCGTACGTACCGAATACGCCGAGCGCCAGTGCTTCCCCGCCGGCCGCAATATTTTCCGCGCCTTCGACCTGACGCCGTTCGACGACGTGAAAGTGGTGATCCTCGGCCAGGACCCTTACCACACGCCCGGCGCCGCCATGGGCTTCTGCTTCTCGGTCCCGGACGGCAACCGCCCGCAACCGAGCCTGCAGAACATCTTCCAGGAGCTGCACGCCGACCTGTGCGTTGCGCGCCAGCGCACCGACCTGTCCGACTGGGCTGGCCAAGGCGTGTTCCTGTTGAACAGCGTGCTGACAGTACGCGCCCGAGAGGCCGGTTCACACGCGGGCAAGGGTTGGGAGAACTTCACCGACAGCGCAATCAGGCGCCTGTCGGCTGGCCGCGAAGGGCTGGTCTTCATCCTGTGGGGCAGCTACGCCATCGCCAAGCGCGCCCTGATCGACCCGCGCAAGCACATGGTCATCACTTCGCCGCACCCGTCCCCATTTTCCGCCCACAAAGGCTTCTTCGGCAGCCGCCCCTTCTCGCGCGCCAACGCTTACCTGGCGCAGCAGGGCAAAGACCCGATCAACTGGGCTTGAGCGCGGCAAGCAGCGCTTGCACGACCACCGCCTGCTGCGCCTCCCGGCTGATCGCCGCTTCGCCATCGAGCAGCTGGTGGCCGTAATTGCCGAATTGAGAATGGTTGCCGCCCTTGATCTCCACCCAGCGCGTTTGCGCCGGCAGCAGCGGCTTGTTGTGCATTACGTCGCCTATGCGCGCCACGCCGTCGTTGGACGCAAAGACCTTCGTGACGGGAAAAGGCAGCCTGGATAGATCCTGCTGCTTGGGATGGGTGGTACCAACCAGGACCAACGCGGCTGGGAGCGCGGGCTCCTGGTATGCCAGCCGGGCCGCCAGCGCGGCGCCCAGCGAATGGCCCGAAATCACCCAATGACGGACCTCGCCATGGGCCGCCATCGCACGATGCGCCCTCGCCAAAGCCTCGTCCTTGCTGCTGTCGAGCGGGGCGAAGCGCAACGGCAGCTTGATGATCACAACCGGATAGCCGGCATCGGCAACCTGCCGCAGCATCGGGACATAGGCCTCCGCCGCGACGCCCGAGCCGCAAAAGAATAGCAATCCCACGGTGGCGCCCGGGGCGCGCGCAGGGAGGCTAAGGGATTCTTCGGCATTGACGCTGCCGCGCAGCAGCGCCGGATCGACGTCGCGCGTCCGGTACGAGTTGGCCAGCCAGCCCGTCGAAACCAGGGCCCAGGCCAGGAATAACAGGCGGACTATCCCGCGTTTCAATGCGTGGTGCGCTTGCCGTAGCAGAGGGTGTAGAGCTGGGTGCGCAGGTCGCTGAATTCTTCATCAAGCTGAAGATCGCTGATCGAGCCGGCGCCGCCGAAATAATGCAGGATCTCGCCCTTGGCGGCCGAGCAATCGAAGGCGCTCAGCGTGCGAGCACGGTGCAGCAGGCGGGCCCAATCCTCCTGGTGGCCTTGCGCCAGCTTCACTTCCATGCGCTGCACGATGGCAGACAGTTGCTCTCGTTCGTTCATAGGTCATTCTCCGTAAGTTAATCGGTTGAATCCACCTTTTGAGCTTCTGGTCTTGCCTGCAGACCGGGCCCTTGTGGGGCAGGTCGCGCATGCGTAAGCATACCCTGTTTCCTGCTGCTATGATCCTTTATCTGTAAACGGAGACACGCCTGATGAAGTTCGACCTCGAAAAACTCAATCAACTCACTCACAACAACCTGACCGGCCTGCTCGGCATCCATGTCACCGGTGCCGCAGAAGGCGAATTGCAGGCCGAAATCGACATCGTCCAGCACCACCTGGCGCCGAACGGCTACCTGCACGCCGGCACGGTCGTCACCCTGGCCGACACAGCCTGCGGCTTTGGCTGCATCGCCAACCTGCCGGAAGGCGCACAGAATTTCACCACGATCGAGTTGAAGTCGAACCACCTTGGCACCGCGCGCGAAGGCACGATCGCCGTCTCCGCCCGCATGGTGCACGGCGGCCGTACGACGCAAGTGTGGGATGCAACGGTAAGCAA
>CAMLSG010000369.1 GCA_946482635.1 uncultured Duganella sp.
CGCAGCGGCGAAGCGGTGCTGGCCACCGACCGCATGGGCATCCAGCCGCTGCACTGGCAGCTGGCCGGCGAGACCCTGGTGTTCGGCAGTACGGCCGACGCCCTGCTGCGCCACCCGCTGACGCCCGGCGTGCTGGACCACCAGGGCTTGTACAACTACGTCTACTTCCACATGGTGCCCTCGCCCGGCACCGTTTACCAGGGCCAGCAGCGGCTGCTGCCCGGCCGCTACCTGCACTACCGCCAGGGACGGGTCGAAGAACACACCTACTGGCGCATGCAGTTCGAAGAAAACGGCAGGCGCTCGTTCGGCGAGCTGAAGGAGGAATTCCTGTCCGTGCTGCGCGCCAGCGTGCAGGAAGCGGCGGGCGGGCGCAAGGTGGGCGCCTTCCTGTCCGGCGGCACCGACAGCTCCACCATCGCCGGCATCCTGACCCAGGTCGGCGGCGTGGCCGCCGACACCTATTCGATCGGCTTCGAGGCCCAGGGCTACGACGAAATGGAGTATGCGCGCATCGCCTCGCGCCATTTCGGCACCCGCCACCACGAGTACTATGTGACGCCGGACGACGTGGCCAACGCCATCCCGCAGGTGGCAGCCGTGTTCGACCAGCCTTTCGGCAATGCTTCGGCAGTGCCGGCCTTCTACTGCGCGCGCATGGCGAAAGCCGACGGCGTGCAGCGCATGTTCGGCGGCGACGGCGGCGACGAGCTGTTCGGCGGCAACGAGCGCTACGCCAAGCAGCATGTGTTCGAACTGTACGAGCGGGTGCCGCGCCTGGTGCGCAAGGCCTTGCTGGAGCCGGCCGTCTTCAACTTCCCCGGCGGCGAACGGGTGCGCCTGCTGCGCAAGGCGCGCAGCTATATCGAGCAAGCCTCGGTCGGCATGCCGGCGCGGCTGGAAACCTACAACCTGCTGGGCCGCTACGGCCCGCAGCAAGTGTTTACCGACGAGTTCCTGGCGGCGGCCGACATCGGCAACCCGATTGCCACGCTGGAGCGCAACTATGGCCGCAGCGAAGCGCGCTCCCTGATCAACCGCATGCTGGCGCTGGACTTGCAGATCACCCTGGCCGACAACGACTTGCCAAAAGTAATGAAGGCGTGCGAATTGGCCGGCGTGGAGGTAGCGTTCCCCTTCCTGCACGATGCGGTGGTGGCTTTTTCGGCCGGCCTGACGCCGCAGCAGAAGCTGAACGGCACCCAGTTGCGCTGGTTTTTCAAGGAGGCATTGCGCGGCTTCTTGCCTGATGCCATTATCACCAAACAAAAGCATGGTTTCGGCCTGCCGTTCGGCGTCTGGCTGCAGCAGCACCAAGCCTTGCAGCAGCTGGCCGCGGACAGCCTGAGCGACCTCAAGGCGCGCAAGGTGGTGCGCGGAGAATTTATCGAACAATTGGTCGGCACTCACCTGAAAGAGCATGCCGGCTATCACGGCACCATGGTCTGGGTGCTGATGATGCTGGAACAGTGGTTCCGCGCCCACCGCAACGCATAACAACGACATCACCAAACTGAGGGACATCATGGCACATCGCGTAACCCGGCTGGCAGTGGCCGCCACCCTGGCCGCCAGCGCATTGCTGGCCGGCTGCAAATCGGACACGCCGGAAAGCTTGCTGGCCGACGCCAAGCAGCTGCAGCAGAAAGGCGACCGCAAAGGCGCCCAGATCCAGCTCAAGAATGCGCTGGCCAAGGACCCGAATAACGGCGAAGCGCGCTACCAGCTGGGCAAGCTGTCGCTGCAGATGGGCGACCCGGTCTCGGCGGAAAAGGAAGCGCGCCGTGCGCTCGACTTGAAATACAAGCCGCAGGACAGTGAATTGCTGCTGGCCGAAGCGCTGCTGCGCCTGGGCGACTTGCAAAAGATGCTCGATGAATCGGAAAAATTCCAGCAAAGCCCGGCGCTGCTGGCCTTCCGCGGCGAAGCCCTGATCGGCTTGCGCAAGCTCGATGAAGCGAAAAAGCAATTCCAGTCGGCCCTGGACGCCGAACCGAACAGCGCCGATGCGCTGACCGGCATGGCGCGCCTGGCGGCTATCGGCAACGACCTGGAGGGCGCGCGCGCCCTGACCGAACAGGCCATTGCCAAGGATGGCGGCAATATCAATGCGCTGACCTTCAAGGGCGAGCTGCTGCGGGCCCAGGCCAAGCCGGAAGAGGCGCGCGCCGCCTTTGCCGAAGTGATCAAGCTGGACCCGACCAACAGCAGCGCCAACCTGGAACAAGCCTACCTCGATATCGTGGCCGGCAAGCTCGATTCGGCCCAGGCCGCCGTCAACGCAGCCAAGAAGACCGCGCCGCGCAGCCTGACCACGCTGTACACGCAAGCCCTGCTCGATTATTCGCGCGGCAACTACACGGCGGCGCGCGACAACCTGCAAGCGATCGCCAAGGGCGCGCCCAACCACCCGCCCAGCATGCTGCTATCGGGCGCGGTCGACTTCCAGCTGGGTACCCTGAAGCAGGGGGAAGCCAAGCTGCGCACTTACCTCGACGGCCAGCCGGGCAATACCTTTGCGCGCAAGCTGCTGGCAGCGACCCTGCTGCGCGGCAACAACCCGGCCGAAGCCCAGAAAGTGCTGGAACCGGTCCTGCAGGGCAAGGTCAGCGATGGCAGCCTGCTGGAACTGGCGGCGCAAGCCAATATGCTGCAGCGCGAACCGGCCAAGGCAGCTGCCCTGCTCGAGCGCGCCATTGAGCTGAACCCGAAACGCAGCGCGAGCTATATTGCGCTGGGCGGCGCCCGCCTGGCGCTGGGCGAGCGCGACAAGGGCATGGCCATGCTGAACAAGGCGCTCGAGCTGGAACCCGATTCGCTGCCGGCTGCCACCGCGCTGGCGCGCACCCAGCTTGCCCTGGGTAACTACGACCAGGCCCTGGCCGTGCTGGCCAAGCAGGAAGCCAAGCATGGCAAGGAAGCCGAGTTGTCGATCCTGCGCGGGCATGTGCTGCTGGCGAAGCAGGACAAGGCGGGCGCACGCGCCGCCTTCAGCAAGGCGGTGGAACTGGCGCCGGCCAGCTATGTCGCGGTGGCCACCCTGGCCCAGCTCGAGCTGATGGAGCAAAAGCCGGAGGCGGCACGCCAGCACATGCTGAAGCTGCTGGACAAGGACAAGGACAATGTCAATGCGATGACGGCGCTGGCGCAGATGGCGGAACGCGCCAAGAAGCGCGACGAAGCG
>CAMLSG010000370.1 GCA_946482635.1 uncultured Duganella sp.
CAGGTGGACCAGGGCAGCGCGCTGGTGGCGCGCGCCGGCAGCACCATGGACGAAGTGGTGTCTTCGGTGCAGCGGGTGTCGCAGATCATGCGGGAAATCACGGCGGCCGGCGACGAGCAAAGCGCCGGCATCGAGCAGATCAACCGGGCCGTGACGGAAATGGATACCGTGACGCAGCAAAACGCCGCGCTGGTGGAAGAAGCTGCATCAGCGGCCGATGCGCTGAAGCAGCAGGCCGCCCACCTCGATACCCTGGTGGGCGTATTCAAGCTGCATCACGATGTGGCCATGCGTACCGCGAACAGCAGGATGGCCACGAAGCAGCTCGCCGCAATCAGCGCGCCGGCGATCACATAGCCGGGGCGCAGGGCGCCCACGTCGCGTTCAAAATCGCTGCGTCGGCGCAGTCCGATGAAGGACCAGGCGACGGCCAGCATGGTTTCGCCGAAGCCGCGGGGTTTGGTATCGTCCATGTCGTTTCCTTTCGGGGTTGGGCCTATTGTGCCGCGGCCCAGCCTCGAAAAACAGGCGCAGAAGCGCCCGGAAACGACCGTATCAGTTGGCTGGGACTTGGGGACGCAGGCGGGTCATGGCCTTCAGGAGCCTGGTGCGCTGGCCGCCGGCCCAGTCCAGGCGCAGCAGGTCGGCATCGCCCAGCGACTCCAGGCTGGCGGCGGCTTCATCGCTGCCGCCGTCTCCCTCGTCCAGCATTTCCTCGTACAGTTCGGGGTAGGCCTGGATGCGCAGCATGACCTCGTCCGCCACTTCATCTTCCACCAGGGCGTCGCCCCAGGCGATCAGGCGTTCGGCCAGCTCATGCAGCGGGGCGTGGCGATCGGGCGATTTGGCTTGCTGCAGCAGCATGTCGAAGCTGGAGAGCGCCTCCTGCAACTGGCGGGTGCAGGCCGAAACATGGCAGGCGTAGGTGGCGAATTCGCGTGCCAGCGGGCCGCCGCCGGCCATCTTGTGCCAGCTTGCCAGCATGGCGTCGCCGCCCAGTACCAGGCCGGCTCCAGGCACTTGCCAGGACTGGGCTGCACCCAGCTGGCGCAATTGCACTTCGGCGCGCGCTACGCAGACTTGCAGGTCTTCCAGGCGGCGCGCATAGGCGCTGTTGGCGCGCGATTCGCGCAGTTTGTCCAGCAGGTGCGCGGGAAGGGATTCACGGCCACGCCATCGGCCAAAGACAGGCAGGGTGGCGGCACGCGGCGCGGACGCCGGTGCCAGCAGGTGGTTCATGGCGCGCGCGCCGCGGCTGCGCTGCAGCCAGGCTTCGCCAGGTTTGAACTGTAGTAGTGAGTCCATCGCAACCTCCCTCGGGCTTTGAGGGAATTCTGAACCTTTTATCAAGCCCTAGCAAGCCTCACTCGGCGCCGACAATGCGGTTTCGCCCGGCGCGCTTGGCCTGGTACAGGGCGTCGTCGCCCCGTTTCAGCACGTCTTCGCATGAACCGTCCCCGGCGCGCAAGCAAGCCAGCCCGCCGCTGATGGTGACGGCGTCGCCGATGCGGCCCAGCGCCTGCAGGGTTTCGGCGATCCGCTGGCGCAGGCGCTCGGCAATCGGCGCCGCCTGCTCGCAGGTGGTGTGTGGCATCAGGACCACGAATTCGTCGCCTCCCAGGCGGGCCGGCGCGTCGGTGGCGCGCAGTTCGCGCAGGCACACGTCGGCCGTGGTCTTGATCACCACGTCGCCGGCCAGGTGGCCGTGTTCGTCGTTGACCCGCTTGAAGTGGTCGATATCGAAGATCAGCACGGCCATCGGCGTGGCGTAGCGCTCGAAGGTATCGAAATGCTCTTCCAGCACGCTCATGAGTTTGCGGCGGTTCAGCAGGCCGGACAGGGCGTCCACCTCGCTCAGCATGCGCAACTGGTCTTCCATCTCCTTGCGTGCCGTGATGTTGCTGGCAACCCACAGTACCGCGTCTTCGCCATCAACCGGAAAGTCCAGCGCCTGGATGCGGCCTTCGAACCACAGGCGGTAGCTTGGCCCGCTGGTTGCCAGCCCTTTGATATCGCCCTGTACCAGGCTGTATTCAACGATGTGCAGGGCGCGCCAGGCCAGGGCGGTTTCGATCTCTTTCAGGAACCAGCTGGCCTTGTCCGGCGTCAGTACGTCGCGCACCGTCTTGCCGATCAGGTGCGAGCCGTCGTGGTAATAACGCGCGTCGATGCCGCCGAAAATGGCCAGGTACCGGCCGCTGCGCGTCAGGATGAACGCAGGGTCGGGCAGGGCATTCAGCAGTGCCGAAAGTTGGTTGCCGGAAAATAGTGTTTCATCGCGCATGTCTACGACAGTATCCAGAGCTGGGCAATAACGCAAAAATTGTTAATAGAAAATTATTTATTTGTAACTATTTGAATTGTCCGTGTCATTGCCTGGGCCACAGGAGCTGCCCGCTGGCAGCCTCGTTCAATTGGACGACCAGGGCCGGCGCGGCGACGTCCGCGATGCGGAAGGCCAATGTCACCTGTTGCTCGTGGCTGACCTCCAGCAGGGTGGCGCCGGCTGCTGCCAGTTCGCGCCGCAGCAAGCCTTCCAGGGAATAAGGCAGGGTGCAGCGCAATTCTGTATAGCGCACGATGGCGACTTTTTCCACTTTCAGCAGCGCCTGCGCCACGGCATCGGTATAGGCCCGCACCAGGCCGCCGGCGCCCAGCTTGATGCCGCCGTAATATCGCACCACCGCTGCCAGCACGCCTTCCAGGTCCTGGTGGCGCAGCACGTCGAGCATGGGGCGGCCGGCCGTGCCGCCCGGTTCGCCGTCATCGACAGCTGCCGACTGGCCGCCAGCCAGCAGGGCCCAGCAGACGTGGGCCGCATCGGGGTGCCCGGCGCGCAGCCCGGCCACAATGGCTTGTGCTTCGGCGCGGTCGGCGACCGGCTGGACAAAACCGAGAAAACGGCTTTTCTTTACAATTAAATCGCTAGTCGCGAGAGATATAATGGTTTGTGGCATGGGGCCAACATGATACAGGTTTGCTGAACAGTTAACCTTCGGCATCCCTTACAATGCTGTTGCGATTTTTTCAACTTGG
>CAMLSG010000371.1 GCA_946482635.1 uncultured Duganella sp.
TGAGCACCAGCTCCACCGAGCAGGCCGCCAGCGTGGAGCAGACCAGCGCATCGATCGAAGAAATGAGTGCTTCGATCTTCCAGAACCATGAGCACTCGCGCGTCACCGACGACATGGCCTCACGCGTGGCCGGCTACGCGGTCGAAGGCGGCGATGCCGTCGCGCGCACGGTCACGGCAATGCAGCAGATCACGCGGGAAATCGCGATCATCGACGACATCGCCTACCAGACCAACCTGCTGGCGCTGAATGCCGCCATCGAAGCGGCGCGCGCGGGCGAACACGGCAAGGGCTTCGCCGTCGTGGCGGCGGAGGTGCGCAAGCTGGCCGAACGCAGCCAGGCCGCAGCGCAGGAAATCAGCGGCGTGGCGCAAGACAGCGTGGCCGTGGCCAACCAGGCCGGCAAGCTGTTGAAGGAAATCGTGCCGGGCATCAGCAAGACTTCGGAGCTGGTGCAGGAAATCAATGCCGCATCGCGCGAACAAAGCAGCGGGGCCAGCCAGATCAGCGAAGCGATCAACCAGCTCAGCGAAACCACCCAGCGCAATGCCGCCGCTGCCGAACAGCTTGCGGCCACCGCCGAAGAATTGGCCAGCCAGGCCGAAACCCTGCTCGATGCTGTTGCTTTCTTCAAAGTTTGAACGAAGCTTGATTTATGTCATGGTGCTGTCACAGCCGATCCCTATAATGGCTACATCTGCTGCACACGCAATCGATATGCGTGGCGGCAGAAGGTGCGCCGGCCTAGTGCCGGCGCAACCGCTTCCGTGGTATCTTCCCACCCATGCAAAAATTCCTCACCCTGCTGTTCCTCAGCGACGCCCATGCACGCCTGCGCTTCTGGGGCGCCATCACCCTCTTCGTCCTTAACTGCATCATCGGCTCGATTCCCGGCGCGCGCGCCGAAGCGGCGGAATATGCCAGCGGCCTGGTACTGCACAGCTTCGGCTATTCGGTGCTGGCGTTCATGCTGTTCACCGGCTGCAAAGGCGAGCCCGCGCAGCGCGCGCTCAAGGCCGTGTTCTGCATCGCCATCATGGGCGCCATCGATGAGATTGTTCAATCCTTCTTCCCTTACCGCCACGGTTCGGTCGACGACTGGCTGGTCGACATGGCTGCCGCCATCATCGCGTCAACGGTGATGTGGGCCTTGTGGAGCTTGCGCAAGCGTCCTGCCGCTTGACGTGCGTCGGCCGTTAACGGAACGGCGTACACTTCCCCGGCGCGCATATGGCTAATTTATGGGGGATATATGAAACTTTCCGTAATCATGCTGGTGAGCCTGGCCCTGGCGGGCTGCGCCCATGACAGCAGCAAGAAAACCGTCAGCATGGATGAAAGCACCAGCACCTCGACTGCCAGTGCTTCCGAAGGCAGCCAGACTGCCGCCAACTGGGATGGCGTGGTGCAGTCCATCGATCCGGCGGGTTCAATGTCGGCAGGCGGTGCGGTTGGGGCGGCAGCAGCCGGCAGCGGCAGCGGCTACCGCGTGACCGTGAAAAAGGCTGACGGTTCCATCGAGACCATCAATGTGGACAGCATGCCCAGCTATCGCGTGGGCGACAACGTCCGCTATTCGAATGGTTCCTTGAGCACCAGCCCGAAATACTAGTAGACCTTTTCGACCTGGTAGCCGTGCTGGCGCAACAGCGCCGGCACGCCTTTGTCGCCGACCAGGTGCAGCAGGCCGATGCCGATGAAGGCGTCGCCTTTGCGCATGATCGCTTCAATATTGGCTGCCATTTCAGGATTGCGCTTGCCCAGCAGGGTGCTGTCCATGAATCGGGCGGATACCGTATCGCCCGAGGTCAATTCACGCGTGAGCGCAGCAATGCGTGAAGCATCTGCCGCGCCCCATGCTTCCACCAGCCCGGCCGATTTGCGCAGCGCGGCGCCGCTGTCGATATCGGCGATATTCTCCAGCAGGTAGGCTTCCTGCTGCGCATCGCTCAGCGAGCCGAACAGGCTAAGCTGGTAGTCGGCAGTCTCCAGCTCCTGCAAGGGTTTCTTCTGCCGGGAAGCATTGGTCAGCAGATAGCCTTCCACGCCGAGCCCGCGGTTGAAACCGCTCTTTTCGATTTCCTGTCCCACCAGGATGTTTGCCACCACCCATGGCCGGTAATGTTCGACGCTGGACAGCGGAAGCTTCACCTTGTCCAGCGCGGCTTGCAGCCTGGCCAGCGCGGCCGGCGACAGGTGGTCGCGGATGGTTTGCCCTGCCGGGTATTGGCCGTGACGCTCCAGCGCCCGGTAGTAGGGAGCGCTGGCACGCACGTCGAGCTCCAGCACCAGCGAACTGGACTTCGCCAGCGCTTCGGTGACTTCAGGTTCGAGCGGGAAGAAATCCTGCTTGCCCACGTGGATGGTGCCGAACAGGTAGGAAGTTTTGCCTTCGTGATGCACGCGGTACAGCGTGCCGCGGCGCGGCACATCGTTGACCTGGATGGCATCCGCGGGCGCGGCGGTATTCGCCGGCGGGATACTCATATCCATGGTGTGTGCCGACAGGGAAAATGACAATGCAGTCAGGAAGACAAGCTTGCGGAACATGGCATCTTTTCATGGGATGCCTGTGTCGCAGCCAGGCATGGGCTGAAGGCTTCCAGTGCGAAAACCTTGTTGCCCATGGTAATGTCAT
The DNA here is from genome assembly GCA_946482635.1 of uncultured Duganella sp. The sequence continues at coordinate 2,639 of CAMLSG010000371.1, forward strand.
TTACTGCCGTAAAGCAATACTCGTTTCGCCAACAATGTCGACAATTACTTCGCCAATTCCACCAGGACGGCGGTATACATTTCCAGGTTGAGAAGTAATTGTTTTTCCGTTATGAACTCGTGCTCCGAATGGCCGGTGTAGACCTTGCCGGGCATGGTCGGGCCGAAGCTCACGGCGCGCGGGAACAGGCGCGAATTGGTGCCGCCGCCAATGGCGATCGGCTGCGGATCCTTGATGCCGGTGTAGTGCGAGAACACCGTCATCAGGGTGGGCAATTGCGGCGCCTTGTCCTGTACCCACGGCTCGCCGATCTGCGCCGCCAGGGTTGCGCGCGGCTGGTTTGCCGCCTTCCAGGCGTCGAAGGCCTCATTGATTTCCGC
>CAMLSG010000372.1 GCA_946482635.1 uncultured Duganella sp.
ATGCGCGGGTCGTTCTTGGCGGCCCATTGCGGCGTGCCGTTCTTTTCCGCGTTCTTGAACATGCTGCGGAACTTCAGGACGCGGAACACGCGGCCATCCATGCCCACCCGCTCCTGCGAATAGAAGATCGGCGCGCCGTCTTCGATCACGATGGCAATCGCGGTCAGGATCATGACCGGCAGGGACACCACCAGCAGCGACAGGCTGGCCACCACGTCGACCGCACGCTTCATGAAAGTGCGCATGAAGCTCTGGTCGAAGCCGCCGCCAAACACCAGCCAGGACGGCTGCACGGATTCGACGCGGATCTGGTAGGTTTCGCGCTCGAAGAAGGTGGCGGCGTCGGTGACCTGGATGCCGTACAGCTTGCATTCGAGCAGTTCCTTGATCGGGAAGGCGCCGCCGCGGCGGTTCTGTACCGAGACCACGATTTCCGACACGCGCTGGGCATTTGCCAGCGCTACCAGCGAGCCGCCTTCAGGCAGGTGCAGCAGCTGGTTCTGCGGCACGCAGGTTTCTTCCGACGGCACCGCGACGTAGCCGGCCACGTCGTAGCGGCGGTAATTGGTGTCGCGCGTGGCCAGCTCGCCGCATTCCTTGGCCATGGCGCCGCCGCCGAGGAAGATGATGCGGGTGGCGAGGAAATGCGTGCGCGAGGTTTTCATGAACATGGCGCGCGCCAGCAGGATCCCGGCGCCGGCGATGATGAACACCAGCACCAGGATGCCGCGCCCGAAGTACAGGTCCGGCGCCAGGTAGAACACCAGGGTCAGGATGCAAAAGCCCATGGCGAAGGAAGGCATCAATTGCAGGAAGAAGGGATTGCGCAAGCCTTCCTGGAAATTGATCTGGTACATGCCCAGCGCCGACATGCTGAACACGATGGCCGCGGCAAAGATGCAGGCCGACATGAAGAAGTGGTCGAGCTTCGGTATGGCGAACTGGTCACCGTCGAAAAAACGCAGACCAGCGCCAGCGTAGAACGAGCCAATCAGGATCAACACCTCCAAAAAAAGCAGGCTGAAGACAACCTTGGAAATGTAGTGATTGGAAATTCTTAGCATTTTTATTCCCTCCCGCCTTACCGCTCATGCTGGCCGTGAAAGCGCGCGGAGCCTTGCGGCCATGTCTCGTTAACTATTCTTGCGGGGCCAGGTGGCGGACGTACCAATCCATGGCCTCCTTCAATCCATCGCCGATACGGTGCGAGGGATCGAAACCCAACAGCTCACGCGCCTTGCTGATATCGGCCTGCGAATGGCGCACGTCGCCGGCCCGGAATCCCTGGTATTGCGCCTGATGCTGGCGCAGGTGCGGGAAACGCTCCTGCAGCATCTCGCGCATCATCAGGTACAGCTGGTTGAGACTGGTGCGCTCATTGAGCGCCACGTTGTACACCTGGTTGACGGCGCCCGGCCGGTCGGCCATGGCTGCCAGCAGGTTGGCTTGCACCACGTTGTCGATGAAGCAGAAATCGCGGCTGGTTTCGCCGTCGCCGTTGATGAACAGGGGACGGTTGCGGATCAGGGCCGACACCCACTGCGGTATCACCGCCGCATAGGCGCCTTCCGGGTCCTGGCGCGGGCCGAACACGTTGAAATAGCGCAGGCCGATGGTTTCCATGCCATAGGTACGCGCGAAAACGTCGGCGTACAGCTCGTTGGCGTATTTGGTGACGGCATACGGCGACAGCGGCCGGCCGATGGTGTCTTCCACTTTCGGCAGCGCCGGATGGTCGCCGTAGGTGGAGCTGGATGCCGCGTAGACGAAACGCTTCACTTTGGCGTCGCGCGCCGCCACCAGCATGTTCAGGAAGCCGGTCACATTGGTGCCGTGGGTCAGCAGCGGATCGTCGATCGAACGGCTGACCGAGCCCAGCGCGGCCTGGTGCAGCACATAGTCTTTGCCGGTGCAAGCGTGCTGGCACGTCGCCAGGTCGCGGATGTCGCCTTCGATGAAAGTGAAGGAAGCCCAGGCTGCCGAGCCTACCGCTTCGCGCACCTGGTCCAGGTTGTGCTGGTGGCCGGTGGCGAAGTTGTCCAGGCCCGTGACCTGCTGGCCGAGCTTGAGCAGCGACTCCACCAGGTTGGAGCCGATAAATCCGGCAGCCCCCGTCACCAGCCAATGGTATCGCTGGCCACGCAGGTGCAGCCGCACGTCGTCAAACTTGCCCACAACAGCCCTCCCAGGCTTCCCTAGTTCTTTTTTATTACAAGCGCCAGACGCTGTAGCCAGCTTCTTCCAGGCCTGCCATATTAAATGCCGATTTCACGTCGATGAAGACGCCGCCCGGATTCAGCTTGGCTGCCAGGTCGCCCAGCGACAATGCCAGCAATTCCTTGTGCGATACCGCTGCCACCACCGCGTCGGCTTGCGGCAGGCTGTCCCAGCTTTCCAGGCGAATACCGTATTCGTGCACCGATTCGTCCGAATCGGCCACCGGGTCGTGCACGTGCACGTCCAGGCCGTAGGACTTCAGTTCAAACACCACGTCCGCCACTTTCGAATTGCGCAAGTCCGGGCAGTTTTCCTTGAAGGTCAGGCCCAGCACGTTGACTTTCGCACCCTTGATGTGGCAGCCCGCCGCGATCATCTGCTTGACGGTTTTCTCGGCCACGAACTTGGCCATGCCGTCGTTGATGCGGCGCCCCGCCAGGATCACCTGCGGGTGGTAGCCGATCATGTCGGCCTTGTGGGTCAGGTAGTAGGGATCGACGCCAATGCAGTGGCCGCCAACCAGGCCGGGACGGAAAGGCAGGAAATTCCACTTGGTGCCAGCCGCCTGCAGCACTTCCAGCGTATCGATGCCAATCTTGTCGAAGATGATTGCCAGCTCGTTCATCAGCGCGATATTCAGGTCGCGCTGGGTATTTTCGATGACCTTGGCCGCTTCCGCAACTTTCACGCTGGAAGCCCGGTATACCCCAGCAGTCACTATCGATTCATATAGTTTAGCAAC
>CAMLSG010000373.1 GCA_946482635.1 uncultured Duganella sp.
TGCTGCACACGGTGCCGCAGGAATTCATCGTCGACTCGCAGGACGACGTGCGCGAGCCGATCGGCATGAGCGGCATTCGCCTGGAAGTGAAGGTGCATATCGTCACCGGCGCCGTGAGCGCGGTACAGAACATCGTCAAGTGCGTGCGCCGCTGCGGCCTGGAAGTATCGGACCTGATCCTGCAGCCGATGGCTTCGGCCGACGCGGTGCTGACCACCGACGAGAAGGAACTGGGCGTGGTGCTGATCGACATCGGCGGCGGCACCACCGACGTGGCGGTCTTCAGCGACGGTGCGATCCGCCATACGGCCGTGATCCCGATCGCCGGCGACCAGATCACCAACGATATCGCGATGGCGCTGCGCACCCCGACCGGCGAAGCGGAAGAAATCAAGATCCGCTACGGCGTGGCCAAGCAGGTGCTGGCCGATCCGGGCGAGCACCTGGAAGTGCCGGGACTGGGCGACCGCGGCCCGCGCAACCTGTCGCGCCAGGCGCTGGCGGCCGTGATCGAGCCGCGCGTGGAAGAACTGTTTGCAATGGTGCACCAGGTGGTGCGCGAGTCCGGCTACGAGGGCGTGCTCTCGTCGGGCATCGTGCTGACCGGCGGCACCTCGATCATGCCGGGCATGGTGGAGATGGCGGAAGACATCTTCCTCAAGCCTGCGCGCCTGGGCACGCCGGACTACCGCGGCCAGCTGGCCGACGTGGTGCGCAGCCCGCGCTATGCAACCGTGTTGGGCCTGTTGTTGGAAGCTAAGAAGCAGTATCTGCGCGGCCACATCGTGACGCGCCAGGATGGATCAGTAAAAGCAGTTTGGCAGCGCATGAAGGAATGGTTCCTGGGTAACTTTTAAGACAAATTTTTGAATAATAAACCCCTGCAGTTTTCAATCTCCAGTTCTCCTACCCATATGAGGCCTGGCGCTTGAAAACCGCATTCTAGATAGGAGTAAATCATGGAGTTCGATATGGTTGATAACGCAACACTGGGAACGGTCATCAAGGTCGTCGGCGTTGGCGGTGCAGGCGGCAATGCTGTCCAGCATATGATCAACAAGGGCATGAGCGGCGTGGAATTCATCGCTGCCAATACCGACGCACAGGCGCTGGCCACTTCGAAGGCAAGCAACATCATCCAGATCGGCGCGAGCGGCCTGGGCGCAGGCATGAAGCCTGAGATCGGCCGTGCGCTGGCAGAAGAATCCCGCACCCGCATCGAAGATGCGCTGCGCGGCGCGCACATGGTGTTCATCGCTGCAGGCATGGGCGGCGGCACCGGCACCGGCGCGGCGCCGATCGTGGCGGAAATCGCCAAGCAGCAGGGCGCGCTGACCGTGGCGGTAGTATCCAAGCCGTTCTCGCACGAAGGCCAGAAATGCCTGGACATCGCCGAAGCGGGCCTGGAAGCGCTGTCGCAGAACGTCGACTCGCTGATCGTGATCTGCAACGAGAAGCTGGAAGAGATCTACGAAGACGAATCGCTGATCGAGTGGCTGCAGCACGCTGACGACGTCCTGAACAACGCCGTTGCCGGTATCGCCGAAATCATCAACGTGCCTGGCCACATCAACGTCGACTTCAACGACGTGAAGACCATCATGGGCGAGCAGGGCAAGGCGATGATGGGTACCGCCACCGCTTCCGGCGTGGACCGCGCACGCGTGGCCGCCGAGCAGGCAGTTGCCTCCCCGCTGCTGGACGGCGTCGACCTGGCGGGCGCACGCGGCGTGCTGGTGAACGTCACCGCATCGCGCGGCCTGAAAGGTAAGGAAATCAAGGAAGTCATGGCTGCCGTGCGCGCCTTCGCCGCACCGGATGCGTCGATCGCACAAGGTATCGCCTACGACGACGCGATGGGCGACGATATCCGCGTGACCGTGGTGGCGACCGGCCTGGGCAAAGCCAAGAAGCACGTGCAGCTGGTACCGCAGCAGCAACTGCGCACCGGCACCCACGGCGGCAACCCGCTGAACGTCAACGCGGCACTGGGCGGCGCAGCTACTGCAGCAGTGGGCGGCTTCGGCAACGCAGGCTTCTCCGGCGTGTCGGCCGACGTGCAGAAACAGCCAGCCGTGTGGCGCCGCGAATCGGCCACCGAGCAGGTGAACGCACTGGCCAAGTCGGGCATGGAAACCTACGACATTCCTGCCTTCCTGCGCAAGCAGGCTGACTAAATAAGGTCAGCCGCGCCGCCGGATCACGCATCCGGCGGCGCGGAGTTATACTCTGGGTTTTCACAAGAAGGAGAACCCGAAATGACCATCAAGATCGGCGACAAACTGCCGGAAGGCCAACTGTCCGAATTCATCGAAACCGAGACCGAAGGCTGCTCCCTCGGCCCGAACACCTTCAATGTGCAGGACATCGCCAAAGGCAAGAAGATCGCGATCTTCGGCCTGCCAGGCGCCTACACCCCAACCTGCTCCGCACAGCACGTGCCGGGCTACGTCAAGCACGCAGCCGAACTGAAAGCCAAGGGCGTGGATGAAATCTGGTGCATTTCCGTGAACGACGCCTTCGTGATGGGCGCATGGGGCCGCGATCAGAAAGCCACCGGCACCGTCCGCATGATGGCTGACGGCAACGCTGCTTACTCCAAAGCTTTGGGCCTGGACGCAGACTTCTCCAAGTTCGGCATGGGCACCCGCTCCCAGCGTTACTCGATGCTGGTGGAAGACGGCGTGGTCAAGCAACTGAACGTCGAGCAAGGCGGCAAGTTCGAAGTGTCGAACGCCGAAACCATGCTGGGCCAGCTGTAATCCCTGGACTACTCCGCTAGAGACGGCGCTTCGGCGCCGTTTTTCGTTTCGCCTTTCGATTTTGCGCGCGACTTGCGCTTCTTGGGCGCCAGCATGACGCCGGTGCAGGACGGGGCGCCGCAGTAGCAGGCGAACTCCTTCT
>CAMLSG010000374.1 GCA_946482635.1 uncultured Duganella sp.
AATACAGGGGTAAAAACACCCTTTATCGAAGGAAAGGCGTGTTGCCAAGCAGCGGTGGAAGCGCGTAAAGTTGCGGTATCCCTACGAACGCCCTTCCATGAACAAGTGTTGCAACCCTGACCATCCGCATTGCACCTACTGGGTCGTGCCAGGGGAAAGCGCTTGCGCCGGCGGCCATGCGCAGCCGGCAGCAGAAGCGGAAGGCAGCAGCTTTGAGCTGCTGAACACCATGCGCAATGCCCGCAGTGGCCCGCCGGCTGTGCAGCCGAACGGCTACCTGGCGCCGGCGCGCGTCTATCCCCAGTTGCACATCAGCGGCTTCGACCCGCGCGCTGCCGGCGGCCGCCAGTCGCTCAAGATGGAGTTGCGCGGCATGCCGCAGGATTGCGCTCCTCAGCTGTCGATCAGCCTGCGCTCGGAACTGATTCCGAACGGCGCCCTGCAGCAGCAATTCATCCGCTCGGTACACGGCGACTGGCGTCCGGTATTCGTGGAATTCTCTTCGCGCGGCAAGGAACATGGCCAGTACCAGATCCATGCCGAAATTGTCAGCAAGGACGGGGAGGCACAGCGCCAGTGGGAATGCACTTTTGTCATCCTGGTGCCGCGCGTCGACGCCAGCCTCAGTGAAATCCACCGCACCTTCCTCAGCACCCACAAGAACGTGCGCGTGATGGCCGACGATGCCGCGATTGCCCGCGTGTCCGCCCAGGGCGGCAACACCATGGACATCGACGTCACCGCCCGCAACGCCGGCATCGCCCACCTCGACCTCGGGGCGCCGCCCGGCAAGGTCGATGTCGGCTATTCGACCATCGCCTGGGACGAAGACCTGATCGAGATCGAACAGCCGCGCAGCGGCCCTTCGCATCCCCACCCTACCCTGGCCGCGAGCTTCATCAACGCCGCGCCGGAAAACGGCGCCTGCCGCCACATCCGCCTGTTCGCGATGGAAGAAGTCTCCTTCGGCCGCTTCGAGCCGGCCGATCCGGAAGCGGACGTGCTGCTGCACCACTTCAGCGCCGAAGGCCCTGATTCCGCCGGCCTGACGCGTCGCCTGTCCGGCCGCCACGCGGTGATCCGCCGCACCCGCAACGGTTTTGAAATCGAAGATGTATCGCGCTACGGCCTGCTGCTGGACGGCGTCTGGCCGGGCAAGAACAAGCCTGTTCCGCTGCGCACCGGCATGAAGATTGAAATGAGCGCTAGCATCAAGGGCATCGTGGTGCTGGAAGTCAGTGCCGTAATGCCGCATGGCGTAATCCTGCACCGCATCGACGAAGGCGCGCGGGCCGAATGCTTCGTGCTGCTGGCGGCGGACACGCATCCCGGCTACCCGCTGCCGCGCCATAACGCCCTGCCGAAGGCCTCCAGCCTGCCGCTGCTGATGCACCACCAGGGCGGCTTCTGGCACATCGACCAGCTTACCGGCAAGGAAACCGCGCTGGCCCCCACGCCGAAGCAGGAAAAACTGAGCCGCGTTCCCGCCCACACCCGCTTCGCCAGCGATCCCTATCCGGAGCACTGGATCGTGCGCAGCGGTGCCGCGCACTTGCCGCCAGCCGAAACTACCGCTTAAGTGGCGGCGGAAGGCCTTTTCGGCAGCGGAATGAACTCCGTTTCGCCGGGAACCTTGTCGAAGCGCTGCGCTTCCCAATCGTCGGCCGCCTTGACCAGGCGCTCCTTGCTGGACGAGACAAAATTCCAGAACAGGAAACGGTGGCCATCCAGCGGCTCGCCGCCGATGATGACGAACTGCGCATCCGTGCCAGCGTTGACGCGCTGGGACTTCGACGTGTCGAGCAAGGCCATGGTGTTCTGTGGCACCGGCGCCCCGTCAATGTCCACCGAACCGCTGACAGGATACAGTGCCGCTTCCGCCGGCAGCCCGGTCAGGGCCAGCTGCTGCCCTGCCTTCAGGCTCACGTCCAGGTACAGCGTCTGGCTGAATGTCTTCACCGGCGAGCTGCGGCCGAAGGCCGAACCGATCAGCACGCGCACTTTGGCGCCGTCGACCTCCAGTTCCGGAATGGCCGCTGCCGGCGTATGCGCGAACGACGGTTCGTCCTCCTCGTGCGCAACAGGCAGCGCAGCCCACAACTGAAGGCCGTGCGTGCGATGCGGCACGCCCACCAGGTCCTTCGGAGTGCGCTCCGAATGCACGATGCCGCGGCCGGCCGTCATCCAGTTGATGGCGCCCGGCTCGATGCGCTGCAGCGTACCCAGGCTGTCGCGGTGCTCCATCGCCCCTTCGAACAGATAGGTCACGGTTGCCAGTCCGATATGCGGGTGCGGCCGAACGTCATGGTCGGCATCGGCCGGCACGTCGACCGGTCCGAAATGATCGAAGAAAATGAACGGCCCGACCGCCTGCTTGGCTGCCGCCGGCAGATAGCGGCGCACGACAAAGCCGCCGCCCAGGTCCTTCTCATGGCCCTTCAGGAGTTGCGCAATGCTCATGGCAATTACCCCAGTTTGGTAGAGATTTCAGTGGTCACGGCGGTCATCAGCTTGTGCACCGGGCATTTCTGCGAAATCGCCAGCAGCTCTTCGCGCTGTTCTTCGGTGAGCTCGCCGGTCAGGTGCAGCGTCGCCGCCAGACGATAGACGCCCTTGCGCTCTTCGCTCGCATCGCGCTCGGTGGTGACTTGCACGTCCTCGACTGGGATCCCTTTGCGGCGCGCGTACCAGATCACGGTCAGGGCCTTGCAAGCGCTGACGGCGGCGTCGTACAGGTCGTGCGGCGAAGGGCCGGCGTCGTTGCCGCCTTCTTCGATCGTGCCGTCGACGGAGACG
>CAMLSG010000375.1 GCA_946482635.1 uncultured Duganella sp.
CGAACCCTCGTCTTAAGCTTGGAAGGCTTCAGCTCTACCATTGAGCTACACCCGCGAGGTCCGACTTCTTTCGACTACAACTTCACTCAGCTTCCTGCATTTGGTGGAGGGGACTGGATTCGAACCAGTGTACTCATAAGAGGGCAGATTTACAGTCTGCTGCCTTTAACCACTCGGCCACCCCTCCGCGAAGGAACCGCAGAGTATGAAGCAACTTTCTTACACTGTCAAGAACGTTATTTGCTTATTTCGCAAACGCTGCATGACGTGCGCTTCGGGGCGAGATTGTAATGGCTACTCCTGCAAATTTGCAAGTGTTGTTTTTGCGTTGCACCGTTTGCTATAAAATCGGTCAACTTATCCTGTGCACCGGAGCGCTCATTCTGTGAAGAATCCCTCCCCCGGCTGGCAGCAGACGCTGGCCGCCAACCTGTTGATGCTGGCGGCTTACGCGGTCATTGGCCGTTTTTGCCTCTACCTGTCGCTGGCGCCCGGCTATGCCAGCCCCCTCTTCCTGCCGGCCGGGATCGCACTGGCCGGCGTCATCACCTTTGGACCACGGCTGCTGCCCGGGGTTGCCATCGGCGCCCTGCTGATCAATTTCCTGCCGCTGCCGGGTGCACCCAATCCCCTTACCCTGCCGCCGCTGCCGCAAGGCCTGGCCGCCCTCGCTGCCGCCCTCGGCTCTGCGTTGCAAGCCTGGCTGGGCATGCTGTATTTCCGCCGCGCGATCCGCCCCGAAATCGGCGCCGGGCGCGACGTGTTGCGCTTCCTGCTGCTGGCGGTATGCGTAACCCTGGTGAGCTGCACGCTGTCCAATGGCGTGGCGGTCGCAGCCGGCGCCATCGCGCCAGCGGATTTACTGACGAGCTGGCTGACCTGGTGGATAGGCGATGCCATCGGCGTGCTGCTGGCGGCGCCGCTATGCTGGGTCCTGTTCGGCCAGCCGCGCGGCTTGTGGCAGCGGCGCCGCCTGCTGGTGGGCGTGCCGCAACTGTTCCTGGTGACTCTGTGCGTGATGCTGTACGTGCTGGTGGCGCGCTGGGAAACGCGCCAGCACCTGGAAGGCTTCCGGCTCAAGGCGCAGCAGGTGGGCGACCTGCTGCAGGCCCGCTTCAGCGAACATGAACGCTATGTTCTGGCGATGGCGCGCGCCATCAACCGCTATGGCCGCGTGATATCGGCACAAGGCTTTGACAAGATTGCGCACGGCTACCTCGACCAACGCCCCGAGTTGCTGTCGATGGCATGGCTGCGCCCGGTACCCGAGGCCGAACGGCCCGCTTTTGAAACCTGGGCGCGCGAGACCATTGGCCCGGACTTCCGCATGGTCGCGCCCTCCACCGGCCCGGGGCACACCCACAGCCATTCCGCGCACAGCCACGCCGAAGTGCCGCCCGGCGAGCACATGGTGACCTTGTTTATCGAACCCGCCGCCCGCCGCCATTACCAGGGCCTGGACTGGCTGGCGGAACCGGTGCGTGCCCAGGCCGTGCGCGAGGCGCTGCGCACCGGCAAGCCCGTTACCAGTGCGCCGGTGATGCTGTCGATGCCCGGCGAAGGCAGCGGCGTCGTGCTGTTGCAATCGGTAGATCCGGGCGACGGCCAGCCCGCCGTCGGCATGCTGCTGCTGGCCATGCAGATCGATTCCTACGTCAGCGGCGCCCTGGCCGCGGCGGATTTCCCGCATATCCAGGCGCGCCTGGTCGACCGCAGCAAGCCTGGCCCGACAACGCTGATCGACCAGTTGTCGCGTTCCCCGAACGACGATGACTACTGGCGCAAGCTCAGCTTTGGCGGCCGCGACTACGAGCTGGTGCTGGCCCCTTCTGCCGCCTACATGGTGCACCAGCACGGCTGGCAAAGCTGGCTGGTGCTGAGCGCCGGCCTGATGCTGACCGGCCTGCTGGGCGCCCTGATGCTGCTGACCAGCGGCGAGCGCGCCCAGATCCAGCAGCAGGTCAAGGAAAGCACGATCCGCCTGCGCGAACGCGAGGCACGCCTGCAAGCCATCCTGGACAAGGCGGCCGACGCCATCCTGACCATCGATGCCGATGGCTTGCTGGTGTCGGCCAATGCCGCCGCCTGCCGCCTGTTCGGCTATGCGACGGAAGCGCTGCCCGGCATGCCGCTGGCCAGCCTGCTGCCGGAAGCGGAAAGCGACAGCGCGGCGCGCCTGTTGCGCAATATTGCCGGCGGCGCCACCCATGAGCATGAATCGAGCGGACGCCGCCACGACGGTAGCATTTTCCCGATTGCGATTTCGGTGAGCGAGGTGGAGCTCCCGGACGGCAACGTGTTCGTCGCCATCCTGCACGACCTGACCGAACAGCAGCGCGCGCAGGAGCGCATTTACAAGCTGGCCCACCACGACCCGCTGACCGGCCTGGATAACCGCCTGTCGCTCAACCTGCGCCTGGACCAGTTGCTGGCGCAGACCCGCCGCGCCAACGGCACTGCGGCCGTGATGTTCCTCGACCTCGACCACTTCAAGAAAATCAACGATACCCACGGCCACGCCACCGGCGACCAGCTGCTGGTTGCCGTCGCCGACCGCCTGCGCGACCTGCTGCGCGAAGTCGACACCATCGCGCGCCTGGGCGGCGATGAATTCATCGTGGTCACCGGCGGCAACGTTACGCCGGCGGAAGCCAGCCAGATCGCCGTGCGCATCGTGGCTGCACTGGCCGAGCCGTTCCAGCTGGCCGGCAAGACGATCCATAGCGGCACCAGCGTTGGCGTCGCCATGTTCCCGCCCG
>CAMLSG010000376.1 GCA_946482635.1 uncultured Duganella sp.
ACGAGCATATGGATATCGGCCTGGCCACCGTCTACCGCGTGCTGACCCAGTTCGAGCAGGCAGGCCTGCTCTCGCGCAACAACTTTGAATCCGGCAAGGCGATTTTCGAACTCAACGAAGGCAAGCACCATGATCACCTGGTGTGCCTCGACTGCGGCCGCGTCGAGGAGTTCTTCGACTCTGAAATCGAGCACCGCCAGCAAAGCATCGCGCGCGAGCGCGGCTTTACGCTGCAGGAACATGCACTGTCGCTGTACGGCAATTGCACCAAAACAGACTGTCCCCACAGACCCAAACGATAAGCCTGCACGCTCCGCAGCGGAGCGCAGACGGGCAACAAAAAACCGGCGCCTGGCGCCGGTTTTTTGTTTGGGCTGCTCGCCGCAGGATGCTGCTGCTCAGGGCGCCTGCAGGTCTTGCAGGTCCTGTTCGGTCACCACCCGTGCCGGGCGTGCCGGCGGCAGGCCGACGAACTCGCCCACCACCTGGCGGAACAGGCTGCGCGCCCACACCAGCATCGGATGGGTGTTGCGGCTGCGGTGCCAGAACATGTTCAGGCCGAGCGTGGTGTTCAGTTCCGCCGGCAGCGGGAACGCCTTCAGGCCATAGGTCTCGCAGGCCATGTCCTTGGTCAGCGCATTGACGGTGAAGATCATGTCGGTCTGCGAGGCCAGTTCGGCCTGGGCACGCCATGAATGTACCGTCAGCGTCGCATTGCGCTTGAGCCCGCGCTGCTGCAGCGCGTAGTCGAGCGGGATCAGCGACGGCGCCGGGCGGCCGGAGCCGCCGGAATGCGCCATGAAGATATGGCCGCAATCCAGGTATTGCTCAAGCGAGCAGTGGTTCTTGAGCACCGGATGGTTCTTGCGCGCGCAAACCCACAGGTTCAGCGACGTCACCATCTCCTCGACGATTTCCGGGTGGCGGGTCGGGAACGGGGAAAAGGCCAGGTCAAGCTCGTTGGCGCGCATCGAGGCGACGTCCGTTTCCCACGAATGGGATTCGACCAGCTTGATATGCAGGTCCGGCGCCAGCTGCTTGATACGCAGCACAAAACGGTTGAATACCGTGTCGCCCAGCTCGGCGGCAAAGCCGATGCTCAGCGTGCCGGTGGCAATGGCCGGATCGAAATTGTCGGCATCGCCCTCATTGATCGACGACCACAAGTCCAGCATGTCGCGGATCTTCGGGCCCAGTTCCAGCGCACGCGGCGTTGGCGTCAGGCCATGCGGGACGCGGATGAAGAGTGGATCGTCAAAGATTTCACGCAGCCTGCCCAGCGAGTGCGATACGGCCGGAGCGGTCATATGCATCTTTTCCGCGACATAAGTGGCGTTTCGCTTGCTCAGTAGTTCGGTGAAGATCACTAAAAGCTTCGTGTCTACGTTCACCATGATCAGGCCTCGGTCAGATTATTCTTAGCTAGATGGCCCCACCACTTGCACTGGCTGCACATCAGATTTCAACGGCGTCTTAATAGTGTAAGAGGAAAAAACAAGCTCGGAAAGCAAATTCGGCATTTCTAAATTGGTCGTCTACGACATAATTCTGAAAAATTGCGCGTTTTTTCCACTAATGACCGCATTTGTGGACATTTCCCGCGCCGCAGCATCCACCAGTGCCTCGGCGTATAGTGGGTCCGCCGTTTCCATTTTTATCATTCTTTTCCGACGGCTCGATCCCGGCCATCATGCCTGAACATTTCCGCCTTCCCGTACCGCTCCCGAAAGCCTACCGCTTGTTGAACCACGGCCCCACCGTGCTGGTCAGCGCCGCCGCCGCCGGCAAGCGCAATATCATGGCCGCCGCCTGGGCCATGCCGCTGGATTTTTCCCCGCCCAAGGTGGCAGTGGTGCTGGACAAGAGCACCTGGACCCGGCGCCTGCTGGAAGACAGCGGCGAGTTCGTGCTGCAGGTCCCCACCGTCAGCCAGGTCGACCTGACCGAAGCGCTGGGCTCCAGCTCAGGCCTGGCGCTGATGGAGCAGGAAGGCACCGACAAGTTCGACGCCTACGGCCTGGGCACCTTTGCCGGCACGGCGGTCGGCGCGCCGCTGCTGGAGGGCTGCGCGGCCTGGCTCGAATGCCGGCTGCTGCCGGAGCCGGCCACGCAGCAGACCTACGACCTGTTCCTTGGCGAAGTCGTGGCCGCGCACGCCGACGCGCGCGTGTTCAGCAACGGGCGCTGGCATTTCGACGGCCATGATGCGCTGCGCACCATCCACCATGTGGCTGGCGGCCATTTCCTGGTGGACGGCGACGCAGTCGACGCGCGCCCGCTGACGCCCCGCCCGGCTGGCTGAAATCACTGCGCCGGAAAATGAAAAACGCGCCCGAAGGCGCGTTTTTCTTGACCGCGGAAGCTGCCGGATTACTTGGCCGCGACGCGGACCATTTCCAGCACCTTGTTCGAGTAGCCCCACTCGTTGTCGTACCAGCTCACGACCTTGATGAAGGTGCCGTCCAGCGCGATGCCGGCTTCAGCGTCGAAGATCGAGGTGCGGGCATCGCCGCGGAAGTCGGTGGCGACGACCTTGTCTTCGGTGTAGCCCAGCACGCCCTTGAGCGCGCCCTGGCTCTGGGCCTTCATCTCGGCGCAGATTTCTTCGTACGTCGCCGACTTTTCCAGCTCGACGGTCAGGTCAACCACGGACACGTCCGAGGTCGGCACGCGGAACGACATGCCGGTCAGCTTCTTGTTCAGCTGCGGAATCACCACGCCCACGGCCTTGGC
>CAMLSG010000377.1 GCA_946482635.1 uncultured Duganella sp.
AGGTCGATCAGGCTGCCTTTGCCATTGGTATCCACGCAATGTCCGGCCGAGACCACCTGTCGCTTGCCGACCAGCGCGCCGGAGCAAATATAGCTCAGGCCGTCATACCGGATATTGATGGACACGACGCCCGAGAAGCGCGAAGCGGCCGTGTTTGGGTCTACGTGGGCTGCAGGCGTATCGGGCAGGGCGCCCGAGGTGATCAATGGGGTAATGGTGCCGCTTGGTACTGCTTGCGCGGTGCCGCTGATGGCAGCAAGCGCCAGTGCTACGCCGAACAGCCTTTTTGCAATGTGTTGTCGCACGTCAATCCCTCCCGAGTGTACTGCTCAGTGAATGAATACAACGGCAAAATGTTTAGCAATAAACGGGCCCGGCAAAGAAGCGGCTTTACTATCAGTCACTTAGTATGTCGGCAGGGCATCGTGCTTGAGGAAATGTAAAGATTTCCGACACTCAATTGCATAATAGTACAGATGAAGCACGTCTCACTGCCGTGCAGCCAGCCGGCGCTTGGCCGCCACCAGCGAATCGGTAATCGAGCCAATGCTGAATGGCTTGACGATGAACCCCTTGGCACCGCGTGAGACAGCCGACTGGACCACGGATTGGTCGTTATGCCCGGACACGACGATGACAAAGACGTCCGGTGCCTGGGCCTTGAGTTGGGACAGCAGTTCGAGCCCGTCGCCATCGGGCAGTCCAATGTCGAGCAGCACAATATCTGGCGTGAGTTGCGTGCAGGCCGAAAGTCCAGCCTGGGCCGTTCCGGCTTCGCCCAATACGGCAAGTTCAGCCTCATTCGCACCCAGGCGCAGCATCGACCGCATCATCGCGTTGTCATCGATGATGAAGACGGTTCTTGGCTGCTGCTTATGGAATGGCGCGATACTAGCGGAATGCATGGCCCACCTTGTGTGCAGGCTGAAGGCACTGGCAGGGTAGCACCATGCTGCGCCGGATGGCGCGCGCAACCAAGGCTCAGAAACGGTATCCAACGTTAAGCCATGCCATGGGCTGGCTATCATGAGGCTCGGAACGGGGCTTGCCGCCGCGGGTGCGCCAGGCCGCGACCAGCGAAGCGTTGAAGGCGCGATTGTCGTAACGCAGGCCTGCGCCGGCGCCTGCCAGCGTACGGTGGTTGCTGTCGGTGCTCCATGGCTCGCGGTTGGCGGTGATGCGGCCTGCATCGTAAAACACGTAAGGCATCCATGCTCCCGCGGCGTAGCGCAGTTCCAGCTGCAGCAAGGCGCCTGCATCGCCGTAGCCTTCGCCGCCAGGATAGGCACGCACGCCATTACGTCCGCCAAGTCCGAATTTCTGCGATGAGTCCAGGTTCTTGCTGGCCCATTGCGCAGAAACCCTGCCATAGACATCCACGTGTTCCGCGACCGACTGGATGCGCGCGAGGTCGAGGTTCAGTTTTGAGAAGTGGCCTGCGCTGCGAGCCGTCATCGCATCGGTTTCGAGCAGTGCGCCATCAAGGCTCAGGCGGCCCGGGGTCCAGGAGACGGCGCCATAAGTGACGCCGCCGCGCAGCAGGTTGTCGCGCACGTCGAAATTGACGGCGATAGGCACGCTGTTGCTGGACTTGTCGCTGCTGCTGTCGGTAGCGCCTTGCTGGTCACGCAGGCGCTTGTGCTCGAGCGTTGCAGACAAGGTGATATTGCGGCGTTGCGAGCGCACCAGCGGGTAGCTCAGGCCGGCGCTGCTGACATTTGCCGTGCCAGTCGCATTCAGGGCAGCGAAGCTGTCTGCAAGCGCATAGTAGGAACGGCTATAGCCGACGCGGCCGCGCAACCCGGTGGCGCCGAGGGGCAAGGCGTAGGAAGCCGAGCCGAACCACATTTGCTCGTTGGTGTACATGCCTTGCAGTGAAACCTGGTCGCCGAGGGTGAAGGGGCTGTCCACGTCGAGGCTGGCATGAGCGCGCGTACGGCCGGTGTAGCGCGTGCCGTTGTTGTCGATGCCGATCTCGCCGGCATAGCGATGATCGCGCTGGACTCCAATGGCCAGGTCGCCGGTGCCGACCTCCTTGCCCGGGCGGACTACGGGGGTGCTGCGCACGCCCGGCTGGTCATCGAGGATCAGGGTGACGCGTTCGAGTTCGTGGCTTTCTATAACGCTGCCCGGCTTGAGAGGCGACAGGAAGCGCTGGGCTGCCGGACTCAGTGACGGGTCGCCATTGGTGGTGACCGTGCCATAGCGGCCTTCCAGCACTTCGATGCGCAGCGTGCCTTGCTGCAGGTCCTGTTGCGGCAGGTAGGCCCGCGCAAAAGGATAGCCCGCTGCCCGATAGTAAGCCGAAAGTTTATCGGCCAGGGCGCTCAAGCCGGCGAAGTCGAATGTCTTGCCAACCACGGGCCCCAGTTCGCGCAGGAGTTCATCCTGTGCGATCAGGGTATTGCCGGTGACAGTGACTTGTTTCAGTGTCACTGTCAAACCGCCAGGCGGGACCGTGACCGGAGGCGGCGGGGGCGGTAAAGGAAGGGGCGGGGCGGGAACTGGTTCCCGCAATTCCCGCTGCCCGTTTTCCTGTAAGGATTGTGCGCCTTGCTGCGCAAGGGCTGCCTCTGAGAAGGCGTAAAAGATGGCGATGGTCAGAATGGTGTTAGCTGGTCTCATGTCGGCTTTCAACGCTGTCTGATTGGCAACACCATTCTATCGTTACTTTTGGTCGTTGGTGGTATTTCCTTGGTTGGTTGCTGC
>CAMLSG010000378.1 GCA_946482635.1 uncultured Duganella sp.
GTCCAAGGCCTCGCTGTAAGTCTTGCCGGCCTGTTTTTCGATGACCCAGCCGAGCAAGGTGTAGTTGGAACTGCTGTAGTGGCCCTGGCTGCCGGGCTCGAACTCCAGTGGCCGGTTCATGATGGCGAGGAAATCTGCCTTGGGGACTTTTTCCCCAAGGCGGTTGGCCCAGAATCCAGGGAAATTCGCATAGTCCACGATGCCCGAAGTGTGGTTCAGCAAATGGTGCAGCGTGACACGGCTGCCAATCTCCGTGCTTAGTTCGGGCACGTATTTTCCGACCGGGTCGTCCAGTCGCAGCTTGCCTTGCTCCGCCAATTGCATGACCAGGGTGGCAGTGAATTGCTTGGTCAGCGAAGCGACGCGGAACGCGGTATCCGTGGTGTGCGGGATTTGCCATTCGCGGTTGGCCAGGCCAAACGCCCGGTGATAAATCACTTTGCCATGGTCGGCGACCAGTACCGACCCATCCAGTTGGCCAAGGGCGTGATAACGCGTGGCGAGGCGGTTGATGTCGGCGGCGCTATCGGCCTTGGCGGGCAGGGTGGCCAGCAGGACCACGGCGATCAGGATTTTTATCATTCTGCAACGATAGCATACTGCCAAGTTTGTTTTCTCTTGATTATTGGCCAGACCAAAAATAATGCGGTAAGTCCGATTGTTGTATTTTGGTCAGGCCAATTGACGCACTATTGGAATAAATGCATCCTGTGCGCTCCTCAAACCAGAAAGCAAAGGAGACAAGCGCATGAAAGTTAATCAGCTCAAGGTAGTCTTCCTGGCAGCCGCAGTTGCGGCTGCCGCGTCTGCAGTTGCCGGGCCGATTGGATATGGCGCCGCCACGACGGGCGGCGGCAGCAAGGCGCCGGTCAACGTGGCCACGCTGGCCGATGCCCAGGCGAAGATCAACGCCTACACCGATAATTCCGGCCTGGTCCTGAGGTACACCGGCAAGTTCGATTACAACACCATCACCGACGTGTGCGCGCAATGGCAAAAGCCGGCGCAGACGCTGGAGATCAAGAACAAGAGCAATATCACGATCATCGGCGCCAGCGATTCGAGCGCCAACTTCGGCATCCACATTGCCGGCAATGCGCACAACGTCATCGTGCAGAACATGATGATCGGCCTGCTGCAGGGCGGGGAGGCTGCCGATTCCATTTCGATCGAGGGCATGTCCTCCGGCCAGCCAAGCAATATCTGGATCGACCACAACACCATCTTTGCTTCGCTGACGTCCTGCCCTGGTGCGGGCGATGCGTCGTTCGATGGCGGCATCGACATGAAGAAGGGCGCCAACCACATCACGGTGTCGTACAACCACGTGTACAACTACCAGAAGGTCGCCCTGAACGGCTACAGCGACAGCGATACGGCCAATGCGAATGCCCGTACCACTTACCACAACAACCGCTTCGAGCACGTCAAGTCGCGCCTGCCGCTGCAGCGTTTCGGCATGACGCATATCTTCAACAATTACTTCAATGACGTGCAAACGTCCGGCATCAATGTGCGCATGGACGGCATTTCGCTGATCGAGGCGAACTACTTCGAGAACGTGAAGAACCCGGTCACTTCGCGCGACAGCAGCCGTATCGGGTACTGGGAACTGCGCAACAACTATGTGGGCAGCGGCATCACCTGGGATACGCCGAGCGGCGCGGTCAACGCCACCAACTGGGGCAGCACCCAGTCATATGGCCCAACCGGCTATTCCTATACGCCGATCGCAGGAGTCGACGTGAAGGCCAAGGCAATTGCCACGGCAGGGGCGCGAACCAACCTGGCCCAGTAAGCAGGCGCCGCCGCACCATGCGGCGGCAATTTTTTGCTTTTGGGGTGGAATCAGTTATTCTTCAAGTTATCCATTAGTTTTAATCCGGAGCATTTGAAGAATGATTACAAAAGAAGAACGGGTGGTGTACGGCACCGAAGACCTGCTGACCACCCTGTGCTCGTCGGTTACCCGCGTGCTGAACGTGGCGTCGCAAAGCCGGATTACCTACTCGGCCATGGTGCAACGTATCACCAAGGTCGGCCTGAAGCCGGATATCGGCTGTTTCGTGTTGTTCGACGGCGGCTTTACCGGCCTGGTGGTGCTGAATTTCTCGGCCGAAGCGGCAATGGAGATTTACGAGCGCTACATGCTCAGCATGGGCATGCCGAAGTCGGAACTGGCCAGTTCCTTCACGTCGGACGAAGTGGCGAACATCATGGGCGAGCTGATGAACCAGATCGTCGGCGACTTTACCGGCAAGGTGCGCAGCGAGCTGCATACCAACATTACCCAGAACCAGCCAAAGATGCTGGTGCTGAACAAGCAAGTGACGCTGAGCGTGGATACGCCGCTCGATCGCCCGGAAATGCGCCGCGTGTCCTTCTTCACCGAGCGCAACAACATCTTCTACCTCGAACTGGCAATTGACCGTACCGAGTTTATTAAATTGCATGACTTCGAGAAGACCGAAGTCGAAGACCCGGATGCCCTGTTGGAACGCGAGCAGGCTGCCAAGGCAGCTGCTGCCGCGCCGGCCGAGGCGATCTCCGCGGACGATGCCGATGAACTTTTGAAGTCCCTTGGCATGTGATCTAAAATAGGCTTTGCAAAAGCCGGAACGGCAGTTATAATATTGCCTCTTTTCCCTGATAGCTCAGTCGGTAGAGCGACGGACTGTTAATCCGCAGGT
>CAMLSG010000379.1 GCA_946482635.1 uncultured Duganella sp.
ACCCCGGTCAATCATTTCGAAAACGATCCTTCGCGCACCCAGGTCGCGCTGCTGACCGCTGCCCTGTTCAAGGCGATGGCGGAAGTTGCCGTGTTCCTGTCGCAGCCACGCTTGCCGGAACAAGCGCTGTCGGCCTAGTCCAGTAGCCCGGCTGGGAGTACACCTCCTTCAATTCGTCGATGAAGAAGCGTATCTTCGCCGGCAAATGCCTTTGCTGCAGGTAGACGGCCATGATGTCGTAATCCGGCAGCGCAAAATCGTCCAGCACCGTAATCAGACTGCCCTCGGCAAGCTGCGCCTGGATTTCCCACGTTGATCGCCACGCCAGCCCAAGGCTTTCACACGCCCAGCGATGCAGCAGTTCGCCATCGTTGCAATCCAGATTCCCCTGCACCCTTACCGTGACCGGCTTGCCGCCCTGCTGGAAATACCAGCCGCGCTGCTGGCCGCCCTGCAGGTTGAAGGCCAGGCAGTTGTGCTGCGCCAGGTCGTCCAGCGTGCGTGGGATCCCGTGCCGCGCGAAGTAATCCGGTGTGCCGCATACAACACGACGGTTCTTTGCCAGCCGCACCGCCACGAAACTGGGGTCGATGACGCCGCCGATGCGGATACCCAGGTCATAGCCCTCGCGCACCAGGTCGATCACCTGGTCGGTCAGGTTGAACGATATCTGCACGTCCGGATTGGCAGCCAAAAAGGCCGGCGCGTGCGGTGCAACATGCTGGCGCCCAAACGAGGCCGGTGCGGACACGATCAGGTGGCCCGTCGCCTTGTGCCGGCCTTCCGAAATATTCCGCTCGGCGATGTCCAGGCCAGAGAGAAGCTTGCGGCAATCTTCGAGAAACACATTGCCCTGCTCCGTCAGGGTCAGGTGACGCGTTGTGCGGTGCATCAGTTTTACGCCCAGGCGCTTTTCCAGCGCATCGATCCGGCGCCCCAGCATGACCGGCGTGATGTTCTGTTCCAGCGCCGCGCGCGCCAGGCTGCCTTTCTCGACCACGGCCACGAAGGCCTCGATTTGCTTCAGTTTGTCCATGGATTTGATTATTCCATACTCAGGGTATCGAATGAAACGATTTTTTGTCGTCTTATCAGGGGAACTCATCGCCTATAGCATACAAAACATCAACAACAGACTTTGCATGCATATCAGGAGATCACCATGGCAAAAATGACGGCGGCCGAAGCGGCTGTCCACGTACTGCAAAAGGAAGGTATTTCGGTCGCATTCGGCGTGCCGGGCGCTGCCATCAATCCGCTGTACGCCGCACTGAAAAAGAACGGCAAGATCAAGCACATCCTGGGCCGCCACGTTGAAGGCGCTTCCCACATGGCTGAAGGCTATACCCGCGCCGCCCCAGGCAATATCGGCGTCTGCATCGGCACCTCCGGTCCTGCCGGCACCGACATGATCACCGGCCTGTATTCGGCGCAAGCGGACTCGATCCCTATCCTGTGCATTACCGGCCAGGCGCCACGCGCCCGCCTGCACAAGGAAGACTTCCAGGCCGTGGACATCTCGTCCATTGCCAAGCCGGTCACCAAGATGGCGACCACGGTCCTGGAACCGGCCCAGGTGCCGCGCGTGTTCCAGCAAGCCTTCCACCTGATGCGCTCCGGCCGTCCGGGCCCGGTGCTGATCGACCTGCCGTTCGACGTAATGATGGCGCAGATCGAATTCGATCCCGAGACCTATACTCCGCTGGACGCCTTCAAGCCGCGCGCCTCGCGCGCCCAGGTCGAGAAAGCGCTGGAGATGATGAACGAGGCGGAACACCCGCTGATCACCGCCGGCGGCGGCATCATCAACGCCAATGCTTCCGCGCTGCTGCAGGAATTCGCCGAAATCGTCAACGTGCCGGTGATCCCAACCCTGATGGGCTGGGGCACCATTCCCGACGACCACCCGCTGATGGCGGGCATGGCCGGCCTGCAGACCAGCCACCGCTACGGCAACGCCACCGTGCTGGCCTCAGACTTCATCATCGGCATCGGCAACCGCTGGGCCAACCGCCATACCGGCTCGGTCGACGTTTTCACCGAAGGCCGCACCTTCGTGCACGTGGATATCGAACCAACCCAGATCGGCCGCGTCTTCGGCCCTGACTTGGGCATCGTGTCCGACGCCGGCTACGCGCTGGAACTGTTCGTCGAAGTGGCCAAGGAGTGGAAGGCCGCCGGCAAGCTGCGCGACCGCACCGGCTGGGTAGCCCAGTGCCAGCACCGCAAGCGCACCATGCTGCGCCGGACCGACTACGACAACGTGCCGGTCAAGCCGCTGCGCGTGTACGAAGAGATGAACAAGTACTTCGGCCGCAATACGCGTTACGTGTCCGCCATCGGCCTGTCGCAGATCGCCGCCGCACAATTCCTGCACGTCTACCAGCCTCGTAACTGGATCAACTGCGGCCAGGCCGGCCCGCTGGGCTGGACCATCCCTGCCGCGCTGGGCGTGCGTGCCGCCGATCCGAGCACAGACATCGTGGCCATTTCGGGCGACTACGACTTCCAGTTCCTGATCGAAGAGCTGGCAGTGGGCGCGCAGTTCAAGCTGCCCTACATCCACGTGCTGGTGAATAACTCGTACCTGGGCCTGATCCGCCAATCGCAGCGCGGCTTCGACATGGACTTCTGCGTGCAGCTGTCCTTCGAGAACGTGAA
>CAMLSG010000380.1 GCA_946482635.1 uncultured Duganella sp.
GGCGGCGCGCGCCAGCGGCTCCAGCGTGGTGGCGGCGCCGGCGCTGTAATGCGGGAACACGATCCAGGCCGGCCGGGCGCAATCGGCGGTACGCGCCACGGCAGCGCCCGGCGCGCGCATATGGGCCACGGTGCCCTTGGTGGTGTCGTGCACCGGTGTGCTCAGCACGGCATCCGGGACATAGGCGCGGATGATATCGATCGAGGCATTTTTCAGGCTGATCGGGCGCGGGTTGGGCACCAGCAGGCCGGTATCGAGCTCAAGCAGGGTCAGTTCATCGGACAGCAGGCGCCAGCCGCCCTTGCCGCACAGGGCGGCCGTCAGCGTGCTCTTGCCCGAGCCGGGCGGCGCCGGCAGGATCACGGCGCGGCCATGGCGCTCGAGCACGGCGGCATGCACGATCAGGTAGCGGTGGGCGCGGCTCGACACGCACCAGTTGAGGCCCCATTCGAACATGGGGAAGGCGTGCTGCAAGGGCATCGGCTGGAACATTTCATAGCCGTCGCAGTGCAGCCGCACTTGCGGGCGCAGCCAGCGGCGCGCCGAACGGGGGCGCCGCAGCTGCAGGTGGAAGTCGGCGAAGTCGCTGTCCTGCAGCAGCGGATAGTCGGCATACAGCTGGCCGATGCCGGCTGCCACGCTGGGCATATCGGCCTGCAGCCGCACCGCAAAGCGGCCGGTGCGCAGGCGCAGGCCGTCGCCGGCCAGGCGCGCCCGCAGCGCAGCAGGCGCCAGCGAAGCCACCGTCAGCATGGTTCCACCAGGTAGAGTTTGCGCAACTCGGCCAAGGCAAGCTGGAGCCCGGCATCGGCCCAGTCTTCAGGCGCGAGTTCGCCATCGCGCAAGGCGTGCAGCAAGTCGAGGGTATCCTGGTCCAGCAAGTGGGTCGCGCCGGACACTTCGTTGTAGAGTACAACCTGACCGTCCCAGCTGCGATGCAGCAGGGACTGGCCCGGCACCAGTTGCCACTGCACCGGCATCAGCCCATGGTACCGGCCAGGTAGTCGACTACTTGCTTGGCATCCCACTGCACGCCGGCCGTCGGGCTGAAGTAGCCGGTATCGCGCAGCTCGTTCCAGATGTTTTGCAGCATCGGCACGGTCTGGAAGCCGGACAGGCCGGCCAGCACGTTCAGGTAGGCCGCCACCAGGTGGGCGCCCAGCTTGTACTTGTCGAAGGTGGGCTCGTTGCCCATGATGTAGTCGAGGGTGCAGCTATCGGCGCCGTAGGTGCTGCTCATCTCCAGGTTGGTGGTGAAGACGGAGCGGAACTTATCGGTCGGCAAGGCGCCAGCCGGCCAGATCTTGTCCGGCAGCGGCGTGGGCGTCGGGTTCTTGCCGCCCCCCTTGCCATGGCCGTTGCCATTGGAGCTGCCGCCATCGGCAGGTTCGGTGTTCTTCCAGGCACCGGGCGACTTGCCGGCGCAGGCGCCGGGATCGTTGGGCCGGGCGCTGACCAGTCCGGACTGGAAGCCCGAAGGGCCGGCGCAAACGACCGCTGCCATGCCGGGCTGGCTGTGCAGGGTCAGCAGAACGCCGGATGCTGCGGCACCGGCGCGGGTAAAGCGGCGGCGCGCAGCGCCCTTGGCGCTCAGTTGCTTGCCTGGCTGTTGTTCGTTGGCCACGTCGTCGTCCTTGCGAATGAGTTGGGCGGCTTAGCCGCCCGCGATACTTAGTGATAAAGCAAGTACCGTTCCAGATACGAGTTTCACCTATGGAATAGCTGGAAAATCAGGTGCTTAGCTAAACCGGGAGGGGCTTGGAAGCCCCCTGGCGGGCTATGATATCTTGAACTGTAAGAATTCTCGACACCTACAGGAAACTATCGAATTGGTACTTCCAGTCTAGAAGAAGCTCTCCGGGATTACCAGAATATCGCCCGGACGCATCGGCACATTGGCGGAAATGTCGCCATCCTTGATCAGGTCGTTCAGCCGTACGGTAAATTGCTGCTGCTTGCCGTCGACCATGCGGATGATGCTGGCTTTGTTGCCTGCCGCAAATTCGGTGACGCCACCGACCGCAATCATCACGTCCAGGATCGACATGTCGCGGCGGTAGGGCAGCGATTGCGGCTTGGCGGCCTGGCCGATGACGCGGATCTGCTCGCCGTAGG
Source organism: uncultured Duganella sp. (assembly GCA_946482635.1). The sequence continues at coordinate 2,116 of CAMLSG010000380.1, forward strand.
TGCCGACGAAGCCGGTGACGATGACGGTGACTACCGGCTGCTGGATGAACTTGGCCAGGGCTTTTTCGATATCGCGCGCCAGTTCGGTGGACGTCTTGCCGCTGGCCGGCAAGTCTTCCACCAGCGGGGTGGTGATCTTGCCGTCCGGGCGCACCGGCACCACTTGCGACACTTCCGGGTTGCGCCAGACGATGATGCTCAGGTTGTCGCCCGGGCCAATCAGGTAATCGGTTTGCGGCACGACGCCGGCGTCGGCCGGTGCGCCGCTGTGCGGCGTGGCGCAGCCGCCCAGGCCCAGGGCACCGAGCACCACGGCGCTCGCGGCGAAAAGGCGGGCCAGCTTGGTTTGCGTATTCACATTATTCTCCTTGTTTGCTTTTTAGCATTGCCTGTTATACCACGAGTCTTGCCATTTTACCCTGTTATTTTTGCGTGCCGCCCTGCTGCAGCAGTTCGTGCACATGGCGCACCGGGATGGCGTAGCTGATGCCGCTGGGGTCGCTGATCGCGCTTTCCTTCAAGCCCTTGACCAGGGTCAT
>CAMLSG010000381.1 GCA_946482635.1 uncultured Duganella sp.
TTTCCCGCTTCGACCAGGCGATGGCCCCGGCCGGCGTGCGCGTCTCGCTGAACAAAGATGGTGAGCTGGTCTTCACGGCGCCGGAAAGCGCCTGGCCAGCGATTCGCGATTCGCTGGCCGTGCAAGGTTCCGGCATCCGATTCCCGGCAGGCCAGCTCAACCGCATCAAGGCCGACGCCGAAGCCCCCGTCGTGGTGCCCGAAGGCTGGGGCACCGCCGACATGGAATCGATGCGCGCCACGCTGCAGCAGGTCACGCAAGCGCTGGCCCACGTCGAAGCCGCCCTGGCCAAAGTACGCCAGGAACTGGCGGTCGCCACCCAGCGCGCACAAATCGACCTGCCGGAAATCGAAGTCGCCGGCATGGGCCAGATGGCCGAAGTCTTCGCCAACGTCGCCAACGAGCCCGGCTACGCCGCCCTGGTCTCCCTCACCTCCGCCCTGGTCGGCATCAACCGCGATCGCGTCGTCTCGCTGTTACGCCTCTCTTGAATTCACCGTCGTGCCTGCGATTTGCACCTGAACCGGCGCCGCTAACGTTTCCCCGCCCTTGAGGCTTTTTGCATTTCATTGGCAATCCGTTGCTCGGTTTTATCGAAGAAGTCATCTCCAAACCGCTTCTTAATCGCTATTTCCATTACCCGATTAAACCCTTTGCGGTAGGCTTCGAAACTCGAGGTGCTTACGTCACCAGTGTTTCGCCATTCGACTCCGAAACGCCGATACTCTTTTTCACGAATATCGGTGCTCAACTTGACAGGTGGGTTGCCTGGAACAAGAACAACCATGTCACCGAGCCGCAAGTAAGCTTTCGCATCATTTTCCCCTGTTCGTTCGTCATACAGGGAGTCGGCCTCAGAAATCGACCAATCAAAAGGCAACTGTTGAGCTTCAATCGACGGAAAAACAAACGTTCCAAGTGAAAAGAAGATAATCCTAAGGAACTTCAGCGACATCCTGCCAACCCGTTTTGATAAGAGATGACTATCATATAGCCAGACGCGCCGGGCCGCGGGCCATGGCCCCCATTTGAGATGCGGGCATGGGGTGGGCGTAGACATAGCCTTGGGCGTAGTCGCAGCCTGCGGCTTTCAGGAGGTTGAGCTGGGTTTCGGTTTCGACGCCTTCGGCCACGACCTTCAAGCCGAGCTTGTGGGCCATCACGATGATGCCTTCGCATAGCGCGAGGTCGCCGGAATCGCCGGCCAGGTCCATCACGAAGCTGCGGTCGATCTTCAGGTAGTCGATGTCGAAATTCTTGAGGTGGGCCAGCATCGAGTGGCCGGTGCCGAAGTCGTCCAACGCGACCTGCAAGCCCATCGATTTGAACTGCCGCAGGCGCTCCATCACCGGGCCGCTGTTGTCGAGCAGCAGGCGTTCGGTGATTTCCATCACGATGCTGCGCGGCGCCAGGTGCAACTGTTCGACATAGTGCATCCACTTTTCGAAAATCTCTGGACCGGTGCGGAATTGCACCGGTGACTGGTTGACGCTGATCTGGAACGGCCGCCCGAGCTCTTCCTGCCAGCGTTTGGCCTGGTCGGCGGCGTGCCGGAATACCCAGTCGCCAATTTCCAGGATGATGCCGCTGGCCTCGGCACTGCCAATGAAGTCCGCCGGGTTCAGCATGCCGCGCTCGGGATGGCGCCAGCGCAGCAGCGCTTCGGCGCGTTCAATGGTGCCGGTGTGCAGGTTGACGATGGGCTGGTAATGCAGCTCGAACTGTTCGTTGGCAACTGCCATCTGCAGGTCGCGCGTAATGCGCAGGCGCAGTTGGGCGGCGGCCTGCATGTCGGGCGTGAAGTAGCTGTAGCGGTTGCGGCCGGCATTCTTGGCGGCGTACATGGCCTGGTCGGCGTTGCGCAGCAATTGCTCGGGATCGTTGGCGTCCGAGGGATGCAGGGCGATGCCGATGCTGGCCGATACCGATCCGGTACTATCGCCCAGCATGAAAGGCCGGTTCAGGCTGGCGATGATCTGCTGCGCGACGCGTTCGGCGCTGGTGACATGGTCGAGTCCGGGCAGGATGACGACGAACTCATCACCTCCCAGCCGGGCCAGGGTGTCGGAAGCGCGCACGCAGGCGCCAATCCGCCCCGCGGCTTCCACCAGCAAGGCGTCGCCCATTTCGTGGCCGAGGCGGTCGTTGATTTCCTTGAATTGGTCGAGATCGATAAACAGGAGCGCCAGGAAGAGCCCGTCACGGCGGGCCTTCTTCATCTCTTGCGACAGGCGGTCCTGGAACATATTGCGGTTTGGCAGGGCGGTCAGCGAATCGTAATTGGCCTGGTGCCAGATCAGTTCGGTCGACAGCTTGCGCTCGGTGATGTCGCTGACCAGCGCCAGCGCGCCCAGGTAGCTGCCGTCGGCATCGAAGATCGGGTTGGTGGCCAATGTGGCCCACATATCGCTGCCGTCGCGGCGCAGGAACTTGAATTCATGGCGTTCGGCGATGCCTTGCTGGCGGCGGGCGATATTTCGCTCGAGCAGCGAACGGCCTTCATCGTCCATGAAGTTGACAAGGGGCTGCTCCAGCATTTCCTCAATCGAATAACCCAGCATGGATGCCATCTTCGGATTGACGAAGCTGGTGCGGGCCGAGGCATCGATTTCCCAGATGCCTTCTTCCGCGCTGTGTA
>CAMLSG010000382.1 GCA_946482635.1 uncultured Duganella sp.
TCGCGCACCGCGCGCTTCTCGTCGCCGCTGGGCGTGTACGACTTCCAGAAGCGTTCTTCGGTGATCCATGTCAGCGAAGCCGGCGCGCAGACGCTGGGCAAGGTCGCTGCGGAACTGGCTTACGGTGAAGGCTTGCAGGCCCACGCCCGCAGCGCGGAGTTGCGCCTGAAATGACCGACTGGAAGAACCAGGTCTACTGTGAGGACGCGCTGGCCGGATTGGCCCGAGTGCCGGATGGTTCCGTTGACCTGATCCTGACCGATCCACCCTACAACCTGGGCAAGGATTACGGCAACACTTCCGACCAGCAGTCGATGGAAGACTACCTGGCCTGGACGGAGGCGTGGATCGACGCCGCCCTGCCCAAGCTGAAGCCGAACGGTAGCCTGTACATCTTCCTGACCTGGCGTTATTCGCCGGAGATTTTCGTCATGCTGAAAAAGCGCATGACGATGATGAATGAGATTATCTGGGACCGCCGCGTGCCTTCCATGGGCGGCAGTACCCGCAGTTTTTCGTCGGTGCACGACACCATCGGTTTCTTTGTGCGCCGCAAGGATTATTACTTTGACCTCGACGCCGTGCGTATCCCGTACGACGCCGAAACCAAGAAAGCCCGTTCGCGCTCGATCTTCGTCGGCGCGAAATGGCTGGAAGTGGGCTACAACCCCAAGGACCTGTGGAGCGTATCGCGCTTGCACCGGGAGCATGCGGAGCGGGTCGACCACCCGACGCAAAAGCCTCTGGAAATCATCGAACGCATGGTCAAGGCCAGTTGCCCGCCGGATGGCGTGGTGATGGATTTGTTCATGGGCAGCGGGACCACCGCTGTTGCCGCGCGTCGCTGCGGGCGCGATTTCGTTGGCTTTGAATTGAATCCCGAGTATTGCGACATAGCTCGGAAGCGTCTTGAAGCGCTTGCCGAAACCGGTAAACCGATGTCCGACCCGCAGGGTCAGACACCCCCGCCACGCAGAGGGCGCAAGGCAAAGCAATCGCCGGCGCTTAGCGAGGTTTTAGAACAGGAGTAATGCAGAATGTCCCTCGACAGCCTTATCGCCAATACGATCCGCCAGGATGTGCGTTCCGACCACATCTACCATGTGCCGGATGCCAGCGGATTTGTGAAGCTGGACGCGATGGAGAACCCTTATGTGCTGCCGAGCCACCTGCATCATGAACTGGCCAACCGCATCGCCAGCGTCGCGCTGAACCGCTACCCGGTCGCCAGCTACGAAACCATCAAGCAGCGTATTCGCGCCAGGCTGGGCGTGCCAGCGGGCTATGACGTCATGCTGGGCAACGGCTCGGACGAGCTGATAGCCATCATGGCCCAGGCCTGCGCGTTGCAGCCTGCCGAGGGCAAGCGCGCCGTGATGATGGCGCCTGCGCCTTCCTTCGTGATGTTCCAGCGCTCGGCCATGGTGGCCGGCATGGACTTCGTCGGCGTGCCGTTGAAGGCCGACCTGACGCTCGACCTGCCGGCCATGCTGGCGGCAATCGCCCAGCACAAGCCGGCGCTGGTGTTCCTGGCCTACCCGAACAACCCGACCGGCAACCTGTTTGACGCCGGCGATATCGAACAAGTGATCAAGGCCTTGGGCGACAAGGGCCTGTGCGTGGTCGATGAAGCGTACGAGCCATTTGCTCAACAGAGCTTCATGGGCCGCCTGCCTGAATTCCCCAACCTGATCGTCATGCGCACACTGTCGAAACTTGGCCTGGCGGGCATCCGCCTCGGCTACATGTCGTGCGCGCCAGCCCTGCTGGAACAATTCGACAAGATCCGCCCACCCTACAACGTCAATGTCCTGACCCAGGCCGCCGCCGAATTCTGCCTCGACCATCTCGAGGTATTGAACGAACAGGCTGCCCTGCTGCGCCAACAGCGCAGCGAGCTGTCCGATGCGCTGGCGAAATTGCCGGGTGTCAACGTTTTCCCCTCGGCCGCAAACTTTATCCTCATTCGTGTACCAAACGCCGACACCGCGCATGCCGCACTGCTCGAACGCAAGGTATTGATCAAAAATGTGGGTAGAATGCACAATGTACTGGCCAACTGCCTGCGCATCACGGTCAGTACGCCCGAGGAAAACGCAATCATGCTGGACGGCCTGAAAGCCGCCCTGGCATCCTGAAGCGAAACCCAAGAGCTTTTCATGAACCGCACCGCAGAAATCACTCGCAACACCAGCGAGACCCAGGTCCGCGTTGCCATCAACCTCGATGGCACCGGCGTCCAGAAGCTGAACACGGGCGTGCCTTTCCTCGACCATATGCTGGACCAGATCGCCCGCCACGGGCTGATCGACCTCGATATCGAAGCCACTGGCGACACCCACATCGACAATCACCACACGGTGGAAGACGTGGGCATCACGCTCGGCATGGCGATCGCCAAGGCGATTGGCGACAAGAAAGGCATCCGCCGCTACGGCCACGCCTATGTGCCGCTGGATGAAGCGCTGTCGCGCGTCGTCATCGACTTTTCCGGCCGCCCCGGCATCGAGTACCACATCCCATTCACCCGCGCGATGATCGGCGCGTTCGACGTCGACCTGACGCTGGAATTCTTCCGCGGCTTCGTCAACCATGC
>CAMLSG010000383.1 GCA_946482635.1 uncultured Duganella sp.
CTCAACTGCTACACGGCCGGGGCCGTGTCAACCAAAGAGCCTGACCCCAAGGTTGTGACCCCAAGGTTGACACGGGCGCGGCTGTGCGCTTGCCTGTATAATGTGCAGCCCCGTTTGCTGACCTTTGCATTATGACCACCTCGATCGCCCCCAAGCCTTCCCGCCGCCTGTCCGTGGCGCCGATGATGGATTGGACCGACCGCCATTGCCGCCATTTCCATCGCCTGATCTCGCAGTACACCTGGCTGTATACGGAGATGGTGACGACCGGTGCGCTGGTGTACGGCGATGTGGAGCGCCACCTGCGCTTCAATGATGAGGAGCATCCGGTGGCGCTGCAGCTGGGCGGCTCCGATCCGAAGGATCTTGCCATTTCCGCCAAACTGGGCGAGAAGTGGGGCTACGATGAGATCAACCTCAATTGCGGCTGCCCGTCGCCGCGCGTGCAGAAGGGCGCTTTCGGGGCCTGCCTGATGACCGAGCCGGAACTGGTGCGCGATTGCGTCAAGGCGATGAAGGATGCGGTCGATATCGAGGTCACAGTCAAGCACCGCATCGGCATCGATCATGAGGAAAGCTACGACTTCGTGCGCGATTTCGTCGGCACCGTGGCGGAAGCCGGCTGCACGACCTTCGTTGTCCATGCCCGTAACGCCATCCTGAAGGGCCTGTCCCCGAAGGAGAACCGCGAAATCCCGCCGCTCAAGTATGAGTACGCCTACCAGCTCAAAAAGGATTTCCCGCAGTTCGAGATCCTGATCAACGGCGGCATCAAGACCCTGGAAGAAATCGATACCCACCTGCTGCACGTGGACGGCGTCATGCTTGGTCGCGAGGCTTACCACAATCCTTACCTGATGGCCGCCTTCGACCAGCGCTACTACGGTGCGACCGCAGAGCCGCGCAGCCGCGAGCAGGTGCTGGAGGCGATGATGCCTTACATCGAAGAGCAGCTTGCGAAAGAAGGCGGCAAGGGCCTGAAAATCAACACCATCACCCGCCACATGCTGGGCCTGGCCCAGGGCTTGAAGGGCGCGCGCCAGTTCCGCCAGACCCTGTCCGATGCCAAGAAACTGGCTGCCGGCGATCCGCGCATCTTGCTCGAAGCTTACAGCCGAACCAAGTAAACGCGGTTGTCCTGCGCATTCACTTCCGTTTTGCGCTGCTGCTGAGCTATTTCTCCATAGAAAGTTCAATTGCCCACACTTTAAGCAAAATATGCTTGCCGTGTGGAAACCTCACGTCTATAATTTCCCTGATTCACACATGCTATTTACGGTTCCTACCGTGTGTTTTAGGGATGAAATACGACAGGTTTCATCCCGCGGCGATAGTGGTCTTTGCATTCGCAGTCATAGTTTGCTACTGTCGATACTTGCGTAGCAGCAAGGGTCAGTGGATCCGGTAAATGTTTCATACCGTTATCCTTTAGGCATTCAAAAATCTATCTAATTAAGAGCCGAAATGAATTTGAGTAAAATGAAAGTGGGGGCCCGTCTCGGCCTCGGTTTTGCACTGGTACTGGCGTTTCTCGTCATTATCACCATCGTCGGTATCTGGCGCATGGCTCAGATTCAGGACCGCCTGGATCATGTAGTAAGTGTGAATGCTGTCGCGACCCGCCTGGTGATCGACATGCGCAACAACGTCGAAAACGTCAGCGACCTGAAGATCCTGACCCTGATGTCCGAACCGTCCGACATGGAACCGGAACTGGCGCGCATCAACAAAGAACTCAAGAGCTACCAGGATGCCGACGCCAAGTTGAGCACCCTGTACGCCAAGGATGCCACTCCAGAAGAAAAATCGCTGCTGGCGCAAGTGAAGGCTCAGGAAGCCGTGGTGCTGCCTGCCGTGAAGAAGGCGTCCGAACTGTGGCTGGCCAACGATGCCCTGTCCGCCACCAAGACCTACCTGAAAGAAATCAAGCCGGCGCAGAAGAAGTGGATGGAAGCGCTGGGCCAGCTGGCTGCCCTGGAAGACAAGCTGAATGAAGAAATGAAGGTGGAAGCTGCTGAAGGCTTCTCCTCCGCACGCCTGTTCATGATCGTGGCTGGCCTGGCCGCCATGGTGGTGTCGATTTTCGCAGCCTGGGTCATCACCCGCGGCCTGCTGAAGCAACTGGGCGGCGAGCCTGACTACACCGCGTCGATCGCCGGCGCCATCGCCAACGGCGACCTGTCGGTCAATATCGATACCTCGTCCACCGACAAGGATTCGCTGCTGGTCGAAATCAAGGAAATGCGCAACAGCCTGGTGGACATCGTTGGCCAGGTGCGCCAGGGTACCGAGACCATCGGCACCGCTTCCCGCGAAATCGCGGCCGGCAACATCGACCTGTCGTCCCGTACCGAAATGCAGGCTTCCTCGCTGGAGAAGACCGCTTCCGCCATGGAAGAACTGACCTCCACCGTGAAGCAGAATGCCGACAATGCCCGCGAAGCCAACCAGCTGGCAGCCTCCGCATCCGACGTGGCGCTGAAGGGCGGCCAGGTGGTGTCGCAAGTGGTTGAGACCATGAGCTCGATCAACGCTTCCGCCAACAAGATCGTCGACATCATCGGCGTGATCGA
>CAMLSG010000384.1 GCA_946482635.1 uncultured Duganella sp.
CCGAATTCAAGCCCCTGCTCCACACCTGGAGCCTGGCGGTCGAAGAACAGTTCTACTTGCTGTTCCCGTTATTCCTGATGCTGTTCTGGCGCCGCGACCAGCGTATGCTGCTGCTGGTGCTGGTGGGTACGGCGCTGGCCAGCCTCGGCGCAGCGCAATGGGGCGTCGCCAGGGATCCCACTGCCGCCTTCTTCCTGCTGCCTACCCGCGGCTGGGAACTGGCCATCGGCGCACTGTGCGCTTATTATCTGTCGCGGCCCGGCACCGGCCAGCATTCACCGCGCACGCGCGAACTTGCCAGCCTGGCTGGCCTGGGCCTGATCGGCATCAGCATCTTCGCTTTCAGCAAATATACGCCCTTCCCCAGCGTGTACGCGCTGCTCCCAACTGTTGGCGCCGCGATGATCATCCTGTTCGCCGCGCCGTCGACCGCAGTCGGCAGGATCCTTGGCAGCCGGTTGCTGGTCGGTGTTGGACTGGTCAGCTACAGCGCCTACCTGTGGCACCAGCCTATCCTCGCGTTCGCACGCCATCGCAGCGTGGACGGCCCCAGCCCGGCGTTGATGGCCGGCCTGGTCGTGTTGACCATGGCCCTGGCCTACCTTAGCTGGCAATTTGTCGAAAAGCCGTTCCGCAACCGTAGCAAGTTCGGCCGCCCGCAAGTATTTGCTTTCGCCATCGCCGGCTCGCTGCTGTTCTTTGGCATCGGCATGCTGGGCCACAAGACCGACGGCATGCGAAGCGTCAAGACCACGCCCCTGCAGCAGGAGGTGCTGCGTACGGTTGCCGCCAGCCCCAAGCGGGCGGGTTGCCATACCAAGGGGCTCGACTACCGTAAACCGCAGGATGCGTGCGCCTTCAATGGCCCGGATGGCGAATGGGCAGTCTTCGGCGACAGCCATGCGATCGAACTTGCGCACGCACTCGCAGTGGAACTGAAGCCTCGCCACCAGGGCGTGCGCCAGTTCAGCTTCAGCGGCTGTTCGCCCTCCTACCAGCGCACCGACACCAATCCCGGCTGCAGCGACTGGACGCGCGAGGCGGTCGACTTCATCGCCGCCGACCCGCACATCAAGGAGGTGGTGGTCAGCTACCGCATGCACAGCGCGCTGTTTGGCGACCACGAAGGCATTTACCCGCGCCTGCCCGACGAATATAGCGATGCCAGGCGCAGCGCCATCTGGGCTTCCTACAAGACGATATTGGATCGATTTACCAGCGCGGGCAAACACGTGACCGTCGTCCTGCAGGCGCCTGAACTTCCGCGCCAGGTCGACAAGCTGATTCGACAGGCCGACGATCCGCGTAACGTCGATGGCGTCACCACCGACTGGTGGCACCGCCGCAGCGCCTATGTGGAACAGCGGCTGGGCGAACTGCCGCCCAGCGTGCGCATCGTTCGGCCTGAATCGCTGTTTTGCGATGCTGCGCGCTGCTACGCCGTCAAGGAATCCAAAGCCCTCTATTTCGATGACGATCATATGTCCAACTACGGCGCCGGGCTGGTAGCGCACAGCATTCTGTCCGGACAGGCGCGCGCCTGCGAATCCGGCTGCTCGCTAGAATCGGCAGCATGGACGAGCACAGCGAGAAAGAATCATTAAAGGAACAGATGGGCCGCATTATTGAAGAGGCGCGCATGATACTGCCAGGCATCCAGGCCTTGTTCGGTTTCCAGGCCATTGCCGTCTTCAATGAGCGCTTCGAAAAGCTGCCGGTCTACGCCCAGGACTGCCACGCCGCAGCCCTGGCCATGGTGGTGCTGGCCATCGCGCTGGTCATGTTGCCGGCCGCCTACCACCGCCTCGCCGAACCGGGCCAGGTGTCGATGCATGCGATCACCATTTCCTCGCGCGCCATCTGCTACGCCCTCGCGCCGCTGGCCGCCGGCCTTGCGCTTGACATTGCCGTGGTCCTCTACATGGTGACCGGCAGCGATATGGGCAGCGCAGCCGGTGGCCTGGCCGCGTTCCTGCTGCTGATTGGCGTGTGGTTCGTCTTCCCGCTGCTCGCCCGCCGGCGCCGGGCCTGACACAACCGCCCGTCATCCGATTCGACCGCTCGTCATTTCGCTGGAACGACAGCCGGCGCAATACGGTATGCTCCCAGCCCATGAAAAGAGAACATTATTACTGGCTGCTGCAAGCGCTTGGATGGAGCGGTGTCGCACTGTTTGTCGCCGTCGTCAATAAGCTTCACGTCACCTATTTCCCGCTGGCCGCATGGTGCGGGTTGAGCGGCCTGGCCTTGACCGCCCTGTGGCGCCGCCTGTGCAATTTCCGGCTGAAACGCGGCAAGCGCCTTGGCTGGCAAGCTGCCGCCCTTTCAGCTTCCGCCATGGGGCTGGCGCAAACTGTCAGTAACACGGTGGTCGACTATTACGTGTCGGGCGCCAACTGGTATGTCGGCAGTCCGGTGTGGTTCCTGATGCTGCTGTCGTTCTGGATCGGCGTCATGCTGGCCTGGAATGTCTGCTATATGGCGACCCTGTCCTTGCGCCGCAACCAGCGCCTGGAAGCGGAAGCACTGCTGCTGGAGGCGGAGACCTTGCGCCTTGAAGTCCTGGCAAAGGA
>CAMLSG010000385.1 GCA_946482635.1 uncultured Duganella sp.
GCCATAATGAATCTGGGTCATGGAAGTAACTATAAGGCAATTCTCAGCACTTTTGACAGGGAGCAAGCCGGGCAGTTGGAGTTAGAATGCTTGCATGAAGATCCGCGTTGCCACATACAACATCCATAAAGGCGTGTCGTACCGTAGCCATCCACGGGTGCATGCCTTGCGCCATGCGATTGAGGCTTTCCATGCCGACCTGGTATTCCTGCAGGAAGTGCAGGGCCAGCATGACCGGATAGAGGCTCGTTATGGCGAGGAAAGTGCTGGCCACCGGCACTGGCCGAAAAAAGCCCAGCATGAATTTTTTGCGGGGGAATCGCACCAGTCCGTGTACGGCCTGAATGCGCAATACGACCACGGCCACCACGGCAACGCCCTGCTCAGCAAATACCCGATCGCGCGCTGGACCAATACCGACATTTCCGACCACGCCTACGAATCGCGCGGCATCCTGCATTCGGTGGTGGAAACCGAGGGCAAGCTGGTGCATTGCTACGTCATCCACCTCGGCCTGTTCGAGCGTAGCCGGGTGCGCCAGGCCGAAATGCTGATCGAAGCGGTACGCAGTTCGGCGCCGGACGGCGAGCCGGTCATTATTGCCGGCGACTTCAACGACTGGCGCAATACGCTGACCGATAAGCTGCAAGCCGCGCTCGGCGTGCGCGAAGTATTTGACGAGATCAAGCATGGCCATCCGGTCGCCGACCTGGTGCGCACCCTGGCGCGGCGCAAGGCCGCGCAAAGGCCGGCGCGCACTTTCCCGGCGGCCTTGCCATTTTTCAGGTTGGACCGCATCTATGTGCGGGGCTTCAAGGTAGAATCCGCGGAAGTCCTGCATGGCCCGCTGTGGGCCAAGCTGTCGGATCACGCGCCCATTGTGGCGAACCTGAAACTGGTTTCCTGACACATGCGTCACGTAGATTTTCTAGCCGATAACGAAGTCAAACTCCTGCACTGCGGCACCGATTATTTTCCGGCACTGGTCGAGGCGATCGAGGCCGCGCAGTTTGAAATCTATTTCGAGACTTATATCTTTGCCGAGGACGAAACCGGCAAGCGCGTGATGGCCGCGCTGAAAGCCGCCGCCCAGCGTGGGGTAACGGTGCGCATGATTACCGACTGGTTCGGCACTGGCCACAAACCGGCGTATCGGCTGCATGCCGAAGTGACGGCTGCCGGCGTCGAGCACCGTATCTTCAATCCCTGGTTCCGGCGCGGCGTCACGCGCACCCACCGCAAGATCTGCGTGGTGGACGCGCAAGTGGCATTTGTCGGCGGCATCAATATCAACGACGATATGTTCACCGACTACGACCACAACAAAGCGCTGGCGGCGCCGCGCTGGGATTTTGCGGTGGCGGTACGCGGGCCGCTGGTCGAGTCCATCCATAGCGAGGCGGAAACGCAATGGACGCGGCTGGGGCATATGAACATCGTCAAGCGCCTGACCCTGTTCAATGAAGTGCGCAAGCTGAACAAGATCGCGCGCCAGAGCACCATGCAGGCCGGCTTCGTGGTGCGCGACAACCTGCGCAACCGCCGCACCATCCAGCGCGCGTACTTGCAGGCGCTGGGACGGGCGAAGAAAAGCGTGCTGCTGGCCAATCCCTACTTCGCGCCGGGCCGCAAGTTCCGCCGCGCCCTGGCGGCGACCGCACAGCGCGGGGTGGACGTGGTGCTGCTGATCGGCGTCGGCGAATTCTGGCTGCAGGATGCGGTAGCGCATTCCTTCTACCCCAAGCTGCTGGAAGCGGGCGTCAAGGTTGTGGAGTACCGCAAGACGCAGCTGCATGCCAAGGTGGCGGTCATCGACGATGACTGGGCGACTGTTGGCTCCTCCAATGTGGACGGGCTGAGCCTGTTCCTCAACCAGGAAGCCAATGTGGTGATCAAGGACGTGGAATTCACGCGTTCCCTGCGCGGAAAAATCGAGGACGCCATCGCCGATGGCGTGGTGATCCACCCGCAGGATTTCGAACATGTCGGGCGCTTCCGGCGGGTGGGATATGAGGTGGCGTACTTCTTCTACCGCACGCTGATGCGCATTTTTGCAGTAGGAAAGTACACATGAGCGACGTAAGGATAGACAAGTGGCTTTGGGCGGCACGCTTTTTCAAGACGCGCCAGCTGGCCATCGACGCCATCGACAAGGGCAAGGTGAAGCTGTCGAGCGGCGAGCGCATCAAGCCTTCACGCAACGCGAAGCTGGGCGAGCGCCTGCACATCGACAACGGCGCGGACGAATGGGACGTGCTGGTGGTCGGGATCTCCGGCAAGCGCGAAGGCGCGCCAGTCGCCCGTCTCCTATATGAAGAGAGCGAAGAATCGCTGGCCCGCCGCGCCGCCCTGATCGAGCGCAAGAAACTGTTCCCCGAGCCCTTCGCCGACAGCAAAGGCCGCCCAACCAAGCGCGACCGCCGCACCTGGGAAAAAGCCACGGAAAGCTGAAAAAGGGGACGTAACCCTTTTTTCCACGGCTTTTTTCGTCTCCGGCGAATTAAAAAGG